>NZ_JBSOLI010000031.1:0-202186 GCF_054941065.1 Dellaglioa sp. BT-FLS60
TTAAAAATTTTAGCCAGTATCGTTTACGTATTTTGAGTACAATTAAATTTTAAGCAAAAAAAGAAACCTGTTATCAAATAACAGATTTCTCAATGACAATTTCACCAACAACAGTTGACGAAGAGCCAGTATTTGACTGTTGACAGGCACTTTTTTTATAATTTCAAATTTTTCATCAGTTTGACCAATGATATAGTGGAATCTCTGGCTTATCACCCGACTTATTTGAATTATCATTATTATTTGAAAAATTCTTCTGTTGTCTTTTCTCTTTATCTTTTTTTATATCTTGACTTGTTTTGATATGTTTCTTTTCCCAATTTAGTAAAATTCTATCCATATATTTTAAACTATAGGCTTGATTCAACACAGCTTCTTTAAGCGCCATCAGAATAAGCTCTGGTTTATAATGATCTTGGTCAATCCACATGCTGATACTTTCTAATTCCATCGGCGATAACGGACGCCCAAATTCAACTTCGATTTTTTCATAAACATCTTTTCGAGAATTATTATCTTTAACAACTTCAACCTTTTCTTGTACTCTTTGACTCAAGTTATTTAATTTTTCATACAAAGCGTTAAAATCAAATTGATCAGTACTATAGCCATTAAGATCATCAATTGTTTTAATAGAAATAACTTTTTTCTCAATTAATTTTTGCAATAAGGTATATGTTTCTTGAGTTGTAACCCCCATTTGACTTGCTATTTGATTTGTATCTGGGAACTTATTCCCGGCTTGATTAAAGCTTAACAAATGGATTAAAAACAGCAATTCATCGCCAGTTAATCCAATTTTTCGATAATTCTGTAAAATTAAATTAGAAACATGTGTTTCTCCTGCTTCTAAAAATTGACTCATAAATTGTTCCATACTGAACTTCCTCCTCAATAACAAAAAGAACCTTAAACATTTTTTGTTTTAAGGTTCTTTCTAACTGCTTTATGGGTAAATACGGTTTAATAAACGTGGGAATGGAATAGCTTCACGGATATGTTCTTCACCTGTAATCCAAGTTGTTGCGCGTTCTAATCCAAGACCGAAGCCTGAATGAGGAACACTACCATATCTTCTAAGATCTAAATACCATTCGTAATCTTTTTCATTAAGGCCAGCTTTTTTAATTTGGGCCATTAAGTTGTCTAAATCAGTTTCACGTTCTGAACCACCGATAATCTCGCCATATCCTTCAGGTGCTAACAAATCAGCACAGATAACAACATCTTCTCTTGTTGGATGTGGTTTCATATAGAATGGTTTAATTGCTTTTGGATAATTTAAAACGAATACTGGCATACTGAAATGCTCTGCCAAATAAGTTTCTTCTGGAGAACCGAAATCATCTCCCCATTTAGTATCAGGAAATTCACCAGAATTTTGCAATAATTCAATGGCTTCATCATAAGAGATTTTAGGGAATGGTGTTTTCGTATAACTTTTTAAGACTTCTTTATCTCTTTCAAGAATATCTAAAGCATAGTCACAATTATCCAAAACATTCTGAACTAAGAAAGCAATATATTGTTCTTGAACTTCAAGACTTTGTTCTTGATGCATGAATGCCATTTCAGGTTCAATCATCCAAAATTCAATTAAATGACGTCTTGTCTTAGATTTTTCAGCTCTAAAAGTTGGTCCAAAAGAAAAGACTTTACCAAAAGCCATTGCACCAGCTTCTTCATACAATTGACCTGATTGTGATAAATAAGCATCCTTGTCAAAATATTTAGTATGGAAAAGTTCAGTTGTTCCTTCTGGTGCGCTACCAGTTAAGATGGGGGCATCAATCTTGATAAACCCTTCTTTATTGAAAAATTCATACGTTGCACGAATAATTTCATTTCTGATTTGCATAACCGCAAATGGTTTTGTTGAACGTAGCCATAAATGACGATGATCCATCAAAAACTCTGTTCCATGCTCTTTAGGCGTAATTGGGTAATCTTGACTATCACCAACTAATTCAAGCGATTTTACTTCAATTTCATAACCAAATGGTGACCGTTTATCTTCATGAATTTCACCAATAACATACAAGCTAGATTCTTGATGTAATTCTTTAGCCATTTCGAAAGTTTCTTCACTAACATTACTTTTTATAACAACTCCTTGGAAAAAGGCGCTACCATCTCGTAATTGTAAAAAGGCAATTTTACCACTTGATCTTTTGTTAGTAAGCCAAACACCGATTTTTACTTCTTCATCAACATGATTTTTAGCATCAATTATACTAATTGTTTTCAATAAACTTCCTCCTCATTACGATCCTAGTTACAAGACCGATTTCATTCCTTTTATAATATCATTAGTCGGATATATTAGTCCATAAGACAATTAGATATTTTCAACAGATTTCAAAATTTTCCCATTTGAAAATTGAATAGTCTCATAGCAAAGTGCTTTTTTCTTATTCAAATAACTAACTTCCCATGCAGGCACACCATTGTATATACCAAGTCCAACATTCAATATTTTACTTGGCTTTTTTTCATTCCAGATATAAGTTAAAATGTCATTTTTTGACTTGCCATTTGATTGAGATAGCACTTTAACTTTTCCACCTTTTTGAGCAACAATCACGTAAATATTTTTATTATCTTTTGTTGTACCCGCAACTGTAAAATAAGTTGCGTTTCTATTATATCTATAAAATGCAGTTTCTTTGTCTAAATTCGCGTACTTTTTAGCGATTGTAACTGCCTCTTTTTCTGCAGTAACCATTGGAGATTTCGCGCGATTATACAAAATGAAAGCTCCTACTAAAATAACAATTATAGCACCGAGTATGGAAAGAAAAACGACATTCTTTGATTTCTTTTGGGATCTTCGCATAACTAATTTTACTCCTGTCTTAACTTTGTATTACCACATTATAACAGACATTCTATGATTCCGATTGAATATCATGATCAACTAAAGAATTTCTTTAAATCAGTAATGATAGCCAACAATGGCTCATTTGCAATTGGTAATTTTTCTGGCAACACATCAATCATTTGTTTGCCATAACTCTGATTAATTAAACGATTGTCTAACACAATCATTGCACCCTTATCAGTTGGTGTTCGAATTAAGCGTCCAAATCCTTGTTTAAGTTTCATTGTCGCTCTTGGCAAAGAATAATCACTAAAGACATCTCTACCTTGCCCTTCAAACTCTTTTTCTTTCGCTTTGACGTTCAATGATTCTGGTGACTCAAACGGTAACCGGGTCACAATTAAGAGCTCTAATCTATCATTTGGCAAGTCAACGCCTTCCCAAAAACTTCCGGTACCCAATAAAATCGCATCCTTGCCTAATAAAAAGCGCTTAGTTAATTTTTCAGGTCGTCCTGTAATCCCTTGGACTAGAAGCTCACGATCAATGTGTAATCCTTTCTTCGTAAGTAACTCATAAACATTCATGATTGTATCAAGTGAATTGAATAAGATAAGTGTTTGACGACGTTGTGATTGAATGATTTGATAAATTGAATCAGCTAGATATGCCTCATAAAGGTCTTTTGATGAACGAACATCAATTGAGTCATTTGCTATATACAATTTAGCTTGGTTCACATAATCAAAAGGACTTCCTAATTTTTCAATTTTATAATTATCTTCACGAATATCTAACTGATCAACAATATAATTTGGATTATCAGGCAATAATAATGTCGCTCCTGTGAACGTTAAATGATTGAAGTGTCGATAAATGGTTTGCGAAAGAAAATGTGTCGAATCCGATAAGCTAAATTCAAATTGCAACTTGTCTGTTTGTCCATTAATTGGAAAGCTCAGCCAAAGGACCTTTTCATTTAATTTATCCTGATTTTGATCAAAGATACTCCAACCTTCAAGTTCTGCAAATAATTGTTTAAAAAAGCTATGGACACGACTCAAAAGTTGCCGTTCTTCTCGACCAACATTCTGTTGATTTTTCGCAACTATATATCGGTCTTGCAAAATGTTATCATCTCTTTTTAATAGAGGTAATAGTTTCGAAACGGATTCAATCACAATTTTATTTCTGTTAATTAATTCAATTAACTCAGTCGCTTTTAAAATAATTGCTTTACCAGTTGTGTCATTTTTTATTTTTGAATTTCTATTAATTCGTCGACCATATTCCCTTGAAAGTTGTTTAATGAGTATCTCAACTGATTCCCGTAACTTTCTAATTTCAGTCAACAATTGATTGTTTTCACCAATTGTTAAAAAATTAGTTGCCATTAAATTATTAAAAGAAAATTTTTGTGAACTTTGCATACTCGTTAAAAGTGAATCACATAGATTAATCATCTTCCAAAATCGAATGCGCCCTTTATTTGATTGCAATGCGACATCCGCCAGATGCTGTGCTTCATCGACAATCAATTCAGGTGCACTTTTAGTGCGGTCTGAATTGAACAAGTCCGGATGTTTCATCAGAAAAGCATGATTCGTAAAAATAATTGCTGTCGTTTCAACTTGTTTGTATAATGCATTAATAAAATCAACTTCAAAAAATGGATCAGTCAAGACCAAGCTTCCAACACCATGGTGCTTAATTTGATTAAAAATAGGATTTTGATAACTTGATAATCTTAACTCATCTAAATCCCCAGTCTTAGTAATTGTTAACCAAACCAAGATTCGAATCTTCATCAAGGCTACCTGTCCTGAGGATTCTTTTTGCGTCAATTCTTTTTTGAATTCCGCCAAATTTATGTAATGATTGCTCCCTTTCAAGTTAACTGCAGTTGTTTGAAAAGGTAATAATTGATTAAGTAGTGGTAAGGCCTGATTCATTAACTGTGTCTGAAGTAACGTTGTTGCACTACTAATCACAATTTGCTTATGGTTCTGGGCATAATACGCAGATGGTATTAAGTAACCCAACGTTTTACCAATTCCCGTAGGTGCTTCAACAATTAGTGTTCGTTCATGGCTTTTTAAATGTGCATCAATGATATCCATCATTTTTGCTTGTTCAGGTCGCCAACTTAACAACGTTTCAAAGATTTTTTTCTTATCTATTTCATTTTCTGGGTAATCATAGTTCGTTAAATTAAAAGTATTTTGTTTCCTACGTCGAAGAACGAGACCCCCAACAATATGTAAATAATTGGGAAGTCTTTCTTGATTCATTTGCTTATCATTATAAGCATCCAAAAATAATTCTTTCGTATTTCTTAATAAAAATGAACTCAGTTGATTTATTTCAAATAGTGTTTCTCTCGGAATTGTTTCTAAACGCGTTAATAAAAAAATAAACAATTCGGCAGTTACGTGAGCATCACTATCAGCATGATGCGGATTTTCGTGCGTTAAATTCAGATATTGACTTAAATCTTTTAATTTAAAACTAGGTGCCGTTGGCAATAAAATCTGACTAAGCTGAACAGTATCAATGCCCTTGATTGTTAATGCAGGATAGCCAACCCGCTCCAATTCACTATTTATAAATGGTAAATCAAAATTAATATTATGCGCAACAAAAACAGTATCCTGAAGAAGGGCATAAATAGTTGCAGCCACATCTTCAAAATACGTGGCCTTTCTAATTTGACGGTTTGTTATACCCGTTAATTCCGTAATAGCTTTCGGAATTGCCATACCAGGATTAATATCAAATGAAAAAGAATTTATTATTTTATTTTTTTGAACCAAAACACAACCAAATTGAATCATTCGGTTACCACTTTTAAGATTCGTTCCTGTCGTTTCAATATCTACCACGGCGTAAATCGTATTTTTATTCATTGCAGTTTATCACCAGTCTTTTTAAGTTAGCGCTTCTATGTTTTTATTTTACCATATTGCTTAAAGAATCATATGCTAAAACCTAAATCATTATGAATTACCTAAGTTCATTTAGTCAATTATAGCCATAACGACGATTTTAAGGTATGATAATAGAAGTAAATTTATCCGGAGAGGACTCTTTTTTTTGAACAATTTGTCAGATAATTTAATGCACAAAGCAATTGGTACTAGTCATGCCAAAATTATACTAATCGGCGAACACTCTGTCGTTTATAGTCAACCAGCCATTGCACTTCCCTTACCAAACGTGAAGATTTCAGTTTCAACGGAAGCTATGGCCGATAAACAATGGATCACAAGTCGTTTTTATAGTGGCGAATTAAAATATGTTCCAATGAATATGCGTGGCATCAAACAAGTCGTTCAGCACATTTTACAATTATTGAATAAGCAAAAACAATCTTTTAAATTAACGATTGACAGTGATATTCCTTCTGAACGTGGTATGGGATCTTCAGCAGCAACAGTCATTGCTATCATCAGAAGCCTATATACTTTTTTTAAAACTGATATTAGTCGCGAAGAACTCTTACTGATTGCCAATATTGCTGAGACGACCACACATGGTTCTCCAAGTGGCATTGATGCAGCAACGACGAGTAGCCATGATCCAATCTGGTTCATTAAACATCAAGAAGCTTATCCGGTTCCATTAAATATAGAAGCAACTTTAGTCATTGCAGATACTGGTATCAAAGGAAAAACTGGCCTGACTGTTGGAAAAGTTCGTGATCGTGTCCTATCAAGTCCTGATACAACTGAAAAAATAATTGCTGAACTTGGTCAACTCACGAGCATGGCTAAATCTCAAATTGCCACAGATGATGCGATTAGTTTAGGCCATACTTTAACGCGATCACACGAATTATTAAAAGACTTGGGCGTTAGTCATCCAAAATTAGATGCACTTGTTGAAACGAGTTTAGCAAATGGGGCTTTAGGAGCCAAACTGACTGGTGGTGGTGGCGGTGGCTGTATGATTGCCCTCGTTAAAACATCTGAAGAAGCCTTAACGCTAAGTCATCTCTTAAATCGAAATGGTGCGATTGCAACCTGGATTCAGCCCCTTAAAAAGGAGTCACAAGATATTGAAAAATAAAGTTTCCGCACGTGCACATACTAATATCGCACTCATCAAATACTGGGGTAAAGAAAATCAAGATTTGATTATTCCCTATAACAGTAGTCTTTCTTTAACATTAGATCATTTTTATACTGACACAACGGTCACTTTTGATGACACATTATCCGAAGATCATTTTTACCTAAATAATCAACAAAAAAGCGATAAGAAAGTCTCTGCCTTTTTAGACATTGTGCGTCAAAAAGCAAAAAAAAATATGTTCGCCAAAGTAGAATCGATAAATCATGTACCTACTTCAGCTGGACTTGCCTCATCAGCCAGTGCGTACGCTGCCCTGGCAACAGCAGCTAGCGCAGCAATTGGATTAGATTTAACAAAACGTGAATTATCACGACTCGCACGTCGTGGTTCCGGTTCAGCTAGTCGTTCTATTTTTGGCGGTCTTGTTGAATGGAAAAAAGGACACAACGACGAAGATTCTTTCGCCGTCCCCATTGAAGAAACTATTGACTGGGATATTCAAATGATTGCTATTATGATTAATAGTCATGAAAAAGAAATTGGTTCTCGCTCAGGGATGCAGCACTCTGTAGATACGTCCCCTTTTTATCACGAATGGGTTAAATCTTCTGAACGTGATTTAATTGCAATGAAGCAAGCCATTTCGGAAAAGAATCTTGATCAAGTTGGTCAAATTGCTGAAAATAATGCAATGAAGATGCACGCAACAACTTTAAGTGCTAATCCCAGCTTTACTTACTTTAATCCTGATAGTATTCGTGCAATGGATGCTGTTCGTGAATTACGACAAGCTGGTATTACCTGTTACTTTACAATGGATGCTGGTCCAAATGTTAAAATTATTTGTTCTAAAGCTGAAACACCTTATATTTTAAATAAATTAAGTCCTCTTTTCGGCTCAGACAAACTTCTAGTCGCTAAACCAGGACCAGGGGTAACACTCATCTAATGTTATCCCTATCGAAAGGAATTGAGCCATTTGATTACCGCTAAAGCACCAGGTAAACTTTATATTGCAGGAGAATATGCAATCGTTGAACCTGGATCACCAGCAATTATTGTTGCTATTGACCAATTTGTGACCGTGACGATTGAAGCAAGCAAAGAAATAGGCAGTATCTCGTCCAAACAATATCAAGAAAATTCTTTATTCTGGCATCGTCAGGGAAATGACATTATTTTTGATAATCGAGATAATCCGTTTCATTATATATTATCAGCAATCCATCTAACTGAATTATATGCACAATCTGTTGGAAAACAAATGGTTAACTATCACGTTAACATTGATAGTGACTTGGATAGTACTGACGGGAAAAAATATGGTCTCGGTAGTTCTGCCGCTGTCACCGTAGCAACTGTCCGTGCCCTTTCTCAATTTTATAAGTTAACATTAACAGAGAACGCACTTTTCAAATTAGCCGCAATGGCTCATTTAGATGTTCAAGGAAATGGTTCACTTGGCGACATCGCTGCTAGTGTTTACGGGGGCTGGATCGCCTATCATTCATTTGATCGAGACTGGTTAAAAATTATGAGACAAGACAAATCATTAACTGAACTTCTAACTATGGATTGGCCCTTGCTTTCCGTTAAACGCTTAACGCACCCAAAAGACTTAGACTTATTAATAGGTTGGACTGGTTCTCCAGCCTCAACTTCCATTTTTGTTGATAAAATGGCCATTTTCAAATCAAAACAAAAAGCAATTTATACTCAATTTTTAGAGGCTTCAAAAAAATGTGTCACAGCATTGATTAAAGGTTTTGAATTAAATGATTCTGTACTTATTCAAAAAGAAATCACAAATAACCGATTAATTTTACAACGTTTGGCCAATGCAAGTCAGATTATTATTGAAACTAAGGCACTAACTACCCTTTGTGATTTATCAGAGTCTCAGCATGCCGCCGCAAAAACATCAGGTGCTGGTGGTGGTGATTGTGGTATCGCCTTAGTAACATCTGAAACCAACCGCAAAAAATTATTTAAAGATTGGGAAAAAAATCATATCCAACCCTTAAATATTAAAGTAACATTATTATAATTGGATCGTTAAGATAAGGAGCTTTTATGGTTGAAGACGCTAATTTAATTCAAAGTCATCGAAAAGACGAGCACGTATTTATCACTGAAAAATTATTCACCTCTGAATCGAAAAATCAATTGAATGAAATCAAGCTTGTTCCTTCAAATTTACCTGAGCTTTCTGTCAGGGAAGTTCAATCTAATGTTGAACTTCCCGATTTTTCATTTCATTCACCCTTCTACATTAATGCTATGACTGGGGGCAGTGAACAAACAGGACTCTTGAATCAACAACTGGCTGAAGTCGCAGCCATGACAAATACACCGATTGCGACAGGATCACAAAGTATTGCTTTAAAAGATCCTTCAGTAGCACATACTTTTAAAATTCTACGTGAAAAAAATCCAAATGGCCTAATTTTTTCCAACTTAGGTGCCAATGCTACGCTAGATCAGGCCAAAAAAGCAGTTGATATGATTGAAGCAAATGCCCTTCAAATTCATATCAATGTTGCTCAAGAAATTGTTATGCCTGAAGGCGAACGCGAATTTCACTGGTTAAAGAATATTGAAAAAATTGTGAATCAACTTGAAGTACCCGTCATTGTTAAAGAAGTTGGTTTTGGCATGTCACATAAAACAGTTCAACAATTATCTAATATTGGTGTTCGTTATGTTGATATTTCTGGCCGTGGTGGCACAAATTTCGCAAAAATTGAAAATGAACGTAGACATGATAAAGATTTTTCCTTCCTTGAAAATTGGGGCCTCACAACAGCTGAAAGTCTCATCGATACACAATCATTGCAAAATGACTTAACAATTTTTGCCTCTGGTGGTGTTCGGACACCATTAGATATCGTTAAGTGCCTTGTTTTAGGTGCTAAAAGCGTCGGTTTATCAGGGACATTCCTGCATATTCTTAATAAACAAGGACAAGAAGCGCTAACAAAGACTATTTTAGACTATCAAACAAAAATTAATATGATTATGACTCTACTTGGCACAAAAACCGTAGCCGATTTACCAAAAACTAGAATCATTTTATCCCCTGAGTTACAAAATTTTAAAAATACTAAATAGCGATAACGACATAAGTAAAGGCCTCAAATCATTGTTAGAAGAAACTAACTGATTTGAGGCCTTTACTAATTTTATTCTTATTTATTAACTCTTTTGCGAATCATCAAATAGAAAATACCTGATGCGATGATGAAAAGAATTCCCTCAAACTCATACAAAGCCAGCATATTTGTTTTAATAGAAAATTGTTCTTGCCCAATCGCTGTCCCTATTAAACCACCAACTAAGAAAGAACCCATATAAATTAACAGATTATTCCAAATAATTACTCGGTTTGATTGTTTGATAAATTTTTGGTTACGTATTTGCTTGCTAACGCCAATAATCCAGATATACGTTGCCATCATAACACCAATAACAACAGCTAATAAGCCAACAGCTTGCTGCCAATGTCTACTAATCCATGAATGGTCCGTCAAAATCAGCTTATCCTTAACTTGTTTTGACACTTTTGTATTAGTTAGTTCAGCAGTTAATGTATCCTTCGTCACGGCTTTTTTTGAATCAATAATAATTTTCGCATCATGTGCCCTTAAGTTACTTGTATCAGCAGCCGACATTGCGATAAAAATTTGATTATCCAGTTCAGAATTATATTTATCACCCATAATACCAATAACAGCAATATATTGCCCATTTAATTCGTAGTACTGTTGATGAAATGGTGAATACAATTTTTTTTCTACATTTCGGCCTACTACCGCTACTGGAACTTCAGATAGAAAGTCATTACTTGAAAAGAACGTCCCCGAAATCATTGGGGGTTGTTCATATTTGCCTTTTGCATAAAAATAAGACAGATTTTTCTTATTTTTAACTTGATAATGGATTTGAAAATTTGAAATTTTCCCTGAATTTGCCAACGACTTATTATACTTATCTAAATCTTGTTCTTTTGTTTTAAGAACATAAGCATTTTCAGATAAATTATGATTATCTAATTTTGTAATCAAATCTTTTTCTTGCATCTTAAAAAATAAAAATGTGGTAAAAAATGTCAATAACAAAATGACTACTATAAATATGTACCGCCTTCGCATCATTAATTCAATTACCCCTTAATTTTTAATGTACACCCAATGCCATTTTTGCGTATCTCGACATACGCTGAATTGACCAGGCTGGACTCCAAATAAATTGGACAGTCACTTTTTGTATTTCTACAATTGGTTTTAGTGCCTCTTCTACCAAATCTGATAAAACACCTGTTAATGGGCAACCCATTGTTGTTAAAGTCATTTGTACATTACAATAATTATTGTTGTCTAATTCAACTTCATAGACCAATCCTAAGTTAATAATATCCATATCCAATTCTGGATCTATCACTTTTTCTAGATGTTCCAAAATATCTTGCTTAATAATTTCTGCACTTCGTCTTTCGCTCATAGGTTCAACCCTCTCTTAACCAGCTAATAACAATAGTTTATCGTTTCTATTTTAGCATTGCAATCTATTATTTTGATGTTATTAAACTCTTTACTTTTACTAAAAAGTAATTGTACTAGAATTCAACGCAGTAATATGATATTTTAAGTGAAGCTAATGGAGGACAATAATATGAATAAAAAATTAATCACAATTGATTTAGATGGTACCACTTTAAATAATGATGCAGAAGTTAGTTCTACAACAAAAAAAGTACTTAATCAGGCAACCGCTGAAGGTCACATTGTCAGTATCGTCACTGGCCGCCCCTACCGTATTTCAAAGCATATCTATGACTCATTGGGATTAACAACTCCAATGATTAATTTTAATGGGGCATTAGCCCATATTCCACACAAAGATTGGGATAAATCTTACGAATACACCATTAATCGAGATATCGTTTTTGATATTCTTAATTCTAGAAAAGAATTAGGTATCAATATGTTAGCAGCTGAAGGAAAAGATATGTTATTGGCTGATAATGCCAGTCAATTGGTTAAAGGTTTTTTTCCACAAGATTTAAAATCAAATCAAATCCTTAATCAGAAAAATCTAAAAAAGGATCCAACATCAATCACTATGTTTGTTGATCAAGATAAAAAGCAATTAATTACAAATAACCTACTTAAAAAATATGGCGATGTAATTGAAGTGAATACTTGGGGTGGCCCAAAAGCCGTTCTTGAAGTTGTTTCAAAAGGCATTCAAAAAGCAATTGGCGTTTCTTATCTAGCGGATTACTATGGTATTGCGCAAAAAGATATTGTTGCCTTTGGTGATGAAAGTAATGATAAAGAAATGCTTTCATATGCTGGTTGGGGCGTTGCAATGCAGAATGGGACACCTGCAATTAAAGACCTAGCTAATGATGTTACCTCTTTAAATAATCAAGAAAATGGCCTTGCTCATTATTTAGAAAACTATCTAAATTTAGCAAAATAATTATCGTTAAAACCCAGACAAGTATGCAGTCTGGGCTTTTTTTACAAAAAAATGACTTTCAGGATAGCCCGAAAGTCATTTTAACGCTCTTATTTTTCGTCACTTTTTAGAACGCCACCAACACTATAACGGTCTTTACGCATTTCATTCAAAATGACATGAATATGTTCTGCTGGTGCACCCGTATTCTTTGAAACTGCACTAGTGACATCTTTAACTAAATTCTTAAGTTGTTCTTGTGAACGCCCTTCGATTAAATCAATATTTACAATAGGCATACTAAATCTCCTTTTTATTTTGCTGACTGTTCTCTTCGCAATAGTTCCTGTTGATCTGCATCCAAAAAATTCCCCTCAATATCGGCAGTATTCACCAAGTTAATAAAGGCATGCGGATCAACTTCACCAATTGTCATTTTTAAATTATATAATTCATAGCGCGTAATTACCAACATTAAAACATTACTGTCTTCATTTGAGAAAGCCCCTTTTGAATCAATAACCGTAATACCTCGGATTAACGATTTTTGCAGGGCACTGACGACCGTTTCTGCTTTTTTAGTGACAATAAATGCTGTTAATTTTTGATGAGAAGTATGAATGCTATCAACAACTCGTGACATAGCATAATTTGAAATAATGGTATAAAGGGCACTTTCCCAGCTAAAGTAAAAACCTGCCGTTAAAATAATAATCATATTCGTTAACAACATTAATGACCCAACCGTTCGCCCCGTTGTTTTAGTTAGAACTAATGCAATAATATCCATACCACCCGTTGAAAACCCATATTTCAATGCAAATCCAACGCCGGCACCCGTGATCACACCACCAAATAATGCTGCCATTAATGGATTATCTGATAACTGATGTACCGGTAAAATAATAGTAAAAATCGTCGTCACTGCAACAGTTAAAATACTATAATACGTGAAGGTACGACCTATTTTATACCATCCTAATAATCCAATTGGAATATTAAAAAGTAAAATTAAATATCCAGTATCAATTTTAAAATGAAATAAATCATTTGTAATTGATGAAAATAATTGCGCAATACCATTAATTCCGGCTCCAAAAATGTTACCAGGAATTAAAAAAAAGTTCAGTGCTAGCGCACTTGATAAACCAGCAAAAACAATAACACCAAGTCTCTTGCCAGTATCAGAAATAGATAGTTTCATAAATCGCCCTCCTTTGTTTATTATTCTATATATTTTACCTTTTATTAAGTAAAATTATTAATAAAATGAGAAATCTCTCATTTTAAATTTCCATTAAACTAACCTTATACAGCATAACCCTTTAAATATGAATATTTATTGCTCCAAATATAAATTAAATGATAAAATAGGAAGATATAAATTTACTCACAGAGAGGAGATATACTCATGACAATAGACCCTTTTAGTTTTTCAGCATGTACAAGTATTTTAGCTGGTTCCAAAGCAACTGCAGATGGTTCAACATTTATTGGTCGTAATGAAGATGCAAAGACAGCATGGCCAAAACATTTTATTGTTCACTCCCATACTGAATTTAAGCAATCACCCGTATTTGAATCACCTGATAACCACTTTAAAATGCCTTTACCAAATATTCGTGGCAAATATTCAGCAACTCCTGAATGGACCCCTGAATTTGGGATTTTTGAAGAAGATGGCTTTAACGAATATGGTGTTGCGATGAGCGCGACTGAAAGTGCCTACGCAAACAGTCGTGTTCTCAGCTATGATCCTTTGTTAACTGAAACCGGGATTGGAGAAGAAGCAATCGTCACAATCACACTTCCTTATATCCATTCTGCAAGAGAAGGTGTGCGCTATCTCGGCTCACTAATTGAACAATATGGTTCAAGTGAAACAAATGGCGTCTTGTTCTCTGATCAAGAAAACGTTTGGTATATGGAAATTGCGACAGGCCATCACTGGGTTGCACAACGTATACCTGATAATTCTTACGCCGTTGTTGCAAACCAACTGGCTATTCAAGAAATTGATTTTACTGATTCTGATAATTTCATGTTTAGCACCGGTATTCAAAAGTTCGTTTCTGATAATCACTTAAATGGTCAAAATAATTCATTTAACTTTAGAAATATATTTGGGACGCAAAATCAATCTGATGCAATCTACAGTACACCAAGAGTTTGGTATGGCCAATTACTTTTGACACCTTCAGTAGAACCACAGGATCCTATGAGCATGAATTTACCCTTCATTCGTCAAGCAGACCATTTAATTCAGCTCGAAGACCTGGAACAAATTCTTGGATCGCATTTTCAAGGAACCCAATATGATCCAATTGGCTCTGGGTCAATTAGCGACAAACATAAATTCAGACCTATTAGCTTAGCAAAAACGCAGGAATCACACATTTTACAAATTAAACCTGCCTTACCCTTTGAAATTGGTGGTATTCACTGGTTATCAATGGGCGTCACCGCACAAAGCGTTTACGTTCCTTTCTTTGCGGGTATTTCGGATACACCAGAGAATTACAAGATTGGTAGCGATGTGTATGACGATAAATCTGCTTACTGGTTATACAAACAATTGGGCATTTTAGTTGACTCTCATTATTTAGAATTTGGTCCTTTATTAAAAAATCTCCAAAAAGAATTAGCGAGTCAATTTAATGCCTCTGTAAAATTAATTCAAACAGATGCCATTTCAAAAAGTGGTCCAGCACTCACAGATTTTTTAACTAAAGAAAATCTAAAGTTGGCTAATACCACCGAAATTAAAGTTAAAGCCTTAATTGGTCAGCTAATTACATTGTCAACTGACTTCTCACCATTGAATTTTAAAACAGACCAAAATCTATAATTAATCAGAAACCGAAAGGAATTATAACAGTCTTATGGACAAACAAAAGAAGATTTCCCTAACAAGTTTCATTTTAATGATTTTCACTACCATTTTTGGATTTGCTAACACCCCTGTTGCTTTTATTCAGATGGGGTATGCCAGTATTATTTGGTACGTTTTAGCCGCATTTTTCTTTTTCTTACCAACTGCATTAATGTTTGCGGAATATGGTTCAGCTTTAAATGAATCAAAAGGTGGTATTTATTCTTGGTTAGCTGAATCAATCGGCCCAAAACTCGCCTTCACAGGAACCTTTATCTGGCTTTTCTCATGGGTGGTTTGGATGGTATCTATTTCCTCTAAAGTTTGGATCCCGCTTTCAACAATTTTTGCCGGAAGTGATCAAACCCAATCTTGGGCTATTTTAGGTCTATCTTCAACACAATCTATTGGTGTTCTAGCCATTATCTGGATTATGTTGGTTACCTTTATTGCTAGTCGTGGTATTAGTAGCATTGCCAAGATTTCTTCAATTGGTGGTATCGCAATTTTAGGTTTAAATGCTATTTTCTTAATTTTAAGTATTATTATTTTAATTGTTAATCATGGTGCACTTCAAGAACCATGGCACGGGATGACAAGTATCATGACTTCTAGAAATCCTAACTACCAATCACCCATTGCTTTGATTTCATTTATTGTTTTTGCAATCTTTGCATATGGTGGTATGGAATCTGTTAGTGGTGTGACGGATAGTATTAAAAATCCCAAGAAAAACTTTCCAAAAGGTTTAATCATCTCAACTTTATTGATTCTTTTTGCTTATTCAATCTCAATCTTTTTCTGGGGTGTCAGCACCAATTGGAGCAAACTTGGTGGTCAAAATGCTAATTTAGGTAACATCTCTTACGTCTTAATGGAAAACTTAGGTAACTTCGCAGGTCATAGCTTCGGAATGAGTGCAGGTGCGTCAACAGTATTTGGGCACACACTTGCTAGAATTACTGGTTTAAGCATGTTTATGGCTTATACAGGCGCATTCTTCGTTTTAATCTATTCACCACTTAAATCATTTATTCTTGGAACGCCTAAAGACATTTGGCCAGCTAAAATGACGAAATTAAATAAACATAGCATGCCAGAATTTGCAATGTGGATTCAAGCTGCCGTCGTTATTGTCATCATTATGGCTGTTTCATTTGGCGGTTCAAATTCAGCATTATTCTATTCAAAATTAACATTAATGGGAAATATCTCAACTTCTGTTCCTTATTTATTCTTAATTGGTGCCTTCCCATTCTTCAAAAATCGTCAAGATTTAAACCGACCTTTTGAAGTATATAAAAATAAAACAGCTACAATTATCATTACAATTTTCGTTTGGTTAGTTTTAGCCTTTGGAATTCTATTCACTGTTATCAGTGATACATTAAGTAATGCACTCTGGATGATAGCTGGTCCTGTTATTTCAGGATTAATTGCCTTCCTCTATTACTCACGTTATGAACGTAAAATTAAAAAATAATCAAAAAATAGCGTAAACAATAAAAATTGTTTACGCTATTTTTTTAAATTTTAATAAAATTTTCTAAACTAACAGTCCCCGTCAATAAACCTGACTTATCGCCATGTAACGACAAACTATTAAAACGATCATTAACTAAAAGCTGCATATTATCATCCATATACGTCTTGCTATATCCCTTTACTCTAATTGGACCCAGGTCAGAATCAATAACTTCTTCGTAAGCACTACTATCATTTTGGTTATTAACAATTAAAATTCTAAAACTCGAATCTAATGAGCAACTACCTTCTTTTGATAATGCACCAACACCATCATCAAAATCAAGTAAGATTTGTGAATCATTACCAACAGATGTCTCAATTTTCTTCTTTGCATCTTCACTAATTTTTAAATACATGAGCTCACCACTTTCTTCTTCAATAATTAAATTGTACACCATCTATTATTCAAGACAACTATGACGACTTGAGACCATCGTGGTATGATAGTTTTAATTAGAAAGCGAGGTACACAATGACTACAATTAATCTGTCCAAAAATTCATTTGGTAATAGCATACAATTCAAAAGTTCACATTCAATCATCCAATTTGATAGTGCATCATTACCAAACAATGAAGTAGATGTGCTTTTATTAACCCATTTTTCAGTTGCCATTCATGAAAGACTGCTTAAATCTAACCCAAATCCAACTTTACCAATCTATTTGTCTAAAGAAGCCTTCGAGCTAAAACAACAGCTTGTCTTACTAGGCAAAATTAGTAAAACAGACTTAAATTACAAAATTATCCCAGTTAGCGTCCCACTAACTATTGGTGATTTTATAATTACAGCTTTTCTATCAGACTCAATCTATACTGGTTCATTAGCTTTTTTAATAGAAGATAATAAGCATAAGCGAGCTTTTTTCACTGGCGATACACGATTAAATGGGCCTCATAAAAAAAGAACAAAGAAATGGATTCACAGTGTTAATCAACTACCCTTAGATATCATCATTTTAGATGTTCCTTATGAAACTGATGTTAATGACTACACTGAAACTACAATTTTAGATCATCTTAATAAGCTTTTATCTGTACCAGAATTAACTTGTCTCAACGTCTCTGCCGAGAACCTCCATTTAATCCATGGACTAACCACTCTGGCAAAAAAATTAGAAAAAACAGTCGTGCTTAATCCTGACTTAAATCGTTTATTAACGTATTTTTATCCTGATACTGAGGTTCTATCATTAAATGCTGAAACTACTTTAGCCGTTAAAAATGAGCCAGATAAATATATTTTAGTCACAACTAAAAATATGGCAGCACCATTTAATATAACTGCTAAAAATCAATATTCACTTCTTGATTTTTTGGAACATTCCAAAAATATAAATGAACTACCTATTAATTCTCATTTATCGCCGTCAGACATCCATGAGTTATTAAATAGACTAGCCAATAAACCTAAACAACTCATAGTCATAGATCCATTTTTCAAAGATAATAGTGTAACTTACTAATATTTATTTTAATCATTAAAAAGGACGTGAATCGATTGGTTTTACCGTATTTCAAAAATCCCAAAAAACATGAATTATTTTTGACCGTTCTTCTAGGAACATTAAGTGCATTTGGCCCACTTTCAATGGATATGTACTTGCCAGCATTACCTACTATTCAGCAGCACTTACATACAACCGCATCTCTTACCCAATTAACGATTACAACTTGTTTACTAGGGTTAGCACTGGGACAATTAATCGTTGGGCCGTATAGTGATAAAATTGGTCGTAGAAAGCCATTGCTTTATGGACTCGTGATATTTGCCATGACTTCTATTACCGCAGCAGCAAGTCAGAATATAACCATTCTAATTATCATTCGATTACTACAAGGATTAGCTGGATCAGCTGGGCTTGTTATCTCACGAGCAGTTGCCCGAGACTTATACACTGGAAAAAAATTAACTAAATTTTTCTCTCTTTTAATGGCAGTTAATGGTATTTTCCCCATTATTTCGCCAATACTTGGTAGTTTTATTTTAAAATTTATGTCTTGGCGTGGCATCTTTGTTATTTTAACAATAATCGGTTTACTACTATTTATTCTCGTATTAGTCACCTTACCTGAAACGAATCAAATTACACTTTCTAAATCAACATCAAGTGATTCTGGCTCAACCAAAAATATTCTAAAGAATTTAATTTCTGATAAATTCTTTTTGAGCTATGCGCTAATCCAAGGCTTTATCTCTGGAGCGATGTTCTGTTATATTTCAGGATCATCTTTCGTTTTACAAAATTTATTCGGATTATCGTCTAATCTATTTAGTTTGGTATATGCAATCAACGGGCTAGGCATTGTCTTAACGTCACAACTTAGTTCCCGTATTTCAGATACCTTTTCTGAACAAACTGGCCTAAAATTAGGCGTTTATCTAGCCTTATTAGGTAGCTTGTTATTAACAACTTCATTATTTATTAGTCATTCATTGTGGCTTGTACTCATTAGTTTATTTCTCATTGTTTCAATGGTCGGAATTGTTAACACAACTGCATTTTCATTGGCCATGCAACAGCAAGGTCAACATGCCGGAAGTGCTTCTGCTATTCTTGGTGTCGGTATGAACCTAGTTGGAAGTCTTTTATCTCCATTTGTAGGTATTATGGGTGATCACTCTTATATTCCGATGACCATTTTAATTTTAATTTGTGAAATTTGTGCTTTACTTGTTTATCTTAATATTTCTACAAAAAAAGTTATGATTTAAGTTCTAAATATAAAATAAAACAGCTATAACTATCCTTAATAGATAGCTGTAACTGTTTTATTTTTCTTCATATAAGGGTTCAAGACTATTCATCGTTAAATGTGTTTCTAAGTCAGATTTATTTTCCGAATGTAATAGCGAATAAATAATATACGCATCTCGCTTATTTTTTGCGTATAATTGAGAATAGTTACTTTGCTTCAGCAAAATATTCATTTCTTCTAAAGATAACTTAAACCCAAATCCCAATAAAATTAAAGCATCTCTATTAGGATTACGTCGGCCATCAAACCATTGGTAAGCGGAGCTTGCATTTAAGTCAGCTCGTCTAATAACATCAATTTTTTTAAGCTTTTTCAATTTTAATAATTTTTTTAAATGTCCTGCTACATCGCTTGGGATAAATTGATAGTCATTTAAATTATCACTCGAATTTGCACTTTTAATTTGATTAATAAATTCATCTGTAGTTTCACTCATTTTAGTACTCCCTACAACTATATATTTTTGAAAGGTTGCGACATTTTGCTATTTCCTTCAGACGTTACGATAGAAACTCTTTTACTTTCTCATGATTATCAAGTTATTAGCCATCTTAAATCAGACTCACAATCTCCGCTTCTAATAAAAAAACGTTCACAAATCTTTGTGGCTAAGTTAATTTCTGCTGACGATTTACAATTAATTACCGTTTATAATGAAAAAACACCACGTCACATGCCTAAAATTGTTGAATTTATTAATGAACCTGACTTTAAGATGACGATTACAGAATACATATCTGGTGCATCCCTAACTGATGTACTAAAAACAACTCAATTAGATTTTCAACAAATAACTAAACTAGCAACTCAATTATTAGATAGTCTTGCCGATTTGCACGAAGTTGGAATCTTACACCGCGACATCAGCCTAAATAATATTATTCAGACTACTGACAACAACTATCAGTTAATTGATATTGATGCAGCTAGAATTTATAAAGGAACCTTGCAAAGTGATACCGTCCATTTAGGAACTATTGGTTTTGCTTCTCCTGAACATTTTGGATTTGCTGAAACAGATGTCAGAAGTGACATTTATTCATTAGGCGTTGTTTTAAATCTAGTTCTGACACAATCAAATTTAGACTTAACGAATCAAAAAATACGCTATTTACAAAGTATCATCATAAAAGCAACTAAAATTGATCCAGCACAGCGTTTTCAAACAATTGATGAGATGCAAAAAGAGCTCCCTTTCAAAAGGATATCACATACTACTGTTACTTTTTTTGACTGGATTGCTTATATATTTTTTATCATATTATTTCTCGTTCAATTTAACATTGCTAACCCAGTCGAAACAGCATTCAACTGGATCATAATAATGACACTAGCACTTCTTCCCTATCTTTTTTTCAGATACCTAACTTATTTTAAGCACATAAAACAACTCAATTATTTTATCAAAGGGCCATTTTTATTAAAAATAATCGGTATCCTGTTATTCATCGTTATCTGGTTTACAATTAATGGTTTCTTATTAACTACGATTGCCTCTTTACTTGGTATCACCATATAATAACATGTTCAATAATAAGCGATTAAGTTATCAGCAAATATTTTCAAAAGTTAGTTAAATTTCAACAATATTTATGTCTAGATATTTGGACATAAAAAATTGCCTCATAATCGTTAGACTTATGTCTAACAATTATGAGGCCCCCTAAAAGGGTGTTTAGTTTCTTTTTAAAACAATACTAATTTTTACAAGTTTAAGAGTTCTTTCTTTTTAGCGTTGAATTCTTCTTCTGAAATGATTCCGTCATCCAGTAGTGATTTGTAACTCCTAATATCATCTTGGATATTAGAAGTGGGTTGATTAGTCATGATAGAATGCAATACTAAATTTAATTCTGATTTTTTTGTAGTTGATTTTCCTATATATGTTGAGAGTAAAATTTTCGATTGTTTAACATTTTCTTTTAACCAAGGAATCGATATTATATAAGTATACACAAGAAATTCACGATTTTTTTCATTTTTCATAGAGATTGTCATTTTTTGTGCATTAAACACTAATCTGCCATTAATGAGTCTCGATTTTTTAAGGTCTATATTAGTGAAATCATTTAATGAAATAAACATATCATTTCCAGAAAATTTATATAGTTTAGTTAGTCCAATAAATAATAATCCATCTGATTCAAAAGAAATTATATAAAATTTATCTATAAGTGATTTAATGGCTGATCCGAGAATCCATTCGCTTTTGCCAGTCGTTTCGGCAATAATAAAGTTGTTTTTGGTTGATGAAAAACCTAATTTTATTTTATATTCAACAACGCTTGAGATGCTAGTATCGCCTATTGCCATGTTAATACCCCTCCTTATTGGCTTTTAACGTGGATCATATCTGCACGTAGGTAAGTATGCTTCTTGAACTGAGAGATTACTTGGTTAAATGATCAATTGCATAATTTGCTTGTTCTGCTGTGAATTTTTCTCCAGCATCAGCAGTAAGTTGTTCTCGTATAGCTTCAGGTGACATTGACATATCATCTTGAAAATATTTAGCTGAAACCAAAGCATTAGCATTCCAGTCAGCATCTACATTATCAACTGCATATTGTGCCGCCTCTGCTGAGAATTTTTCTCCAGCATCAGAAGTGAGTTGTTCATATAGGCCAGCTTTAGACATATTATCGGTATTAGCAAAGTAATCAGCACTGTTTAAAGCACTTTTATATTCGGCAGGTACTGAGGCTTTAGCACTATGGGCTTCTTTTTTAGATTCGGAGCCTACTTTTGATGATTCGCCTTTTGATTTGTTTGTTGATGAATTAGAACTGTCTTCATTTGAGTCGGAATCATCGGAATCTAGACTATTATAATATTTTACTTGGCTAGATGTCACTGTTAAAATAGTTGGGTCTATTTTTGATGATGCCATGCTCATAATTTTTGAAGGAATAGTAACTGATGTCCATTTAGTTGTATAATTAGTAACGACAAAAATAAGTGCATTTATTTTTTGCCCAGTTTTTTCATTATCTGAATCTATTAATGAAATAGGATTAATGCTAGCAGAGAATTTTCCATTTTCAACTTTAGGGAAAGAAGTCATATCACTGAGAGATGCAGAAGCATTAAACCCGTAATTCATATTTTTATCATCAGCGACTGATGATAAAATTTTAGAACCATCTGGGGCATTAGTTGTTCCTTCAACTTCCCAATCATGGTACTCATTTTCTGTTATGCTTGTAATTTTAGTTGTGTATACTTTCCGATTATCAACTTTGGTGTTTTTTGTTGATGAATTGGAGGTAGTTGAACCACATGCCGTAAAAATTAACGTAGATAATAATAATGATGTAACTAATAGTACTTTTTTCATATGGTAATTCCTCCATAATCTATATTCCTACCCCTAGAAATATGATAAATTTTATTTACGATTTATATTTCTGTCCTCTAACTTGCTATTAACAGGTTAAGGGATTTTTTTGTTGTTATAATATTGCTAGAATAAGTACAATCCAAATAATTAAACAACTGCAGCTTATTAGCGAGTTACCAGATCTAGATATTGAATTTTTAATTTTACTTGTTTATAGATTTAAAGTAAGGTCATACGTATGATATGCGTCCTCATCATCATAATTATCAGTATCATAGTCTGCATCAAATTTAAATCTAATACTTGTTAATGAAGTCACTTTTTTTAATGATTTAACAGGAATAGTAACGGTCCCATCCTTTGTTACCTTGTTAGCAATATCCCCATCCCAATTTTCGTCAGAATCAGCTTCATGTTGTTCGCCATTACTAAAAATAGCGGTACCTTGAGTTGGATAAAATGAAATATCTTTTGAAGGTGTTACAGAAAAATGCAACTGAACAAATCCTGCAGCGTTAAAAGTACCATCGTTTGCTGATTCATATGAGTAAGATTTAACGAGTTTATACACAGTAACTTTATCAATTTTTACTTTAGTTCCAGCCCAACTATTGTCAGTAAAATTAACAGCATAATTTTTACTATCATTAAATTTATAGTCCGTATAAGCAACGGTTATTGATTTTTCTTTAGAATTAGTTTTAGACTGGTCTTTTTCACTATCAGTTGTTGTATGTCCTGCGACAGACTTACTTGCAGTATCATTATTAGTATCCGTGTTCTCTGCTGAATCACTATACGAAGATTGTGCCATTAAAACAATAGCAATTGCTATTATACTTAGAACTGTACCGATAAGTGCAAGTGTTTTTTTACTTTTTCTATTTATGATAAGCGCAATAAAGCCTAAAATAACTCCAATAACTCCTAAAAAGAATGCAAAATTATTAATAATTGGAACCCATGAAAATACTAAAGCCAGGCCTCCCCAAATAATTGACAATAAACCTAAAACTTTTTTTTCTGACATTGTAAATACTCTCCTTTTCAGCTTTTAACGTGAGTCTTCTCTGCACGTAAGATAGATTTTTTAACTTACTACAAACAGTGATGTAAAATATTCTGTTAATACTAATTTAACAAACTTAATGAACCATGCACTTATCGTCAATTTGTCTGTAATAAAATATCTCTATAAAACCAATTAATTCCAAATATAATAGTAAAAACAACTAAAAAAATACCTGCTATTTCAAAAACTGGTAAAAAGTATCCATTCTGTTAATAACTAAAATGGCATAACCCACTTTTTACCAGCGTCTGAAATTAGTTAGGTACATATCTTTTCGCTGATATTTATAAATTAATGTCATCATAAGATTAAAATCATTCATGTAATCTTACCAATTTTAACTAAAAAATAGTTTAAAAGTACTACTGAGGCTCCTCATTGAATTTATTTTAAAGGATTATTAATTTAAGATTTTGTAATTTATATTCAAATTAATTATAGAATTTACCTAAGTATAATAAATTGACCAGTTAAAAACGTCTGCATTTTGCATAATTTTCATTTAGATTATTATTATAGTAAAATTAAATAGCATTAAACTTTCTTAACATTTAAATAATTGATTTTATGCTACACTATCAGTACAAAGTCTGAATACTTATTCAGCAGATAAAATTAAATTTGTACGATTAGGCTGGTGTTTTTATGGATAAAATAACGATTTATACAAAAGAAAATGCTTACTATCTTGAAAGTGATACCTATATTTTTGAGCATATTCACGTTAAAAATGAAAAATCTGGTAAAACGCTTAAATTTGAACAAATTAATCAGTTAACCTGGAAGATTAGCACAACAACACTCAGCCAACTTTTTGAAAATAATTCACCAAATAAGGGGTTTATTTATTATGGTTTAGATGATAAACAAATTTCTGGAGAAAATTTTGAAATCATCACAACCACAGCATTACAATTGTGTATAGACAATCAAGACTTAGTTCTTTATCATACATTAGGTCATTATTTACGATTTATGTGGAATAAACAACCTTCACTGAAGTCATATTATAAATCAGGATATCTCACAGAAGTTTCTGATGTCAGCCATGACTCGCTCGAATTTACAATCAAAATAAAATCACAATACTTACCACTTTCATCACTTACATTAATCATAAAAAATCGAGTATATAACCTGACGACAGAATTACCCAGTAATCTAATTTCAGTTGAAAATTTATCAACAAATAACTATGAATCTATTTTTATCGTAAAATTGATTCCTTCTGAAATCTTTCCTCTCTTAACAGAAGATTTAACCTTAAATGCCTATGATCTTTCCATTTTTGATTACTCATTTAAAACGACCCTTACAAATATGACCATTAAAGAACTAATTTTTAGACTACCCATGCAATCAAAAAAAGCTGCATTAGATTTTTGGTATCCTTACGATCAATCAACGATGATTCTTTTAAGTTTTTATTCAACTAAAAATGGCAATTTATCGAATAAGCTTAGTCTGCTTAAAAAAGAGGTCTATTCTGAACTTAAAACAAAAGATGACACTTTCTTCCATCCAGTTACAACGGAAAAAATTCTTTTGATTACCGAATATCCACAAAAAGCACAAGATAACGGACTTGCCTTTTTTGATTATCTGATGAAAAATAAAACTGAATTTAAGCCCTATTATGTTGTAACAAATGATTCCAAAGACTTAAAAAATTTAAAAAAATATAGGGACAACGTTATTTTTTACAAAAGTATTGCCCATATTGAATTATTTTTCAAAGCTAAGTATCTCGCCCACACCCATAATTCTAATTATGTATTACCCTTTTACAGTGATTCAACTATTACCAAACTAAAAAAAATTAATAAAGTATTCCTTCAACATGGCATTACTGGTTCTAAAGATGTCTCAAA
Organism: Dellaglioa sp. BT-FLS60; assembly: GCF_054941065.1. Classification (NCBI taxonomy): domain Bacteria; kingdom Bacillati; phylum Bacillota; class Bacilli; order Lactobacillales; family Lactobacillaceae; genus Dellaglioa; species Dellaglioa sp. BT-FLS60. The sequence goes on from NZ_JBSOLI010000031.1 coordinate 25,800, forward strand.
ACTTTACGGTAACCAATATCACCCTACTTTTACAGATAAATTTATTGTCAGTTCTCAAAGAGAAGCTAATATAATTCAAAATAAATTCAACTATTCAGAAAATGACATCAAAATAACTGGTTTAGCGCGATTTGATAACTTACTTAATAAAAATTGGCGACAATCTTTTTTACCCCATAGAAAGCGGATCCTAATTATGCCTACTTGGCGTAATAATCAAGAATTTCTATCTGATAGTGACTTTCTGGAAACTACTTTTTACAAAACCTACCAGAGTTTAATCACTAATTCAGATTTAAAACTATTTGTTAAATCTCATAAAATAGACGTTAATTTTTATCTTCATACTAATTTTCAAAAATATCGCCACCTTTTTAATTCTGAATTTGTGTCAATCCTTCCAGAAGGACAAAAAAGTGTCCAATTCTTATTAAAAAATCATGAGCTTTTAATAACAGACTATTCCAGTGTTGGTTTAGATTTTGCCCTACAAAATAGACCTGTTCTCTATTATCGATTTCCAGAAGAATTGACTAAAGAACCGAATCAGACCAACTCAGAATTTTTCTTACCTGGACCAATTGTCTCTAAAGAAACTGATTTGATTAACCAAATAAAAGTAAAAATATTCAATCATTCATTAGACGTTACCTATCAGCAACTCATTCATGAAAATCTTTATTCGTTTACTGATTGTAATGCTCGGTTAAGAATTTTAAAGGTATTTAGAGAATTTGAATAATAAAAAAACCGCAATTTTAAAATTGCGGTTTTTAAGTACATTAATTTTTATTTTAATAATTCTTTTACTGCTTCTGGGAATGACATTAATTCATGACCCAAAGCCATTTCAAAATCAGTTGAATCAACATCTAACTGACCATCTTTAATATCATATTGGAATACTAAGAAGATTTTTGCAACTTGTTCAGGTAATCCAGCATTTATTAAACTATCAATGAATTCTTTATCATTACCTGCAATAATGTCAAATTTCTTACCTGTTGCTTGTTCCAAAGCATCAGCCAAAACAGCATAAGTAACAGGCTTACGTGATAATTCCAATACTTCTGAGAAATCAGCGCCTGCAAGTGCCTTTGCGGCAACCTCCGCATATTCACGTTTTAGTGCCCATCCTGTTTTACCTTCTCCAGCAGCGTAGACAAATTTACCACTAGCCATTGCGCCGCCAATAATTGGCATTTCATTTTCTAAGTACCAATTATTACGTAAAAATGTATGTGCAATACCAGATTCTTTAATTAATTTTTCAGTAAACCGATGATCTGCCGAAAGGCCACTCTTAGAGTTATCTGCATCTGGAAAACTTGTGTATGCAATATAAGAAACACCCGCTTCTTTTGCTGCATCAATCACATTTTTTTGGTTAGCTTGACGATCATCAGTACCCATTGAGATGAAGAGCAAGCGATCGATACCAGTTAATGCTTTTTTCATTGATGCTTCATCAGAATATGACCCGATTCGAACGTTATAACCAGCATCTTTTAATGCTTGTCCTTTTTCTTCACTACGAGCAAGTACATAAGTTTCAGAAATTGGAACTAAATCTTTTAAAACCTTTAATGCGTAGCCACCAAAGCCACCCGTTGCGCCAGTTACTAAGTATGTCATATCAACCACTCCTAAAATTTTATTTTTAAGTACCTGTACATTTATTTGGTACAGGTATATAGTATACCTATCAGAGAAATAGTCAAGACTTACTTTTAGAAAGGAACCTTAACAAATGAAATATTCAGTTCAATTCAGTGACGCGATTCATATTTTGGCTTACATCGAAATTTCTAAAGATACAAATTTTCTATCTAGTCAAAATATTGCGAATAGCGTTGAAACAAACCCGTCAAATGTTAGAAAAATTATGAGTCACTTAAAAAAATCAGAATTAATTATGACAACCAATGGACAAGCAAAAGCAACTCTTGCTAAATCACCCAAAGAAATTAGCTTATTAGATATTTATAGAAGTATCGAGGGTAATACCCGATTGATTCAGGTAGATCCTAAAACAAATCCCGCTTGCTTCGTTGGTGGTAATATTCAAGATGTCTTGTCCGAACAATATGCCTTACTTCAAGATAAAGTTGAACAAGAAATGGCTAAAATTACATTAGACAAAATTATTCACCACATAGCAACATTAGAAACAGATCGTAGACCTGAGAATGCTGGAATTATGGCACCGTTTATTTAAAATTTACTTATTTTTTCTTTATTTTCAATAACTAATTCGTGACTATATTTTTTGTCTCGATTAAAATCTCGTACAGTTTTCCGTAATATTACCGCTACTTTCATAAAAGAATTATATTCTCTTGAAATTGAATCATTACGAAAATCCCCAACAAAATAAATCCATTAATAATGGTAAGTTCTTTCTTCATCTATTATCAATAAATTTATTTTTATTCATACTAAAAACTTCTATTAAATCTGCTACTATAGCAAAGATAATTATATCAGTAGCTAATATGGTATTGGTGATGTACTATTTCTACAAATTTATTTTAACTCCACTTTGTACCAATAATAACTTTTAAATACATCACTAGTCATATACCTATTAAATTCTGGTCTTATTGTCATATTTAGATATTCCTTATCAACTTAATATGTAGCCTAGTTCAATTAACAATAGAAACCTATTCATAATATAGCCAATTACTTAGAGCCTAAATTTTATAATTAATCCAAATAAAAAAAGCCTTGATATAATCAAGACTTTTCAACATCATTCTAACGGCGAGCTTCTTTAATACGAGCAGCTTTACCATTAAGAGCACGTAAGTAGTACAATTTAGCACGACGTACGCGACCATGACGGATAACTTCAATTTTAGCAACACGAGGTGAATGTAATGGGAAAGTACGTTCAACACCAACACCGTTACTGATTTTACGAACAGTGTAGCTTGAGCTAATACCTTTACCACGGCGTTTTAAAACAACACCTTCGAAAAGTTGGATACGTTCACGTGTGCCTTCAACAACACGGGCGTGAACTCGAACAGTATCACCTGGGCGGAACTCAGGAATATCTGTACGTAATTGTGATTCTGTAAGTTTTGCGATCATTGGACTCATAATTTGGATCTCCTTTTCAACAGAAATTCATGCACATTTATTATGCCAGCGGAATATCGTAATTTTTATGTGGCTTTTAACCACTTTTGAAAGTGTATCATATTAATATAAAGGCGTAAAGTGCTTTTCCTTTACTTCTCTAACTTTATATCAGCTAACCATTCAATTTGTTGTTTAGATAATTGCATCTCTTCCAATAAATCTGGTCTTCTCTCAAATGTACGTCTCAATGATTCCTTTTGACGCCATTCATCAATCAATTTATGATTGCCATTTGTTAAAACTTCAGGTACTTTCATCCCTCTAAAATCAGCTGGACGTGTGTATTGTGGATATTCTAACAAGCCATTTGAGAAAGAATCTCCTGGGGCTGATTCTTTATTACCCAAAACTTCGGGTAATAAACGTACAGTTGCATCAATCATGACCATTGCGCCTAATTCACCGCCTGTTAGGATGTAATCTCCAAGTGAAACCTCATCAGTCACAACTTCTCGAATACGTTCATCGTAACCTTCGTAATGACCACAGATAAACGTTAAATGTTCCTCATTCGCAAATTCTTCAGCCACTGTCTGGTCAAATTTACGACCTGCCGGATCTAAAAGAATAACCTTACCTTTTGCGTTAGATTCCTTTTGGACAGCTTCTAACGCATCAAAAACGGGTTGTGCTTGAAGTAACATTCCCGCACCACCACCATATGGATAATCATCGACATGATTTTGTTTGTCAGTCGTAAAGTCTCTAAAATTAGTGACTTTCAAATCAAGCACCTTTTTTTCGATTGCCTTACCAACAATTGATTGTTTCATTGGACCATCAAACATTTCTGGAAATAAACTTAAAACGTCAATTTTCATATTTAGTCGTCCAATCCTTCTAAAAGTTCAACCGTTACAATATTGTGCTCAACGTCGACATTTTTAATAACATCTTTAATCACTGGCAATAATAAATCACCTTTACCTTGACGTTTAACAACCCAGACGTCATTGGCACCTGGACTTAAAATTTCATAAATTGTCCCTATTTTTTCTTTTTTTTCGGTTTGGACATCTAACCCAATAATTTGGTGATAATAGTAATTATCTTCTTCTAATTCTCGAAGACCTTCATCAGCGACTTTTAAATCAAGCCCTTTATATTTTTCAACCAGGTTAATATCTTGTAAACCTTCAAACGTCACGAGTTCAAAATTTTTATGATGTCTATAAGTCATAACCGTTAACGAAATAATTTGTTTCCCGTTCTTATCGAACAGATACAACACGGTTCCCTTTTTAAAACGCTCAGAAACGAAGTCAGTTGTAGCCATAACTCTGACTTCTCCTTTGATTCCATGAGTATTGACGATTGTTCCTACTTGATAATAAGCCATATTTGCTCCTTTTCATTGTAAAATAAAAACTCCTAAACAAAACATTGCTGCTTCATTCAAGAGTTACTATTTTAATCTAATATGTTTAGACGCACTCGTTTCGAACTCGTTAAACGCACACCATAGATTATTGTTCTAATAGCCTGCGCAACCTGTCCGTGCTTCCCAATAATACGGCCAATATCATCTGCATTCACAGATAATTCAAAATAGACATAATGATCATCTTGTTTCTGCCCTACTTGGACATCATCAGGATTTTCAACAAGCGGTTTGACAATTGTTAAAATTAAGTTTGTCACTTCTGCTTCAGTCATTTAATTGTCCTTATTTTTTAGAGAATTTAGCTTCATGGAATTTCTTCATGATGCCTGCATTTGAAAGAATGTTACGTACAGTATCTGATGGTTGTGCACCATTGTTCAACCAGTTTAAAATACTTTCTTCTTCAAGTGTTACTGTTTGTGGTTCTGTTAATGGATTGTAAGTACCCACGTTTTCGATGAAACGGCCATCACGTGGTGAACGTGAATCAGCTACAACGACACGGTAGAACGGTCTCTTTTTAGAACCCATACGTTTTAAACGAATTTTTACTGACATTAATATACACCTCCTGATATCTACTTCAACAGTAATTAATATACCAGTTATTTATCAGCTTGTAAAGGTTTTTTTCTTGACAGTTAAAATAAATTTCAAAAATACCTTTAAAGCCATACCAGTATTAGTTATTTTATGCTTATTTTCTAGAATTTTTATTTTTTTTCATGCGTTTTTTCTTGTTTTTCTTGTTCTTACGGACCATTGAATTCATCGACATCTTAGCTAAGCGACCTGTTACGCCTTTACCAAGCATACCTTCCATGCCTTCAAAATTACCACTGTTCATTTTCTTCATCATTTTCTTCATCTCGCCAAATTGTTTAATCATTCGATTAACTTCAACGATTGGACGACCAGCACCTGCAGCGATACGGCGACGACGACTTGGGTTCAAGACGTCTGGATGTTCTCGCTCTTGTGGCGTCATTGAATACACGGTTGCACGCATATGATCAATATCCTTTGGATCCATTTTAACATTCTTCATAGCTGGATTATTAGCCATCCCTGGAATCATCTTCATAATATCTTCCATAGGACCCATATTTTGTAGTTGATCCATCTGGCTTAAGAAATCATTAAAATCAAATGTATTTTCTTGGAATTTTTCAGCCATTTTAGCTGATGCTTTTTCATCAAAATCTTGTTGCGCTTTTTCAATTAGCGTAAGCATATCACCCATGCCCAAGATTCTTGATGCCATACGATCCGGATAGAAGACATCCAAATCAGTCATCTTTTCACCTTGACCAATAAATTTGATAGGTTTACCCGTTACTGAACGGATTGATAATGCAGCACCACCACGAGTATCACCATCTAATTTAGTTAAGACAACACCAGTAACATCTAATTGCTCATTAAAGCCCTTAGCAACGTCTACAGCGCTTTGTCCAGTCATTGAATCAACAGTTAAAAGAATTTCATTAGGCATAGCTAACGCTTTAATTTGAGCTAATTCATCCATTAAGGCTTCATCGATTTGTAAACGACCAGCTGTATCAATAATAATATAATCATTTTTATTTTCTGCCGCTTGTGCTAACCCTTGTCGGACAATTTCAACAGGGTTAACTTTTGTCCCTAATTCAAAAACTGGAATTTCTAAATCACGGCCTAAAACTTGTAATTGATCAATAGCCGCTGGACGATAAACATCAGCTGCAATCATTAAAGGTCTTGCGTTTTCTTCTTTTTTTAATTTTAAAGCTAACTTACCAGCTGTTGTTGTTTTACCAGCCCCTTGTAACCCAACCATCATAATAATTGTTGGAATCTTAGGTGATTTATTTAGTGGAACAGCTGTTTCACCCATTACTTTAGTTAATTCTTCATTAACAATCTTAACAATTTGTTGCGACGGTGTTAAGCTTTCAAGTACTTCCGCACCGATTGCACGTTCTCGAACAACTTTGACGAAATCTTTAACAACTGTAAAGTTAACATCAGCTTCAAGTAAAGCCAAGCGAATTTCACGCATAACTTCCTTTAAATCAGTTTCAGATATTTTACCCTTACGACGAAGTTTCGTCATCGCATTTTGTAATCTTTCTGTTAATCCTTCAAATGCCATTTTACCTACCTACCCTTACTCTTCGTCTAATTCTTCTAATTGATTAATTAGATCGGTTAATTTTTTGTCTTCTTTATAGGCACTATCCGTATAGTGCTTAATTTGGTCTAATTTTTCATTACGTTTAATAAAATTATGATACAAATTTAACTTGGCTTCATAATCCTCTAAAATCTTCTCGGTCCGCTTAATATTATCGTAAACGGCTTGCCGACTCACATCAAAATTATCCGCAATTTCACCAAGAGAAAAATCATCGCCATAATACATGGCCATATATTCAGCCTGCTTCTTAGTTAATAATGATTCGTAAAATTCAAATAATGCATTGACTCGATTGGTTTTATCAATCGCCACTAAAAAAACTCCCTCATTTTGTTTCGTTTAGTCCTACTAGAAGAGTACCGACTTTAAACCTAAACGTCAATAGTAAAAAGAAGTCAGATTAGATTAAATCCGACTTCTAAGCTTATTCTTCTTTTTCTGGTTGTTCACGAACGAGACCTTTGAACAATCCATAAACAAAATCTTCTGCATTAAAATCACGCAAATCATTCATTTGTTCACCTAAACCAGCAAGTTTAACTGGTAAGTGCATTTCATTACGAATCGCTAAAACAATCCCACCACGAGCAGTGCCATCAAGTTTTGTTAAAACAATCCCACTGACATCCGTTGTTTCTTTGAATTGTTTAGCTTGGATTAAAGCATTTTGCCCAGTTGTTGCGTCCAAAACAAGTAGAACTTCATGCGGTGCATCTGGAATTTCTCTAGAGATAATGCGCTTAATTTTATCTAATTCACTCATTAAGTTCACTTTATTTTGCAAACGCCCGGCTGTATCAACTAACAAAACATCGTAGTCTTCTTCTTTAGCACGCTTGACAGCATCAAAAATAACAGAGGCAGGATCACTTTTTTCTGGTCCCCGAACAACAGGAACATCGACGCGACGGCCCCATTCAGCAAGTTGTTCAATTGCTCCGGCTCTAAATGTATCTCCAGCAGCCAAAAGCACTTTTTTACCTTCTTCATGGTAGCGATGTGCCAATTTACCAATCGTAGTTGTTTTACCAACACCATTAACACCAACAAATAAAATAACCGTTGGACCTGATTCAGCTTGAGCAATCGAATTATCTTCGCTTTGACCTTCTGATTCATATAAATCAACTAATTTTTCAATGATTGCGGCGGAAACGGCATCAGGATTACTAACATTACGCAATTTAACTTCTTCTTGCAGTTCACGACTAATTGTCATCGCCGTTTCAAAACCGACATCAGCTTCAATTAACGTTTCTTCTAATTCTTCAAAAAAAGCTTCATCAACTGTTCTAAAATTGGCGAATAGTGAATTTAAACGTTGACCAAAGGTTTTTCTTGATTTTTCAAGACCTTTATCATATTTTTCTTGGTTGGATGATTCTGGCTCTTCACCCGTAAAGGCTTGTTTAATTCTACTAAATATTCCCATTCATAACGCCTCCTAATCTTTTATATAGTATATCAAACCGCTCTATCTAATGATACTGAGACCATTTTAGATATACCCGATTCTTGCATTGTGACCCCATATAAAGTATTGGCTTCAACCATCGTTCCGTTTCGATGCGTAATCACAATAAATTGTGTTTCTTGATGAAATGATTTTAAATAACTCGCAAAACGAGCCACATTAGCTTCATCAAGAGCGGCTTCAGCCTCATCTAAAATACAGAAAGGCACTGGTTTAACTCTTAAAATAGCAAATAATAACGCAATCGCTGTTAATGCTTGCTCTCCACCAGAAAGTAAACTCAAACTTTGCACTTTTTTACCCGGCGGCTGTGCCAAAATATCAATTCCTGTGGTTAAAAGATCCTCTGGATTCGTTAACTGAAGTTTGGCCTTTCCACCACCAAACATAACTGGAAAGACTTTTTCAAATGCTTTAGAAATATCATCAAAACTAACTTTAAAGCGTTTTTCAACTTCAGCATCCATATTTGTCATAGTCTTTTTCAATTGTTCATCGGCTTCTAATAAATCAGCCTGCTGTTTCAATAAGAATGAATAGCGTTCATTGATTCTTTCAAATTCATCAATAGCTGCGACATTCACGTCACCAATTTCTTTCAACCCTTTTTTTAATAACTTTTGTTGCGCTAAAATAGTCTCCAGTGTTTGATGATTTTCTGATTTTTCAGCTTCTTCAAAAGTTTGCTGAAAGTCAGTCGCTAACTGATTCAACTTCTCGTCCAGTGACTGATCAATTTGTTGTTTTTGATTTTCAGTTTGACTTTTATCAGCAATAACATTGCGCTGTAAGTCGGATAAACGGGACAGATTTTCAGTTTCTTCAGTTAATGACTGATTAATCTCAGTTCGATTTTGCTTGAAATTAGCTAATCGTAAATCAGCATTATCTGTTTGACTTTGAAATTCTTGAAGCTTTTTTTGACTTTCGTTCTCTTGCATTTGGCTACTTTCTGTATGATTAAGCAATGCTTGATAGCGCTCCTTAACTATTGTAACTTCTTCAGTCAATGCTTGAATTTCCTTACTCAACAGAACACCGTTATGATTTTGTTGTTTTAATTGTTCTTGAAAAACTAATAAACTCTCACGATGATTTTGTTTCTTAACTTGTTGTTGCTTTTCAAATTGATCAGCATTTTTTAACTGTAACTCAATAGCAGCACTATCGTCATTCGCCGCTTGGATTTGATTGCCCAATGTCGTGATTTCTTGTGTATTATCTTTACGTTTTGCTTCATTACTTATTTTAGTCAATTGACTTTTTTTAAATTCACTGCGTATTTCAGTTAACTTAAGTTCCTGTTGTTCTAAAATCAAACGACTAGTTGTTAACTGAGATTGTGTCTCTTGATACTGATTTTTAAAATCAACAATCATTAGTTCAACTGATTCAATCACTTGTTTCTGATTTCCAACAGAAACGCCAGCTTGATTACCTCGAACCTCACGAACTTCTAGTTCTTGTTGCATTTTTTGAATACTTTCATCCAATTGTGTGATAGCTTGTTTTTGGTCCAATAAACCGCCAGCTCGTTGTTGTTTACCACCAGTCATTGAACCACCAGCATTCATAACTTCTCCGGTAAGTGTCACAACTTTAACGCGATGATTCAGATGACGACTAACTTCAATCGCTACATCCAAGTCTCGAACGATTATCGTCGTTCCCAACAAGGATTGACTAATTTCAGCAAATTTTGGTTCCACCTGAATAAGCTCGGAAGCAATCCCAATGACACCCTCATGACTTAACACTGAACGTTGCCCCTCACTCATAAAGCGCCCTTTAATGATTGAAATAGGTAAAAAAGTTGCTCGCCCATAATTTTTCTGTGTTAAGAATTTAATTGCACGCTTTGCAACAGATTCATCTTGAACAATTATTTGTTGTAACTGCGCACCTAATGCTGTTTCAATTGCTTGATTAATTTCCTTTGGTACCGTCATTAATTCAGCCACTGCACCATATAAACCAGGAAAATTCCTTTTTTCTTTTAAAATAGCTTTAGCACCCTGATAGTATCCATTATAACTATTTTGCGCTAAGTGTAGATTATCTTTTTTATTTTTTGCCTGTTGTAAGATATTGGCTGCTTCAAACCAGCTTCGTTGTTGTGACTCATAGGTCTCTGTATCAGCCTTTAAAGTAACTTTCAATGCAGCCAATTTTTGCTCTTCATCCCTTAATTTGGTATTAATCACATTAAACGACTCATTTTTAATTTCAAAATCACTGCGTACTTGATTTAACCGTTTTTCTTCAGTAACTATCCGATTATCATTTTCACTTAATATCACATCAGGATTTGACAATTTTTTTAAAAACTCATTTTCACTCTGCAATCGTGTCTGTTGTTGAATCGCATCATTAATAAATCGTCCTAATTCCTTCAAACGTTCTTGACCAGACAAATCATTAGTCACAATTTTTTTATCAATAGCTTCAATAACGTTATTTTCATCGATAATATTTTGTTGTAATTCTAATAAACGTTTGTTTAAGTTCACTAATGCGTCTTGCTTAAATTTAATTTGATTATTCAAGGCCGCTTGTTCATTTTTTAATTCTGTTATCTGCTGTTTTTCAAACGCTTTTTTTTGCGTTGATACGTTGTTTTGACCCAGTAAACGTTCTTTATTAATTGTTAAATCTAATAATTCATTTTGAGTTTGATCAATACTTTTTTCAATATTGCCTAACTGTAAACGATAATCAGCGACTTCTTGCTCTTTTACCGTTACTTTTGTTTTATAGCTGAGATTCATTTTAATTAACTGTTCCAATGAACGCGTCACATCATTTTTCTGCAATGATTGGCTTTTAATTTCTTTTACTAAGCGACTGCGTTCTAATTCATCAAATTGTTTCTTTTGAGCTAAGTAATCTTTTGCTAAACTACTTTGCTCTCGTAAAGGATCAACCTGCCCTTTAAGTTCAAAGATAATATCAGAAACACGATTAAGATGACCCTTTGTTTCTTCTAATTGGCGAACAGCAATATGTTTCTCTTGCTTATATTTAAGAACACCAGCAACTTCTTCAATAATTGACCGTCTATCTTCTGGTTTACTACGAAAAATTTCAGCAACACGGCCTTGAGAAATAATCGAAAATGATTCTTTTCCAAGCCCAGTATCCATAAATAAATTCGTAATATCTTTAAGACGACATTGCTTTTGATTAATCAGAAACTCACTATCGCCTTCTCTAAATAAGCGTCTAGTGACCGTTATTTTTTCAGAATTCTCTTGAATATAAAAATCAGAATTATCAAAAGTAATGCTAACTTCAGCACGATTAACTGGTAACCGATCTTTTGACCCCGCAAAAATAACATCAGGCATTTTGCCACCACGTAAATTTTTAGCAGATTGTTCACCAAGAACCCAACGAATAGCTTCAACAATATTACTTTTCCCACTACCATTAGGGCCAACAATACCAGTCATCCCGTCTTTAAATTCAATTGTTGTTTTATCTGCAAATGATTTAAACCCATTAATGACTAAAGACTCTAATTTCATTCGTCACTAACCTCCTGAACATCTTTATGATCTTAACGACTCCAATGCATTACTTGCTGCTTGTTGTTCCGCAATTTTTTTAGAATGGCCGGCACCTTGCCCAATAATCTTGCCATCAGCACTAACAGTCATCACGTACTGTCTATCATGTTCCGGCCCAAGATCATCAACAACATCGTACGTTATCACGATATCGCCATTTTTTTGTAAAAACTCTTGTAGCGACGTTTTATAATCCATGACATGGTCAAACCAACCCAAATCTAATTTAGGAAAAATGACTTTTTTAATAAATGTTTCAACGGCCAATTTACCTTGATCTTGATAAAGCGCTCCTACAAAAGACTCAAAAATATCACATAATAATGCAGGTCTTTGACGTGCATTAGCTTTTTCTTCACCCTTACCTAAGCGAATAAATTCGTCAAATCGGCATTCTTTGGCAAATGCACTGAAACTCTCTTCACAGACCATTGCGGCTCTTAGACGCGTTAATTTGCCTTGTGGTAGCATTGTGTAACGTTGATATAAATATTCTGAAACGGTTAACTGCAAAACAGCATCCCCTAAAAACTCAATTCGTTCATAAAATTTCAAATTTTCTTTTGGATGTTCATTCACATATGATGCTTGCGTGAACGCTTCATCTAAAAGCGCACCGTTCGTAAACTTAATACCAAAATCTTCTGCTAACATTTCATTTAACCCTTTAATCATTTATTATCCTCCATTACTATCATTAACGTTCTCACAATTATACCCGTTTTACTGGCTAAAAGGTACTCAATACGCAAAAAAGCGCTGGCAAGCTAAACTGCCTAGACGCTTTTATAAACCTATTCAATTAACTACTTTTAATTATTATTTTGTATTCGTTTTAATATACGTAACAACGTCTCCGACGGTTGTTAAACTTTCTGCATCTTCATCAGAAATTTCTGCACCAAATGTATCTTCAAGTTCTAAAACGAACTCAACAACATCAATTGAATCTGCATCTAAATCCTTTTTAAAATCTAAGCTAGTCGTAATTTTTTCTACTGGTAAATCAAAATGTTCTTCGATTATTTTAGCAATTTTTCCAAAAATTTCTTCTTCTGTCATCCCAATAGCCTCCTTTTGAATCATGACGTAATTTTAACCATTTTTCAGAGAAATGTCTAGTTAATTTTCTTTTTTACTAGTCTCTTTTTCAAAGTAGTCAACAATATTGGGTACCATATTTGCGTTTACCATGTCATTAATTTGTTTGATTGTATAATAAATGACTTCAGCCTTACTTGATCCATGAGCCTTCACAACAGGTGCTTTAATTCCTAATAAAACCGCACCACCATACTTGGGTGAATCCATTTTATGCTTCAATTGTTTCAAGCTAGGTTTCAGTAAAAGTGCGCCGATTTTAGCACGTAACCCACCACTCATGATGGCACTTTTTAGTAATGAGAACATCCCCAAAGCCGTTCCTTCAACTGATTTCAAAACCGCATTACCAGTAAACCCATCAGAAACAATAATATCAGCCTTACCAGAAAGTAAATCATTTGATTCAATATTACCCACAAAATTCAATTCAGGATCATTTTGCAATAATTGATGTGCCTCTTGGGTCACTTTATTACCTTTATGTGGTTCTGTCCCATTATTCAATAACCCAATTTTAGGATTAGCAATGTGACGGACATTTTTAGCATAATAATTACCTAACACCGCATATTGATGCAAATGTTCAGGTTTACTTTCTGCATTTGCGCCAGCATCCAATAAATTCACAGTACTATCACTTGAAATGACAGGCAACGTTGCTAGTAATCCTGGACGTGAAATGCCTTTAATTCGGCCAATCACAAATAACCCCGCAGCAAGTAATGCGCCTGTATTCCCACATGAAAAGATAGCGTCATTTTCACCATCTTTAACAGATTGAGCTGCCAAAACCATTGATGCCTTTTTCTTTGAACGAATCGCTTTGACAGGTTCATCGTTGCCATCTATTTCTTCATCCGTGTGTACAATGACAATATTTTTATCATCTTTCAAAAATTCACGAATTCTTTTTTCATCCCCATACAATGTAAATTGAATGGTATTATCTTCATTTCTAGCGCGCTCTACACCCTCAACGATTGATTGAGGCGCAAAATCGCCGCCCATTGCATCGACTGCTAATTTCATAATTGAATTCTCCTAACTCGTTTAATCGAATTTTAAATCCGTATTTTGATGTCCTTTTAAATAATCGTTCAGTGGTTTAAATTCAGGATTACTTGCAAAATCATCCCTAAAAACAAGTTCATGCGCTTCTTGTTGCGCGACTTGTAATGCATTAATATCACCAATTGGATCACCAATTTTAAAATCAGGTATCCCCGATTGTTTCCGTCCTAGCACGTCTCCAGCACCTCGCAATTCTAAATCCTTTTGCGAAATCACAAAACCATCTGTTGTCTCCGTCATAATTTGCATCCGTTGTCTCCCAAATTCATTTTTAGGGTCAGCAATTAACACACAATATGAGGCCTTTTTTCCACGACCCACTCGACCTCGTAATTGATGTAATTGTGCCAAACCAAATCGCTCAGCATTATAAATCATCATCACTGTGGCATTCGGCACATCGACACCAACTTCAATAACTGTCGTCGATACTAGCAGCTGATATTTATTGGCTTTAAAATCAGTCATCATTTGATCTTTTTCATCGTTTTTCATTTTACCATGCAAAAGACCCACTTTATATTTTGGTTCAAATACTTCTTTCATATTCTCATATAGTGCCAACGCATTTTTTAAATCTAACGTTTCAGATTCATCAATTAAGGGTGTAATTACATAAGCTTGTGACCCTTGAGCTAACTGTTCTTTAATTAAATCAATTGCTTTACCCACTTGTGAACTTTTCAGCCACGAAGTCGTAATCGGTTGACGTCCTGCAGGTAATTCATTAATCGTCGACACATCCATTTCACCATAAGACGTAATAGCTAACGTTCTTGGGATTGGCGTAGCCGTCATCGCTAAGACATCAGGTTCAGCACCTTTTTCTCTTAAAATCCGGCGCTGATTCACACCAAATCGATGTTGCTCATCGGTAATAACCAGCCCAACACGCTTAAATGAAACGTCGGGTTGAATGATTGCATGCGTCCCAACAATTAAATTGACTTCACCAGATTCAAGATGCGTCAATAATTCACGTCTGGCTTTAACCTTCATTGAACCAGTTAAAAGAGCAACATTGACTGGAAAATCTGCGAATAACGCTGCCAAATTGTTAGCGTGTTGTTCAGCTAAGATTTCTGTTGGTGCCATTAAAACAGCCTGATATCCAGCCGTAATAGCGGCATACATAACTATAGCCGCAACAATCGTTTTACCTGATCCAACATCACCCTGAAGCAAGCGATTCATATGAATGGGTTGCTTCATATCAGCACAAATTTCGTTAACCACTCTTTTTTGAGCCGCCGTTAATTCAAAAGGTAGCGTCTGAATAAATTTTTTTAATTCAGCATTTCGATAATTAATTTTAATGCCATAATTTTTAGTATCACTCTTTTTGACATATTGTAATTTCAACTGAAATAAAAAGAATTCTTCAAAAATAGCTGTTCGTTTGGCATCATGAAAATTTTTTTCATCCTGCGGAAAGTGGATATCATGTAGCATTGTCTGACGATCAATTAACCGATACTTCTGAATTAATTCATTGGGTAATAACGAATCTATCTGATCAGCATATTGTTTAAATGCTTGCGTTATTAATTGGCGTATAGCTGTTTGATGAATATCTTTAGAAGATCGATAAATCGCAGCTAGTCTATCATCAGTTTGTTTAGTCAATAACTTCATGCCTGATAAACTTTTTCGCTTGTCATCCCATTTACCATATACAGCCACTTCTTTACCTATCTCAAACTGTTTTTGTAGAAAAGGTTGATTGAAAAAACTAACGGTTATATTACCGTCGTCTACTAATAATCGCACATTTAACAAATTTCTTTTTTGACCAAATCGAATTAAAACGGGTTCAGAAGAAACAGTTCCTTTTAAAGTCACTTTTTCTTGATCCGTAATTTCAGATAATTTTTTTGCTTTTAAATCGTCATATCGATAAGGATAAAAGGTTAGTAAATCAGCAATTGTGTTGATACCTAATTGATTAAGCGCCGTTAATTTTTTAGGCCCAACGCCAGTTAAAACACTCACCGAATCATTCAATGAAGACATTATGATACCTCACTTTCTACAGAATATAAAAAACAGGAGAGAACACAGTCTCATCCCGCCTTTATTTTGTTCTATTTTTATTCAACTGAAATTAAGTAAGGATAGACCGGTTGATTCCCCTCATGAATTTCAACTTCTAAATCTTCATCAATCGTGTAAATAGCTTCTTCAATTGCTTTAGCTTCATCTTCAGAGCCATCTTCACCCACAATAATGGTGATGATTTCACTATCTTCATTTAACATTTTTTTAGTCATTTCAATGGCAACTTTTTTACGATCATTATCAGTTACTTTGATGTTCCCATCAATAATACCCATATAATTATCTTTTTTAATTGCTACACCTTCGATGGTTGTATCACGAACGGCAATCGTTACTTGACCAGAAGTTACGGTATCCAAGTTTTCAATCATTGCGTCTTTATTTTCTTCCAATGTGCTATCAATATTAAATCCAAGCATTGCTGTCATCCCTTGCGCAATTGTGCGACTTGGCACAACAACTGCAGGAACAGCAGAAACATCAACAGCTTGTTCAGCAGCTAGGAAAATATTTTTATTATTAGGTAAAATAATCACATTCTTAGCTCTAGTTGCTTCAATTGCTTTAACAATATCCTCCGTACTTGGATTCATCGTTTGTCCACCACTTAAAATGTAAGACACACCTAAGCTCTTGAACAATGTCGCAACACCCGCACCAGATGAAATTGAAATAACCGCAATTTCACTAGGTTCAACAGCCTCAGACTTCACTTCATCTTCTTCATCATTTTCTAAAATTGTTTCATGTTGTTGACGCATGTTATCAACTTTAACTTTCATCAATGACCCATAATGTTGACCGTAAGTCATCACTTCACCGGGATGTTCTGTATGAACGTGAACTTTAACGACTTCATCATCAGCAACCACAAGAAGAGAATCACCGATTTCACTCAAATGATTTCTAAATTCATCGTAATCAAACTTTTGATCAACTAAGCGACCTGCACCCAATTTAAGCATAATTTCCGTACAGTAACCAAATTTAATATCTTCTGTACTTAGTTGACTTTGCACGCTTTGATGATGGCTAGCATTAACCATTTCATCCATTTCTTTTTCGTTTGGTTTGTATTCTTCACTAACCGTTTCTTTCCCCGTTAATGCATCGTAAAAGCCTTCATAAACGAATGTTAACCCTTGGCCACCTGAATCAACAACCCCGACTTCTTTTAAAACAGGTAATAAGTCTGGCGTTGTTGCCAATGCTTTTTTAGCAGCTTCATAAGTAGCTTCCATAACAACGATAACATCGTCACTCTCAGAAACAGCTTTATTTGCTGCCTTAGCGGCTTCTCTTGCAACTGTTAAAATAGTTCCTTCAGTTGGTTTCATAACAGCCTTATAAGCGACTTCTACACCACCTGTTAAAGCATCTGCTAGATCAGCAGCTGTTAAAACGTCTTTAGCTTCAATTCGTTTATAGAAACCTCTAAAAATTTGCGATAAAATAACACCTGAGTTACCTCGAGCACCCATTAATAAACCTTTAGCTAAAATTGATGCTAACTCCCCAACATGCTCAGAAGGTGAATCTTGAACATACTTTGCCCCACTTGCGAACGAAAGGTTCATATTTGTACCTGTATCACCATCTGGAACTGGAAAAACATTTAATGAATTAATAAATTCGGCATTTTTAGCCAATCGTTGCGAGCTAACTTGGATCATTTGTCTAAATTCTTGATCCGTAATTTTTGTAACAGTCACTTCGTTTTCCTCCTTGGTCCCTACTAAAATAGCTGGTTACTAATCGCCTAGTACGCGAACACCTTGCACTAATACGTTAACTGAATTAGCAGATACACCTAGCATTGTTTCTAAATTGTACTTCACTTTTTCTTGGACATTTCGACAAACTTCAGATATTTTTGTGCCATAACCAACAATAATATAGACATCAATAGCCACACCATTATCTTCTTGACGCACAACAACACCTCTAGAATAATTGTCTCTTCTTAAAATTCCATTCACATTATCACGAATTTGATTTTTACTTGCCATTCCGACAATACCAAAAATCTCAGTTGCAGCACCGCCAACAACTGTTGCAATAACTTCATTATCAATATCAATCGTACCAAATTGCGTTTTGATCTTAACAGCCATAAGAATAGCCTCCTTATATTTTCACACAATCAATAAGAGTATTTTATCATAGGATATGATAGAATAAAAGAAAAATAGCAACCAAGAAAATTCAATTCCCCGACGTTTGGGAATTTCAAGCTGTCAAGCAAATTTACTTGAAAGAAAAGTATTGCATTATATGGCCAAATATGATATTTTGGTTTAGGTAAGTAAGCATAGCTTTGCTTTTTAAGTGAATTGCAGAGGAGGATATGAATATGGCAAAAGATTTTATTACAGGACGTAAGACTACTTTCGGTAAGAAACGTTCTCATGCATTGAACCAAACAAACCGTAGCTGGAAACCTAATTTACAAAAAGTTCGCATCTTAGTTGATGGTAAACCTAAAAAAGTTTATGTATCTGCTCGCGCTTTGAAGTCAGGTAAAGTTACTCGTGTTTAATTCAAATTAAAAAGACTCAGCATTATGCTAAGTCTTTTTTTTTACCCTATTTCTCATCATCACGGCTTTGAATCACGACAACAACACCCGATTCAAAGCTAAATTCCCCTGTATCTCCCATAAATTCATTACTAGCTAATGATACCGGATTCACAAAATCAACTTGATTCAAGGTATACTTTTCATCTACCAAGCTTAATTTTGTAACTGGCGTCAATGGAATAAAGGCAAGATACTTTTTGTTATTTTCTTTAGTTAAATGATAACTTCCCGGTTTAAAAAAACGAATTGAATTTTGTTTATCAACTAAACAAATTTTTTCAAACATCGTCTTAAATGGCTCTCTAAAAATAAAGAATAGATTTGCCAATAAATGATCAATTCGACCACCCGTTGCACCATAAATCGCAACTGAATCAAAATCAAATACCTTAATCGCTTCTTTCAAAGCTAATTCAGTATCCGTATCATCTTTTTCAGGGTTAGCCGTTTTAACTTGTTTACTATGATTAGAAACTAATTCAAACTCATTTTCAGTCATTGAATCAAAATCACCAATCGACAACTCCGGTGTAATCCCCAAATGAATGAGCCGTAACGCCCCTCTATCGACCCCAATCCACGGGCCCTGTACATTGCCAGCAATCAATTCTTCTGGCCACTGTTCTTTAGGTCCACCAACTAAGATATTGAGTTTCATTTTGTTGCTTCTCTTAATTTGTTAATTTGTTCAGTTGGATCATCACTATTGTAAATGTATGAGCCTGCAACTGCGACTGTTGCGCCGCTTTCAAGACATTCTTTGATTGTTTGTTCATTAATACCACCATCAACTTCAATATCAAAATTATAATCTTGAACTTGTTTAATACGGTCTAATTGATCAATTTTACGCTTCATTTCTGGAATAAATGATTGCCCCCCAAATCCAGGGTTAACAGTCATTACTAATACCTGATCAACAAATGGTAAAACTTGTTTAATAGTTTCCAATGATGTTCCTGGATTAATAACAACTTCAGCTTTAACACCCAATTTTTTAATTTGTTGGATTACACCAAAAATATGTGCCGTTGCTTCAACGTGTATGCCAATAATATCAGCACCAGCTTTAGCAAATTCTTCAATATAATTTTCTGGATTTTCAACCATCAAATGACAGTCTAAAACCATTTTTGTTAATGGGCGAATAGCTTCAACAACATTTGCGCCAAAAGTTAAATTAGGTACAAAATGACCATCCATAATATCGATATGCAAGTATTCAGCACCTGCTTGATCGACTACTTTAATATCCTTTTCCAAATTTGCAAAATTAGCGCTTAAAATCGAAGGTGATAATTTCATTTTGACATCTCATTTCTTATAGTTTGGTTTTTGAGCAACAATTAATTGATTAAATTGTACATAATTATCATAGCGACTTTGCAATAAGTCGCCTTGTTCAAGTGCCGCCTTGACTGCACATTTAGGTTCCTTAATATGTAAACAAACTCTAAATTTACATCCGACAGATAATTCATTAAATTCTGGGAATAATTTTGGCAACTCTTCTTTTGACATATCAAACAAATCAAAAGATGAAAAGCCAGGCGTATCAGCAATTAATCCACCGGCAATTGGCATCAACGTGACTTTACGTGTTGTATGCTTTCCACGATGTAATGCTTTTGATATTTCAGCCGTTTGTAAAGCCAATTCTGGCATAATTTTGTTTAATAAAGTTGATTTTCCTGCTCCCGTTTGACCCATCACAACGGCAATTTTACCTGGAAAAGTATCTTGTAATTCTTTAACAACAGCATCTTCATTTTCACCCAATGGAAAAAACGTTGGATAGATTTGGCTATAAGCCTGAATAATAGTGCTTAATTCAGCTATTTTTTCTTCAGGAATTAAATCACCCTTTGAAAAATACAATACAGGTTTAATATGATGTGATTCTAACATAATCAACTGTCTATCCAATAAATTACTTGAAAATGCGGGTTCGACACATGATGTCACAACAATGGCTTCATCGATATTCGCCACCGGTGGTCGAATTAAACTATTCTCACGATCATGAATATTAAGAATATAACCTTCTTTTTTATTTTCAGCTTTAAAATCAACCCAATCACCAACTAAGGGTGCCTGATTTGAATTTCTAAAATTACCTCGAGCTCTTGTTCGATAAGTTTCGCCTTCGACATCAATGTCGTAAAAGCCACTTAATGATTGTCTAATTTGACCTGTTACCAATAAATAATCCTCCTTTAACCGAATTGATGTAACCGTTTTATATCAAAAGTTTAAAAATAGGTGAGTCATTACCTCACCTTTAATTTTACCACATCTTGAATTTAATTCTTAGTCACATTATCATTTTCCGCAATAACTTTATCATCACGTAAAATCTTATAACTTCCTGATTTGCCAGAATCTAAAACAAATGACAATTTAAAATCAGTATTTTTTGTAATTATTTTACGTTCATACAAAGTATCTAGGCTGTGTGTCTTATCTTTAATATACACTTCAATGACATTCTCATTGGTTTTTGATTCTGAAGAACTGGAACTAGTGCTTGAACTAGAACTGCCATCTGACGAAGAATCTTTATCAACTGAACTAGCACTTTCTGAAACAATCGACTTAAATGGAACAGCCACCGTTTTTACAAACTCATCCGTTGTATCTTCTTTACCTTTTGAAATAGTAACTGCCAAACTACCACCTTTAGAAAATGAAGTTCCAGCTGCTGGAGATTGTTTGATTACTTGACCCTTTTCAATCGTATTTGAATAAGCGTCACTAATTGATAAGTTAGCTCCAATTTCATCTACGTAATCCTGGACACTTTTTTTCGTGTATCCCGATAAGTCTCTAAGTGTATATACTTTAGCACCTGAACTAACCGTCAAAGTAATAACGGTATCACTAGGTACTACTTTTTTGCCTGCTAAAATATCCTGCGCCATAATTTCATTTTCAGGTACAGAAGACGAATGACTTGTCTCTTTTTCAACAGTAAATCCATCGTTTTCTAATGTTGCTTTAACATCATCATAGTCATCGCCAACATATTTAGCGATTTTAATTTTAGCTTTTCCTTTTGACACAATAACATCAACTTTATTTTTCTCTCGAATCGTTTCATTTTTCTTAGGTGTCGATTTGATGATGTTTCCACTATCAACCGTTTCGTTATTCGTTCGAATAATTTTACCAATTTCTAAATTTTTATCTGATAAACTTGATTTGGCTTCACTGACCGTCATACCACTCAAATCAGGAACTTTAACCTCTTTTGGCGAACTCATCGCAATGACCGTACCACCTAAAATAATGACAATAAGCGCAAAGAAAATTGTCCCAATAGTCCACTTTTTGCGATGACTCATTTTTTTATTGTTAGCTATCATCGTTTCTGATTTCTTATCTGGACTAATTATCTTCCCTGTTTGCTTATCAAATACTGGCAATACTTTTGTCTCATCACTAACTAATTCTTCAGGTTGCCATTTTGTTGCATTCTTCTGTGCTAAACATTTTTCTAAAGCACTTGACATCTCTTCGGCCGATTGAAATCTATCTCGTGGTACTTTACTGGTTGCTTGTAAAACAACATTTTCAAGTGATTGTGGAATAGTTGAATCAAACTTACGAACAGATGGTACCTCATTTTGAAAATGCTTAAGTGCAATTGAAACAGCCGTTTCGCCTTCAAAGGGAACCTTACCCGTTAACATTTCATACAAAATAATCCCCAGTGAATAGATATCAGATTGCTTCGTTGCCATACTACCTCTAGCTTGTTCAGGCGAAAGGTAATGAACAGAACCTAACAAGGTGTTCGTCTGCGTTAATGAATGATCAGCCAATGCCACTGCAATACCAAAATCAGTAATTTTAGCATTGCCTGCCTCATCAATTAAAATATTTTGAGGCTTTAAATCACGATGAATAATATTATGATCATGAGCAACTTGTACAGCTGATAAAATTTGAATCATGATATCAACAACTACTTGGAATGGAATTGGAAATTGTTTCGTGATATAAGTTTTTAAATCATGTCCAGGAACGTACTCCATGACCATATATTGCAGACCGTCAACTTCACCAACGTCATACACGTTCACAATATTAGGATGGACTAATTCCGTTGTCGCCAACGCTTCACGTTTAAAACGTCTAACGGTGTCCTGATCGTCTCTCAAATCAACTCGTAGTACTTTAACAGCCACTAGTCGGTCTAAAATTAAATCAGTTGCAAGATAAACATTGGCCATGCCACCTTCACCTAATGAATTAATTATTTTATAACGTTCATTAAAAATTGTATCAGGTTTCATTTTACTATCTCCTGTCGATCATCGTTAACTAGGAGTGCGGTAACATTATCTAATCCGCCCGCTTTATTAGCCAATCGAATTAATTCTGCACATTTTTCTTCAACTGTTCTAGAATTTTCTAAAACTTCTTTGATAACTTCATCAGAAATCATTTTAGTTAAACCATCCGTACATAATAATAATAAATCACCTGGTTCAGAATCGTTAACCGCAATATCTGCGTCAGCTTCCGAAGAAATACCCAAACTTCTGGTAATCATATTTTTTTGAGGATAATTTTTAGCGTCTTCTACTGATAGTTCCCCACGCTTGATTAATTCATTTACTAACGAATGATCTTCCGTCAATTGATAAAGTTGCTGTTTTCGCAACAAATACCCCCGACTATCACCAATATTAGCAACAATAAATTTATCTTCAAAGAAAACTGCACATACAATGGTTGTCCCCATACCTGAAAGATCTTTATATTGATTAGATTTTTCGATGATTTTTTTATTTTCCATCTCTACTTCTTTGGCAATCCATTTTATTGCATGACTAGGTTCACTAAAATTTGTTTCTTCAAACCGGAATCCCATATGTGAAACAGCCATCTCTGAAGCAACATCCCCACCTAAATTACCACCAATACCATCTGCGACCATCACAAAAGAAATGCCACTTCTATTATGAAAGACACCAACATAATCTTCATTGTTCTTTCTAACACTACCTACATCTGTTTGATAGGCAACCTTCATACTTACACCCCGAATCTAAAGTTGTTTTTCTAAGCACGTAATGAAGAATCCATCTGAATGATAATCATCTGGATAAATAGTTAATTCTTTATCATCGCGATTTTCTTTTAACGCTAGAGCAGTTGGTGTTTCGATTACTTTGAATTCAGGATGTGTGGCAACAAATTGGTTAACAACATCCTTATTTTCAATATCTAAAATCGTACATGTACTATAAGTTAATCGACCACCTTTTTTCAAAGTTGGTGCAACCTTATCTAAAATAGCTAATTGGATTTTTTGTAAGTTATTTGAATCAGCCAACGTTTTTTCATATTTAATTTCTGGTTTACGACGCATCAATCCAATTCCAGAACAAGGCGCATCAACAAGAATTGAATCAAAATACTCATTATCAAATTCTTCTGAAATTAAACGAGCGTCCAACACCATCTCTTCAACGACACTTGACAGCCCTAATCGTTTAGCATTTTCACCGATTAATTTAACTTTATGTGCATGAATATCTAGCCCAATAACTTCTCCAAATTGTGACTCATCTAAAAATGAAGCAATATGTGTGGTTTTACCACCTGGTGCTGCACACGCATCTAGAACTTTATCACTTGGTTGGATATTCATTGCGTCAGCAACTAGCATTGCACTTTCGTCTTGAATCGTTATTAAGCCATCATGATAAGCCCCACTATCAGGCGCAAATCCGTTAGTCACTAATAAACCAACTGGTGAAACTTGACTACGTTTTACATCAAATCCCTCAGTTTCCATTTGTTCAACGACTTCATCGACCGTTGCTTTTGCCGTGTTGACTCTGACAGATTGATCAGGTGCTTCATTAATTGAAGCTAGTATATGCGTTGTTTTTTCTAATCCAACTTGTTTAATTAATTCGTTAACTAACCAAACTGGCGTACTACTCTCAATACTCAATCGTTCAATATCATCTTTAATTTCAGAAACAGGACGAATACCTTCACGTTCAATTGCATGCAAAACGCCTGTCACAAATTTACGCGTTCCAGCATGACCTTTTCGCTTCGCAATTTCAATTGATTCATTAAAAATAGCACGAGTTGGAATTTTATCCAGGTAATGCATCTGATAAATAGCACTCAATAATAATTCTTGAACCCAATTATCCATTTTACTAGGATTTTTAACAAAGGGGGCTAACCAGTATTCTAAGGTAAGTCGTCTTTGAATAACACCATAGACTAATTGCGTTAATAAATGGGCATCACGAACTTCCATATGATTATTCTTAATCACTTGGTTCAATGCAATATTTGAATAAGTTCCTTGTTTAGCTACCCTTGTTAAAAGATCAACTGCTAAGAATCGGGGGGTTGCTTTTAAATCAGTTTTCATACATCAATCACCTGTTGTCCTTCTTTTATTCCTTGTCCACTACCGTTTAGATAATCAACAATGGTTTGTTTTGATTTACCATTTGGTTGGAGCGTATTAATTGCGACAACAGTCCCTTTGCCACAAGCTATTTTTAATGACTTCTTAGTGACTTCAACAACTTGTCCAACTGATAAATCAGTTTTCTCATCTAATACAGTCACATCCCAAATTTTAGTTCTTTTACCTTTAAAACTCGTATATGCGCCCGGAACTGGTCTTAAACTACGAATTTTCCAGTCAACTTCATTAGCTGTTTTCGAAAAATCGAGTGCTTCTTCTTCTGATTTAATAGTAGGAGAAAAAGAAACTTCATCTTCGTTTTGTGGCGTTGATTCACTTGTCCCATCAATTAATTTTGGTAATGTTTCAAGAAGAAGTTCCTTACCTAATAGACTCAACTTTTCAAACATCGAACCTGAATCATCATTATTTTCAATTTTGATTGCACGGCGACTAATGATATTCCCAGCATCCATTTTTTTAACCATATAAATAATCGTGATACCTGTTTCTTGCTCACCATTCATAATAGCATATTGAATTGGTGCACCACCACGATACTTAGGCAACAATGAACCATGCACATTAATGGCCCCAATTTTGGCAGCTTCTAACAATTTTGTTGGCAAAAATTGACCAAATGCTGCAGTTACCAAAAAGTCTGGTTCCATCGCAATCACTTTAGCCATCTCATCACTACCGCTTAATTTTTCTGGTTGTAAAACATCAATACCATGTTTAACTGCAACCTTTTTCACTGGTGATTGTGTTAATAACCGTTTGCGTCCAACCAGACGATCTGGTTGGGTCATGACTGCTTTCACGTCATAGCCATTTTCAATTAAACTTTCTAAAATTGGTGCTGAAAATTCTGGTGTTCCCATAAATACGATTGATGTCATAATATTCTCCTTAATTTAAATAAAGTTCACTGGTTCAGAATCAATCGTTAATCTCAAGCCTTTTCGAACCTCAGCTTGAGATTTTGTCATTAATTCTCGTAATCGATCTTTTAAGTGATTTTCTGATTTATATTTAATGACAACTTGATAATAAAATCGGTTGTTAACTCGCATAATTGATTTTGGTGTTGGTCCAAGAATAATCGCTTGATCCGATAACACCGGCTTCAAAAATTGAACAGCTTCTATCATTTTTTTAGCCGCACCTGCTTCATCCGTGTAACTTGCGGTAAGTTGGATTGTATAATAATATGGCGGATAATTTTCCATATGACGAACGGACATTTCTTTTCTATAAAATGACTCATAATCATGATGTTTCGCATATTGAATAGCATAATGATCCGGATTAAACGTTTGAACAATAACTTGCCCTTTTTTTTCAGCTCGACCAGCTCGACCACTCACTTGTGTTAACAATTGAAAGGTTCGTTCACTTGATCTAAAGTCAGGTAAACTCAGTGCCGTATCTGCATTGAGCACCCCCACTAATGTCACATCAGGAAAATCTAGCCCTTTTGCAATCATTTGTGTGCCCAACAAAATATCCGCTTCTTTTGCACCAAATTTAGCTAGAATTTTTTCATGTGCTCCTTTTTTACGTGTCGTATCAACATCCATTCGTAAAATTCTAGCCTCAGGGTATAACGTTTTAAGCTCTTCTTCAACTTTTTGTGTCCCTGTCCCATAATACCTAATTTTTCGGCTATGACAGTTAGGACAAACCTTAGGAATGCCTTCTTCATGGCCACAGTAATGACATTTCATCGTATGCGTATCCATATGCAACGTTAAGGATGTATCACAGTTAGGACAAGGTAAGACAAATCCACAATCACGACACATCACAAAAGATGAAAAACCACGTCTATTTAACATCAAGACAGTCTGTTCTTTTTTATCAAGTCGTTTAGTAATTTCATTTCTAAGAGGTTCTGAAAAATTACTTTCCCCTGTATTTTTCATTTCTTCTCTCATGTCAATTAACGTCACTTCAGGCATTGGTTGACCATTTATACGATGTGGCAATTGTAACCACTCATAGACCCCTTTTTGAGCTCTAGCACGTGATTCGAGGGATGGCGTTGCACTCCCTAATATCACTGGACAATGATGCCTCTGACTTCTCCAAAGAACAACATCTCTTGCATGATATCTTGGTGTTTCATCTTGTTTGTAACTTGATTCATGTTCTTCATCTACAATAATGACACCAATATTATCTAAAGGCGCAAAAACAGCTGAGCGCGCACCAACAACGACCTGCGCTTCTTTACGTTCAATTCTACGCCACTCATCATAACGTTCACCATCAGATAAACCACTATGAAGAACTGCAACTAAATTTCCAAAACGCGACTTAACTCGCTTTACCATTTGAGGGGTTAATGCAATTTCTGGAACAAGCATTAATGCCGTTTTACCAAGTTCAAGTGCTTTTGCAATTGTCTGTAAATAGACCTCTGTTTTACCACTTCCGGTAACACCCTGAAGTAAGAAGGTCTTATCAGTATCACTTTTAATAGCCTCATCAACCGCTTTAACTGCAACTTCTTGATCTGGTGTTAATTTTTGCATGTCAGTTGATTCAATAACAGTATCTTTATACGGATCTCGATATACTTCTGTTTCAACTTTTTGCAACCACCCATTTTTAGCACCAACCGTAATTGTCGAACTTGTTACACCTATTTGTTCAACGACCTGTTTCTGTGGAATCAGCTTATCTGCCATTTCAGTTAATGATTGAAGATAATTAATTAATAAATGTTGTTGCTTCGCATTTTTACGTAAGCCGCTTTTAATATCTTCATAAGCTTCAAAATCCAGTTTGGGTTGAATTGATAATTGTTTTTTTACTTTAGCCTTATTACCAACTTCATAGACTATTTCAGCTTTTTCATTTTTAGTTAATTGTGACAATTTTTTTATGATTTCAGCATCCATATGTTCTGGATCAAATTCAATCGAATCCTGACCTTGAAATAATTCAGCCTGCAGTGTTTTATCAATTTCATCAATCAGGCGAATCCTTTTTTTATACGTAGCCCGCATGACGCTTGGTAATACTAGTTGTAAAGCAGTAATTCGAAATGAGAAGGTTTCATTAGCTATCCACTTAGATAGATCTAATAATTCGGTATTCACAACAGGTTTAAGATCAACGATTGATTGAATATCTTTTACATTACCATCAAACTCGTCATCATCAAGACTAATCACAAATCCTTGAACTAGCCGTTTACCATTTCCAAACGGCACAATAACACGCATTCCAATCTCAATCTCATCCGTTAACAATTCAGGGATTGAATACGTATAAGGTTGATCCGTTTGCATCGTAGGAACATCAACGATAATTTTTGCATATTGCATCATACCGAAGCCTCCTTTCATTAACCTATTTATTTCCTTAAATCACTTATAATAACCTCTAATAGGTCCTTAGCAATCTGGTTTTTACTAGTTTGTTTGATAAATTTATTTTCCATCTGTGGTCTAAGCAACGTTACTTCATTTTCATTACTGTTAAAACCAATGGCAGAATTTGAGACATCATTCAAAACTAATAAATCCAAATTTTTCTTTTCTAATTTTTCTTGCGCATTTACCAACCCATTTTGCGTTTCAGCAGCAAATCCAACTAGGTATTGCTTTTGCTTAATTTCACCCAAATGTTTTAAAATATCTGGATTTTTTTCTAAGGTTAAAGTGAGTGTATCTGCAGACTTTTTAATTTTTTGATCCGCAACCGTTTGAACTCGATAATCTGAAACGGCCGCTGCCATAATTAAAATATTTTGTTTGTCGAATCGACTATTAATAGCTTCCGATAACGCTACTGCCGTTTTAACTCGAATTGTTTCAACCCCAACAGGATCAGGTAATTGGCTGACACCACTAATTAAAGTAACATTAGCCCCTAACTTTCGTGCTTCGATTGCAATTGCAAAACCCATTTTACCAGAAGAATCATTACCAATAAAACGAACTGGATCAATTCTTTCTTGTGTACCACCAGCCGTGACTAACACATTTTGACCTTTTAGTGGTTGAATTGAATCCTCAAAATTAGCATTAATAACGGACATAATTGTCGCTAATTCTGGAAAACGTCCTTTACCTGAATAGCCTTCTGCTAGAAATCCCGTTTCTGGTTCAATTATTTGCACATTATCTTGTTCTAATAATTTAAGATTGCGTTGCGTTGCAGGATTCATTAGCATATGCTCATTCATTGCAGGCACAACTACTTTAGTCGCTTCAGTTGCTAATATTGCAGTTGATACGAAATCATCCGCAATTCCATTAGCCATTTTAGCAATCATATTCGCCGTGGCTGGTGCAATAACCATCACATCTACCCAGTCTGCAAATTCAATATGAGCAACATGTTCAGACTCTTGTGTTGAAAATAAATCAGTCAATACTTTATTCTTGCTCAACGTTTTAAAACTCAATGGCGTCATAAATTCAGTTGCTGCATCTGTCATTGCAACTCGAACAGCTGCACCTTGTTTAATCAACGCTCGGACTAATTCCAAGCTTTTATATGCCGCGATGCCACCCGTTACAACAATCCCAATTTTTTTATTTTCAAGTGTCATTCTATATCGCTCCCATGACGAATTTAGTTTATTCTCTATTGTATCAATTTTCTATGAAATAAAATAGGAGTTAGGACAATTAGCTTGTCTTAACTCCTTTTCATTTAATTGAATTAACGAATATCTTCTTTTTCAACTGGATCAATAATTAAATCACCGGTAACGACTTCTTCCAAAGCACGTCCGACATTTTTAATTGATTTGTAATTAGAAAGCATTGGTAAGGCACCCGCATCCAATTCATGGGCACGTTTACTTGCTAACATAATTAATGAGTATCTTGAATCTACTTGTTTCAATAAGTCATCGACTGAAGGATATAAAATCATTTAAATACATCTCCTAATTGTTTTCTATAGTCAGGTAAAAAACGTTTAACACGCCAACGTTCAGCTTTAATAATCGTTTGGATTTTTTCAACGGCATCATTTATTTCATCATTAACAACCGCGTAATCATAATTTTGCATCATATCAATCTCGCCAATAGCTTTTAACATTCGCTTATCAATAGTTGCAGAGTCATCTGTTCCACGTCCCGTGATTCTTTGTCTTAATTCCATTAAATCAGGTGGCGTTAAGAAAATAAATAAACCGTCAGAAATTTTTTCTCGAACTTGCATAGCACCTTGTACTTCAATTTCAAGAAAAACATCTTGACCAGCATCAAGCATCTTATTTACATATTTTAACGGTGTTCCATAGTAATTGTCAACATACTTGGCATATTCTAACATACCGCCCGTCGCAATTTCATTTTCAAATTCTTCTTTTGATACAAAATGATAATCAACACCATCAACTTCACCCTCTCGCATTTTACGAGTGGTCATCGAAATTGAATAAAGAAACTTATTGTCATCTTGATCAAAAATCGCTTTTCTTACGGTTCCTTTACCGACCCCTGATGGACCAGATAGTACGATCAACATTCCACGATTAGCCATTAATTTTGTAAACTCCTCTAAGATAAGTATTAATAAATAGTATGCACTTTTTACACCAATTATTCAAGCCTTTTATCCATTCGCTCTCCTTTTAAAATTTATTTTAAATTAATGCTTGCTTTACCGAACGTTTGTTCGTATAATAAAAATACAAACAGATGTTCGGGGAGGAACTTTATTATGCAAAACAAACAACAAACGACAATTCAAACAATTGGTTCAACATTACAATACTCATATCACAAAATTTTTGATTTAGATGATTTTATTCTAAAACCACAAATGCCCCAATTTCAATTAAAGCTCTTTACTGAACAGAGTTTAAAATCCAAAAAAACAATTATTCTACAACTAAATCCAACTGGATTTCAAAAAGAGTTTCAAGAACTTCGTGGTACTTTGCATAGGCACTCTACTTCCAAACAATTACTATTTAAAACACAATATACTAACGTCACTTACCTACTTAATAATAACCAACTTCGTTATATTGCTTTACTTGACTCCATATAAAAATGGTCACTTTCTATCAACTAGAAAATGGCCATTTTTTTATTTACGTTTAATTGTTGTTGGATCAATTTTCCGTTGAATAAATGCTAAAATTGCATCAGCAATAACAGCCATTAAAGCCGTTGGCAATGCCCCAGCTAAAATAATAGCAGCACCATCAGTTGCATTTGTTCCTCGGATAATAATATCTCCAAGTCCACCTGCACCAATAAATGAGCCAATTGCAGTGATACCAATTGCAACCACTAGAGCATTTCTGACCCCAGCCATAATTACCGACAAAGATAATGGCAATTCAATCATATAGAGAATTTGAAATCTTGTCATTCCCATTCCCTTACCAGAATCAAGAACCCCAGGATCAACATTAATCATCCCTGAATAAGTATTTTTCAAAATAGGTAAAAGAGAATAAAGTGCCACAGTTACAATAACCGTATTAACACCCAAACCTAGTCCTAACATAATGATAGACAACATCGCTAAAGAAGGAACTGTTTGAATAACATTAGCGGCACCAATAACCACATCGCTTAATCCATGACGTTTTGAGATAAAAATGCCGACTGGAATGCCAATAATTGCGGCGATTAAAACACCATAAATTGAAATTAAGAAATGTCGTGTAAATTCTTGTAAAACATATAACCCATTATTTCCAAAATAAGACATTAACTGATTAAAAGTATTCATCATTAATCACCCGCCTTTTCAAAATAATGATGCTTCTCTAAAAATTGTTTTGCAACCACTGATGGTTCATAAAAATCATTATCCACCTTATAGTTCAACGATTGCATCGTTGATAAATTAATTTTATTGGTGAGTCGACTAATAAGAGGTGTTAACTCAGGATGTTCCTTCAAAATAGAATCATTTGCGACAAGACTTGCCGTATATGGTGGGAAAAATTGACGATCATCCTTCAAAATTTTCAAATTATAACTTTTAATTCGACCATCCGTTGAATAACCAAGTACAACATCCATTTTTCCTTTTGCAAGTGCACTATACACTAGCCCAATTTGCATTGGATAGATATTACCAAACTTGATATTATACTCTTTTTGGAAACCATCATAGCCATCACCAACACGACTAATCCAGTTAGCATCAACACCAACTGTTAATTTGGATTCAATTTTTTTCAAATCAGATACAGTTTTTAAGTGGTACTTTTTAGCTGTTTCTTGCGTAACCATGAATGCATAGGTATCTGCAAATCCTAAAGTATCAAACCATTTCATTTGGAACCTATTTTGAAACCCATCTTTAACTATTTTATTAGCTTTGACGGTATCTTTTTCTACCGGTTTATTTAATACAGCGCTCAAATCAGTTCCCGTATATCTAGCAGATGAAATATCTGCATCACCATTTTTAAGTGCATTAAAACTTAACGTACCCGAACCTAAGTTATTAATCAATTCAACTTTATTATCTGATTCATGTTCAATTAATTGTTGTAACATTGACCCAATAATTTGAGATTCTGTCGTTGATTGCGCAACAATTTTAATCGTTGACTTAGATCCACCTGTTAACCCAGGAAAGCCACAACTTGATAAGCTCACACCAACAAGCAGGAGGCCCAAACTAACAAGTATTTTTTTCATCGTTATTTTCATGTTAAAGCCCTCCTTAATTTCTTGTTGTTTTTGGTGCTACCTTTTTTTCAACTTGTCCGAGTATAAAATCAACTAGCAACGCTAATAAAATAACTGGAATTGTCCCACCCAGAATTAATTTTGGTTGGTATAAGTTTAAGCCATTAAAAATCATATCCCCTAAACCACCAGCACCTATATATGAAGCCAACGTTGCCCAAGCAATTACGTACGTTGCAGCTAGTCGAATCCCAGACATAATAACTTGAGAAGCCATAACTAGTTCAACTTGCATAATTGATTGTAAGTTTGTCATCCCCATACCTTTAGCAGCATCTTTTAACACTGGGTCCACATCGTTAATACCAATATATGTATTTCTTAAAATTGGCAACAATGAATAAACAAATAACGCAATAATAGCTGGAAATTTTCCAATACCAAATAATGGAATCATCATAGCTAATAAAGCCAAGGCTGGAATTGTTTGTAGCATACTGGCAATTGCAATGACAATCGTTGCCGTCTTAGGTAATCTCGTTAGTAAGACTCCTAAAGGAACGGCTATGATAACTCCGAGAAATAGCGCCATTCCAGATATTTCAATATGTTCCCATAGTTTCGAGACAATCATCGCCCCATATTCTTGTAAAAATGAAGTCATCCTTAACCCTCCTTCGTTGAGCTTGGGTTAGTTCCGTCTATATTTTTATCTGTCACTTCTGGTTTTGTTTCAACTGTTTCTTCATGAGATAAACTATTTTCATCACCCCAAAGTGCATCGTAAACGATATCAACTAAGGTTGCACGGGTAACAATCCCAACTAAAATACCTTCTTTATTAATAACTGGCACATTTTTAAAGCCACGTTTTAAAATGCGTTCAACGGTATCACGAACTAATGAATCTTCTTTAACATAGAAAATATCCTTGTTCATAATATCGCTGACACTACTTGACGTATTAAAGTTATAATCTAAACTTTCAATATCAATATAACCTTTCAAAATACCTGCATCATCAGTCACTAATAACGTATCAACTCGACGATCATGCATTAAACGAATAGCCGTTACTAATGATTTACCCGGTGTGATAGAAACTGGACTAGCTAGCATCACTTGCCCAACAGTTGTAATGCTTGGACGTGCCTGAATTAATCGATCTTGACCAATCAAATTTTCAACAAATTTATTAGCTGGTTTTTTCAAAATATTGTCCGGTGTATCTACTTGGACAATTTTACCTTCAGACATAACCACGATACGTGTTGCTAATTTCAAAGCTTCATCCATATCGTGCGTTACAAAAATAAATGTCTTACCTAAACGTTCCTGTAAATCCTTAACTAAATCTTGCAAAGCTTCCCTAGTAATAGGATCTAATGCACCAAAAGGTTCATCCATTAAAATGATATCTTGATCCGCTGCCAAAGCTCGAACAACACCAATTCTTTGTTGTTGCCCACCAGAAAGTTCAGATGGATAACGATCTAAATAGGATTCTGGTAATTCAACTAACGCGATCATCTCTTTAGCACGTTCATTTCTTTTTTCTTCAGGCCATTTTAATAATTTTGGTACTAAAACAATATTTTCCCGAATTGTCATATGTGGCATTAATCCAATATTTTGAATCACATATCCAATTTGACGACGTAGTTTAACGGGGTCCATTTTTGCGATGTCTTTACCATCAATCGTGATTGTTCCTTCTGTTTGTGTCAGCATTCGATTAATCATTCTCATGGTCGTTGTTTTACCAGAACCAGACGTTCCAATAAAACAAATAAATTCACCATCTTGAACCTCTAAATTAAAGTTATCTACGGCTTTATTGCCTTTATAGATTTTTGATATATTGTCAAACTTAAGCATATTAGCACTCTCCTTTTTTATAAATAACCAATCAGTTATTTATAAAGTTATCTTGGTTCTAATTATTTTTTTGAGCCATATCCAATAACTCTTCAGCATGTTTAACAGTCAACGGG
This sequence comes from Dellaglioa sp. BT-FLS60, assembly GCF_054941065.1. Taxonomy (NCBI): domain Bacteria; kingdom Bacillati; phylum Bacillota; class Bacilli; order Lactobacillales; family Lactobacillaceae; genus Dellaglioa; species Dellaglioa sp. BT-FLS60. Next base: position 60,451 of record NZ_JBSOLI010000031.1, read on the forward strand.
GTAATTTCAGACCCAGCTAGCATTCTTGCAATTTCTTGAATACGTTCTTTCTTTGATAACAATTTAATTGCTGTTTCTGTGCGCTTGCCAATGACCTTTTTAGATATAAAATACTGATGTTCACTAATTGCCGCAACTTGTGGTAAATGAGTAATACATAATACCTGTGAATTTTGGGCGATTTGACTGATTTTTTCTGCAATTGCTTGCGCGACACGGCCACTAACACCCGTATCAACTTCATCAAATATAATACTTGTGACACCTTGCATTTTAGAAAAAATTGTCTTTAGCGCCAACATCATTCGAGATAACTCACCACCAGAAGCAATCTTAACCAAAGGACCCATTGCTTCCCCGACATTAGTTTGTATATAAAATTCAACTTTATCTTGTCCAGTACCATTTAATTGACTGAGTAATCCAAATCTAACTTCAAAAATAGCCTTATCCATATATAACTCACTTAATTGTTTATGCACTTCTGTTTGTAAAATAAGCGCCGCTTTTTTTCGTGCTTCAGTCAGCTGATCAGCCAATTTTTGTGTTGCTTTTTTTGCTAGATTAACTTGAGTATCCAAATCATCCGCATTTCCTTCAGTTGCTTCCATCTCAGCTAATTCATCTGAGATCTTATTTAAATAGGATAATATTTTTTCAACTGAATCACCATACTTATGCTTCAACTGACCAATTAGTTCAAGTCTACTTCCAATTTCGTTCAACCTTTGCTCGTCCCATTCCAAAGCATCCAACTGACGCAATAAATCACTAGAAGCATCCTGTAACATATAGTATGCAGACGATAAACGTTCTGTTAACTCTTTGTATTCAACATCTAAATTATCAATTTTTTGCATATTAGACATTGCTATGCCAACTCGATCGACTGTATTTTCGTCATCACCTGCTAATGCTTGATAACTAGCATCTAAAGACTGATTAATCGTTTGAAAATTTTCTAAACGTTCTTTTTCAGCATTTAATATGTCTTCTTCATTTGCAATTAAATCAGCACTTTCAATTTCATCTTTTTGAAAATGTAACATGTCTAAACGCTGTGCCCATTCGTTCTGATTCGTTCGTCGTTTAGTTTGCAGTTTATTTAAGTTTTGATATTGTTCAAACGCTTCTTGATAATCCACCTTCAGCGATTGAATATCATTTTGAATATATTCATCCAACATACCTAAATGTTTATCCTGTTGCATTAACTCTTGATGCTCATTCTGTCCATGAATATCCACTAACGTTTCACCAATTAATTTTAACGTACTGGTATTAACTAACATGCCATTTATCCGGCAAATATTTTTACCAGATCTATGTATTTCACGTTGTAAAATAACAGAATTATCCTCATGTCCAATGCCTAACTGATCTAATTTTGTTAACGTATTTGAAGGTTCTACTGGAACAAATAAGCCTTGTAACACCATTTTTTTGGCGTCTTTTCTAATAAATTCTTGGGACCCTCTACCACCTGACAAAAGACCCAAAGCATCAATGATAATTGATTTACCAGCACCAGTTTCACCAGTTAAAACTGTCATATTAGCCATGAAATCGATATTCAAAGAATCGATAATGGCAAAATCCTTAATTGTCAATTCTTGTAACATGTTTTCACTCCTTTAAAAGAAAAGAATCTGAAACAAAATGTCACAGATTCGTCTTTATTTATTCAGTTACAATTTCATTTAAAATCTTACTTAACTTTAACGCGTCTTTATTTGAATGACAAATAATTAAGGCTGAACCATCTCCACCTAAAGTACCAAAAACAAATGAATAATTCATTTGTTCAATCAACGAGACAATTGCCGGGCCACTTCCCGGCGTTACTTTAACAAGACACATTTCATTTTGAACACTCGTTGAAATAAAAGCATCTTTCAATGTCTTCGTTAATTTTTTTTCTGTATTTAATTGTTTTTGAACGGGTAGATTATAACTATAACTCCCATCAGCCGACGGAACCTTAACTAATTGCATTTCTTTAATATCTCTAGAAATCGTTGCCTGTGTGACCGTAATCCCTTGTTTTCCCAAGAGAATCACAAAGTCTTCTTGCTTATCAATATTATTATTTTTCAATAATTCGCGGACATAACGTTGACGTTCTTGCTTTTTCATTAAAGTTCCCCCTAACCTCAAACCCATTACTTAATACAGTTAGTATAACGTAATACTAGCGATGGTTAAAGAAATTCACTTTAAAGACTATTTAACAGCGTTCAAATCACTATATGCAACGGCTAACGTCTTATCGACGCTAACTTTATCTGCAATTTTACCAAGTTCATCTGTTGCTGACTTTAAATGGATTAAAAATTCAATATTACCTTCGCCACCTTTAATTGGTGAGTAACTTAAATCTGCAACATCAAATCCATTGGCAATAGAAAATTGGACAATATCTTCAAGAACTTGACGATGAATTTTCTCATCTCGCACAATACCATGTTTCCCAACATTTTCTTTACCAGCTTCAAATTGAGGTTTAATTAACGCCACAACATCCCCATTTTCAGTAATTATCTTTTTCAAAGCAGGCAAAATTAAATGTAACGAAATAAATGAGACATCAATCGTTGCAAAATTAGGTTGTCCTGATTCAAAGTCTTCTTTTTTACTATATCTGAAGTTAGTATTTTCCATGACGATAACTCTTGGATCTTGTCGTAATTTCCATACTAACTGGTTGGTACCGACATCTAACGCATAACTTAATTTGGCACCATTTTGTAAAGCGACATCCGTAAATCCACCTGTTGATGATCCAATATCTAAAACCGTTTTATCTGTCACAGTTGCATCAAACACTTTGAGGGCTTTTTCTAATTTCAAGCCACCACGGCTGACATAAGGCAATTTTTTACCTTTAAAATGAAGTTCAGTTTCTTCAGAAATTTTAACACCTGGTTTATCCAAGCGTTCTTCATTTTCACCTAATATTTCACCGGCCATAACTGCCCGTTTAGCTTGTTCCCGAGTTTCAAATAATCCTTGTTTAACCAATAAAACATCAATGCGCTCTTTTTTCATAGTAACTCCTAATTTTTAAATTTAAAGTAATGCAACAATTCTTCTAAATATCCAGTTTCTAAACCCGTTTGTTTAAGCGATTGAACAGTCGCTTTGGCTTGGTTAATCACTTTTTCAAGTGTGTCATAGGCCCCGTTTAACCCCATCAATCCAGGATATGTATTTTTATTTTCTTGGCTGTCTTTATGAACAGCCTTACCCATTTCTTTAGAAGTCCCGACCACATCCATAATATCATCATAAATTTGAAAAGCTAATCCAAAATGACGCCCATATTGAATGAGTAATGTTTGTTGATCAGTAGTCGCTTTTCCAAGTATACCACCCGCATAAACTGCAAATTCAATCAAATCACCCGTTTTACGTTTATGAACTTTTTTTAACTGAGCAAGCGATAACGCTTTTTGTTCTCCTTCAATGTCAGCAACTTGCCCACCAACCATACCTTCAGGACCAGCCAATCTAGCCAATTGACTCACAAATAACATTTTTTGTGAGTCAGGTAATTTAGCTTGACTAAGCCACTCAAAAGCCAGCGTATTTAAGGCATCACCTGCCAAAATTGCTATACTCTCACCAAAAACAATATGATTAGTGGCTTTACCGCGCCTTAAATTATCATTATCCATTGCTGGTAAATCATCATGAATTAAGGAATACGTATGAATTAATTCTAAAGCGCCTGCAACAGAATAAACTGAGTCATCAATGTCACGATCTAACATCTGACAAATCACAAAAATAAGTAACGGACGCATTCGTTTACCGCCAGCTTCAACTGAGTAAATCATTGCTTTTTTTAAATTTTTTTCAGTATCTAATTCTTGTAATCTATCCAGTAATTTATGATTGAATTCTGGCAAAATACTATCTGAAAAAGTAGCTAAACTAATCATTTTCGACGCCTTGCTCAAAAGGAACTTCTTCACCGGAATCGTTCATCACACTAGTTAATGTTTTTTCAGCATCTTCTAATGTCTTTTGTAATTTTGAACTTAGTTTAACCCCATTCTGAAATTGTGTTAATGCTTTTTCTAAAGGCACATCCCCTTGCTCAAGTTCTGTCACAATTTTTTCAAGTTCTACTAGGTTATCTTCAAATGTTGCTTTTTTTTCAGCCATTTTATTGTTCCTCTTTTTCTATTTTTTTAATTTGCGCATGCACTTGACCATCCGTAAGATGTAACACAACATTATCATCCACACTCACTGAATCAACACTCTTAATAATTTTATTTTCCATTGATACATAACTGTACCCTCGACCCATAATTTTCAAGGGACTTAATAAATCAAGCGCATTAATTTTTTCGCCAACCTGTTGTTTCTTTGTTTCAAGTAAATAGGTCATTATTTGACGTAACTGCTTATCTTGTTGTTGCACCTGATCCTGTAATCGACCCATCAATTGTTGTGGGTTTTGATAACCTAACTGATTACGAGCTTGTTCAAATTGTTGTTTCTTAGTCATAATCGTTTGTTTCATAATTTGCATTAAACGTTGTGTTAGATTATCTAAATTTTGCAGATAACCCTCATACAGCCGATTAGGTTGTTGAAAAACATATGATTGTCGAATTTTATTTAGTTGTTGCCGTCTTAAATTCAATAGATTTTGTGTTACTTGTAGTAATCTAACTTTTAATTGATTAATTTTAATCAGTTCTTCAGCATAGACAGGCACAGCTAATTCTGCTGCCGCTGTCGGTGTTGCTGCTCGAACATCAGCAACTAAATCGGCAATCGTTGTATCCGTTTCATGTCCAACTGATGAAATAATTGGAATCTGACTAGCAGCAATTTCTCTTGCAACAGATTCTTCATTAAATGGCCACAAATCTTCAATTGAACCACCACCTCGACCCATAATAATAGTATCAAAATGACCTAATTCATTAATTTGTTTTAAGCGTCTAATTAAATCACTGGCCGCTTTGTCTCCCTGAACAATAGCAGGAAATAAAACGAGTTGAGCAATTGGATACCGTCTTTTAACAGTTGTCATAATATCTTTAATGACAGCCCCCGAAGGACTAGTAATCACGGCTATTCGCTTAGGATATTTAACTAACGCCTTTTTCGGTGCTGAAAATAATCCCTCAGCTTGTAACTTATTTTTTAGTTGTTCATAAGCTTGGTACAATGCACCCACACCATCAGGTTCCATGCGCTCAATATAAATTTGATAATTACCAGTTGCTTCATACAAGGAGACACGACCCATAACTAACACTTTCATCCCATCTTCTGGTTGAAATTTTATCTTGTCAAAAGATGACCGAAACATAATCGCACTAATCTTAGCGTGGTCATCTTTTAAACTAAAATATTGGTGAGCATTAGGTCGTGGTCTTAAGTTAGAAATTTCACCAGTTAAATAAACGGTCCCAAGATAAGGATCGGCATCAAATTTTTTCTTCAGATATGTAGTTAGTGACGTGACTGATAAATAATTATCTTTATTCAATTCCAACACTCCGTTTTGTTAATTCAATTGTTTGTTCCATCAACATTGCGATTGTCATGGGACCAACACCTTTGGGTACTGGCGTTAAATAGCCCGCAACTTCTGCAACATTCTTATCAACATCTCCTGTTAGCTTGCCACTGTCTAAGCGGTTCATACCAACATCAATGACAACTGCAGCTTGTTTCACATCTGCCTTTTTGATAAAGTTCGCCTGACCAATTGCAACAACCAATATATCAGCCTGTTTCGTTATCTCTGATAAATTTTTCGTATGGCTATGGGTCACCGTTACTGTCGCATTCGCATTTAAAAGTAATGCTGCCATCGGTTTACCCACAATATTACTGCGACCAACAATGACCGCATTTTTACCATCTAAATCAATATTGTATGCTGCAAACATTCGCATAATCCCCATTGGTGTACATGGAATCGCCAACGGGTCATTCATCACTAATCGTCCAATATTAACCGGATGAAATCCATCAACATCTTTTTCTGGTTTAATCGATTCTGTTATTTTTTTCTCATTAATTTGTTTTGGTAACGGTAATTGAACCAATATACCATGGATATCTGAATTCTCATTATACTCAGTAATAAGAGCCAATAACTCATTTTCAGAAACTGATTCAGGCAATCTTGTGACAATTGACTTAATCCCAATTGTCTCCGCAATTCGATGCTTATTTTTAACATAAATTTGACTTGCTTGATTTTCTCCAACAACAATAACAACTAATGCGGGAAAAATATTTTTCTTTGCCAAGTCTTCAATTTCTAATTTTAAATGATCAGTCGTTATTTGTGCTAATTTTTTACCATCAATCATTTCAACCATATTGGCACCTCTATTCCGCGTTTACTTCTTACATTTTATCATATTTCCAGTATTAATTTCTAAAAAAAAAGTGTCGCAAAAAACTGCAACACTTTCTAATACCGATTATTCATTTGTTTTTTCAGTTTCAATTGGCATTTTTTCAACAACTGGATCTAACACGCCATTAATGAATTTTCTTGATTCATCATCACTAAATTCTTTAGCAATTTCTAAAGCTTCATTCAATGCAACCTTAGCAGGAACATCATCAACATCATTCATTTCATAAATAGCTAATCTTAAAATAATTAAATCTGTGTTGTTTAAACGTGATAATTTCCAACGCGATGTTAAATTTTCTTCGATAATAGCATCTAATTCTGATTGTTTATCACTAACACCTGAAACCAATGCTTCTAAATAAGGTGGAATGACAGCTGACTCTTCATCAGGAACCTCTAATAATTCACGGTAAATTGCTTCTCTATCCGCATCTGGATTAGACTTCAACGCAAATAATGCTTGAAATGCCTTCTCACGAATAGCATGTCTAGTTAATATTACACTCACTAATTTTCACCATCTTTTTCTGAAAATAAATCATCCGTATCCATTTTATTGGCTTCCTTTTCAGGAATGACCCCTTCAACATGGACATTTACTTCAATAATTTCTAAACCTGTCATAAATAACAATTGTTGTTTAATTTTTTCTTGCATCATCAATGCCACTTTAGGTACAGATACACCATAATCAAGGTAAACATAAACGTCAATATTTACTTGGTCATCAGTTAAATCCAACTTAACACCTTTACCGAGGGCTTTTTTACGACCAAATAATTCAGTTAAATTTTTGGCAATTGTCCCACGCATTGAATAAACGCCATCAATTTGATTAGCAGCAATTCCGACAATAATTTCAATAACTTCAGGTGCAATCTTAATATCACCTAAAGAAGGTTCTGTACTTTTTAATACAATATTTGTTTCTTCAGCCATAAGCTTTTACCTCCGTTGATTTATTGTGCTCTGGAAATATATGTGCCATCTTGCGTATTAATAATTAACATCTCATCTTCATTAACAAAAAATGGTACTTGAACAACCAATCCCGTTTCCAAAACAGCAGGCTTTGTCCCACCTGATTGTGTATTCCCTTTAATACCCGCTTCAGTAGATGCTACTTTTAATTCCACTGTGTTAGGAACGTCAACACCAATTGTTTCTGTTCCAAACATAATAACATTAACAATTAAATTTTCTTTCAAATAGTTTAATTGTTCATGCACGCGTTCTTCAGGTAATTCCAATTGTTCATATGTATCCATATCCATGAACACATAGTTATTACCATCAGCATAAAGATATTGCATTTTTTTATTATCAATTTGCGCTTTTTGAACTTTTTCACCAGCACGGAATGTTTTTTCTTGAGCAGCACCTGTACGAAGGTTCTTTAGTTTTGAACGAACAAAAGCTGACCCTTTACCTGGTTTAACATGTTGAAATTCAACAACACGCCATAAATCTCCATCGACCTCAATTGTAACACCATTTTTAAATTCATTAACGGACATCATAATACAAATTCCTCCTACTATCTCGTGTATCTCATAGTTCTAATAATAGCAATAATGAACCTACAAAAGCAAGTTAAAGTCTATATTATCATTAATTTTTTAGAAGAATCCGTTAACATTTGAAAACCAGTTTCAACAACTAAAATATCGTCTTCAATTCGAACGCCACCCATTTTGGGTACATAGATTCCAGGCTCAATTGTAATAACATCCCCCACCTCTAAAACACCATTTAAATCATCAAGTCTAAAATTTGGTAATTCGTGAATGGATAGTCCAATTCCATGACCAATTCCATGATTGAAATAGGCGCCATATCCCGCTTCATCGATCATTTGATTTGCAACTCTAGCTAATTCACTCAATTTTAATCCTGGCTTAATCAGTGAAATAACATGTTCTTGCGTCAATAAAACGGTATCGTAAATTTTTTTCAGTTCATCGCTTATTGACCCAACAACAATAGTCCGCGTTACATCAGAAGTATACCCTTCATAATAATAGCCGAAATCTATCGTGATTAAGTCTTGATTTTGAATCTTTCGATTCGAAACTGTTGCATGAGGCCAGGTTGAATGAACACCACTGGCCACAATTGTTTCAAATGATTCATTTGTAGCACCCAAATCCTTTATATACGCATCTAAACGGTTAGCGATTTCAATTTCTGTTTGGCCAACTTCAATTGTTTTCACAATATAATTAAAAGCCGCGTCAGCTAATTTGCCTGCTTTAATTAATTTGGCCTGTTCGCCACTATCTTTACTACGTCGTAATTCTTCAATTATGTTCGTAAATGGCACTAAATCACTAGTAAGCTCTTCATCTAATTGATCGTATTCTAAAAATGATAGCGACGATTCAAATCCCATAACGGTAAGTCCATTTTCTTTAATTACATCAGCTACCGCACCAAGATAATTTCGTGTAAATATAATTTCTAGTTTTCTGTCATGATTTTCTAGTGCCAATTCATACCTTAAGTCAGTTATTAAAAATTGTTGTGAGTCCGTAATTAATAAGACGCCATCACCTTCAAAATTGCTTAGATAGCCCATATTTGTTGCGTCGGTCACTAAAAATGCATCAATTGAAATATTTTCAAAAGTTGACCGTAATCGTTCAATTCTATCCATATTCATTTGAACTCTCCTTTTTAGGTACAAAAAAAGGAAGTCTCTATCATAAATGACGAGATTTCCTTTAAAATATTACTATTCAGCTACAGGGTATACAGAGACTTGTTTCTTATCGCGGCCTTTACGTTCAAAACGAACGATACCATCGACTTTAGCAAACAAAGTATCATCTCCACCTTTACCAACGTTAACACCAGGATAAATACGTGTTCCACGTTGACGATAAAGAATTGAACCACCTGTTACTTCTTGTCCGTCAGCTCTTTTAGAACCTAAACGTCTACCGACAGAGTCACGACCATTAGAAGTAGAACCCCCACCTTTTTTATGTGAGAAAAATTGTAAATCCATATTCATTAACATAATCAATGCACCTCCTTGTTATAGTTTATTATTTAAGTGTTAATTTAATGTAATCTTGATAGTTTTGCTCAATTGACTGTAGTCCTAAGACTAAACTTTCTAAAAATAATTGTCCTGTAGAATTAACTATTTCAGATTCTAATAATTTAACTTTCATTAAACCACCATTTTCTTCATCCATTAAAACCCCAGGATTCATTTTAGCGAGCTCAGTTAAGCTGTTAATCGTATTAATAGTTAACACCGAAACCGCAGCACACACAATATCTTGACCATATTCACCAGAATCAGCATGCCCTGTTATTTCAAACGCATCGATGATTTTGGCATCTCTCCGAGAAATAACTACACGTATCATACTAGTAACCTACTTTCAAATTTATGCGTTGATAGCATCGATAACAACCTTAGTATATGGTTGACGATGACCTTGTTTTGTATGAGAATGTTTTTTAGCTTTGTATTTGAAAGTAACAACTTTCTTTTCGCGGCCTTGTTTTTCAACAGTCCCAGTTACAGTAGCACCTTTAACAAAAGGAGCACCAATAACGGTTTTTTCGCCACCAACTAAAACAATTTCATCAAATGTAACTTTTTCACCAGCTTCTGCTGATAATTTTTCAATGTAAATAGCTTCTCCGGCTTCAACTTTAAGTTGTTTACCACCTGTTTTAATAATTGCGTACATGTGTATTACACCTCCTTATAGATTACTTAGACTCGCCGTAATTTAGTGGTCAGATTAAGCTAATCCGACGCTTAAAAACTTAAAACGTGCGGTTGCAGTTGTGGTGTTCACAAATACAACGTTATTATAATATCAAATGTAACTTCTTAAGTCAACGTTATCCATCATTTTCAACAAAAAAATGTGTCAAATTAATACCATGCGTTGTATCGACACCAGTAATTTCTTTTAAAACCCTAGCAACATAATGTGGTGTATAAATCATGCCATCCTGTAACCACCGTTTAATAAAACCTAAATGTGCCGATACAACATATGATACTTGTAGTTCATTAGGTATCTTAGACGCTTCAAAATCACCTGCTAAACGTTCTCTAAAATTATTCAAGTAAACAACCAGTCGATCATAAACTTTATCAGAGAATGCAACATCTTCTTGACTATTAAAAAGAACACCAAACATCATTGATTCATCTTGTAAATAATTAAATACTCTATCTAAACAACAAACTTCTACTGGATTTGAATAAACATATTTTTTATCTGGCGTTTGTTTTGCTAAAATCATAATATTGTCAAAAAAATCATCTAAAATTTCATCCATTGCCCGATCAATAAAATCTTGTTTATCATGATAATGTAAATAAAATGTTCCTCGAGTCACATTTGCTTCTTGGGTAATTTTTTGAACACTAATATTTTCAACTTTATAATGTTGCATGAGCACAACTAATGATTTTTTTAAATTTTGCCTCGTTCTCTTTACCCTTGGGTCACTAGAATCAACCATTTCTAACCTCTTTATTATATTTAATAGACTTTATGTTTATTTATGTATATTATTTCATTAGTATAGTACATTTTAACAAAATATTCATTCGTATTTAATATAATTTAAAGAGTTTTCCAAAATTTGATTGACAAGTACCAACATTTTATCATATAATATTTGTTGTTATGACTCGGTAGCTCAGCTGGATAGAGCATCCGCCTTCTAAGCGGACGGTCGTGAGTTCGAATCTCACCCGAGTCATGGATAGTCATATAAGAACGATTTTAAAAAACAGGAATACCTTTAAATGGGCATTCCTGTTTTTTTATTTGTCTTAAAACGTACTAGAAAGCATAGGATGCTCAAAACATTTTGTGCATATTTGTTGTATGGATATTTTTTATATCAAAATTATTATAAATTTATTCATTATTTTCCATCTTTATTCTACATTTTATTTTTACCGCAAAACTAATAATGGTATCATACAATATCTTACCTATACCTTTACTTTTAATATGGATTTTTCTATAGTAGGAAAAGCTATTTTTGGTTACATTAAACAAAAATAAAAACCTACCTCACTTCACCTCTTAAATTAATAAGAAGTTGGCTTTTAGTTTAATATTCTATTATTTAAAACTACCCCAGTAATCTTTGCGTTTACCATTTGCTGCGTTACCTGTGAACATGTAACCATAATCATTACCTCGTGATTGTCTACCCATTCAATCCCACATGCGTTGTAATCAATAGATTGGCCTTTGCCGATATTGGCGATTAAAGCACCTTTACCACTAGCATCTTTTGTTAATGGCAAACTTGAATTTAATTTAAATGTTTCCTTTTGTGCAATCCATTTAATCCCTGTTGATACACTAGGTTTATTAGGTGCGCTTGGTGCGCTTGGTGCGCTTGACTTGTTAGGCTTAGATGATGAATCCACGCCATTCTTTAAACCTTTCGCAAGATGATCACCTCTAAATCATCAAACCAGTTTTCACCATGAATAACACTATCAGGACCTTTCTTAGCACCCCTTAGATAATTAGCTGACCAGCCATGTTCATTCTTTAATTCGCTGATTGTTCGTGGGTCTTCACTATCAGCTATCGTTTCATGTTGAAAGAACATCGCTTGTTCTGCTTTAGAAGCTTGTTCTCTATTAAACATCTTGACTCCATGAACTTCACGCATGGCATAAATTTGGAGTCTTGTCTTATCATAATGCCATTGAACACCAGCAACTGGATCAGTCGCATATCCAAAGTCGAGACCTTGTCTGATATTATCGAATGAATTAAATTCTTCATCAGATATCTTTCTGAATACCAACTTTACGGACAACTAACGCTGATATAGGCTTCTTCTTCATTAATAATATAATTGTCATTGCGATGTGCGTTGACTTAGCAGAACCACGGCCACCTTTTTCGGTATATCGCAGATATCTTCCTGATTTAACATCACTCCATAATGAGTAGAACGCTTTATTAAATACTTTCTTAAGCGTTAATACATTACTCATTATCATCACCTTCTTCAATGTCGTCTATATCATCAACAATAAATGTATGCTCATTTGTGTCAACTTTAGTTTCAGTCTTAAGCTTCGTAATTTGTGATTCCATTAATTCCAGTTTTTTACGTCTCATATCTGATTCATCAGCTAGCATAACAAATTGTTTAATCAGGTTAGATAACGTCCCCATTGCCCTTGATTGCGCTGATAAGAATGACGCCTGTTTATCCCAAGCATATTGAAACTCTCTAGTTGCTTTAATCTGGATAGGATTACCCTCTTTATCGACAAGTGTCGGAGCAATCTCTGCTGACGTTTGATTAGATGTTTCATCAAATTCATCTTTAACATACATAATCTTCTGTGATCTAATGATTGCAGCGTACTGAATCATAATGTTATTCCAAATAATATCAATCGGATTACTGTCGTATATTTCACTCATTAAATCTTTTGTATCATCTGGCAGCCATTTAGCAAATAACCCATGTGATACTGCATTTTTATTATCAGGAGGTGCTCCCCCATGATTACTCTTTGCGTTCTCATTATCCTTCATTGAATCGTAACGCTCCGTTTCGTTTATCGGAGCGCTCCCTACGTTTTCCGCCTGCCATTTATCTTGTGACTTCCATTTTCTGATACTCGAACTAGACACACCTAACTGCTCGGCAATCGTTGATAATACTACCTTACCGTCTGATTCAAGCCACAGTTTATATGCTTCATCTCGCTTAGGATTCCTTGCTCTTGGCATCCATTCTCACCACCTCGCTATCTGTGTTGTTTTGTAATCTCCTTCTATTTTGGGTATTAAAAAAGAGCTAGATTATTATCTAACTCCTATCATTCATCATTTTAGAACAGACTTGTCAATTTTATTTATCATGTCCATAGTATCAGCCACCGCTTTATGGAAACCATTCCAATATTCTTTTCTTTTATCTCCGTTTTCATCTGTATTTCTAAGATCTTCCCAATGATTTTTCAAAAGAAACCGACAATATATTCTGACTTTTTCAGATTCATCATTTAAAAGAATTCGCTCCTTTTTAGAATTTAAAGGGCGCTCGTTTGCAACCTTTACGGTTTTTTCGCAAAATTTTATCATCGTATTAGTCATATCGTCAAACGTTTTATTATTATGTTCTTTTAATTCTTCAGGTAATAAAACAGTTATATCATTTACTTTAATTTTCATTACTTCATTTACGTTAGTCCGGCAAAGCATTTCATCTAATTTACCTGAATTAGTTAGCTCATTCATTTTATATATTGTTAATTGCTTTTGTCCATCTGAACTAAATATTTTTATTTTGTCTAATTCAATTTCCTCTTTTGATCCCGTTAAATTATATATCATTAATTTAACTAATTCACCTTCTTGTAACTTTTGCAAATTAATTGTTCCTTCTTTTGCATTAATTTGTAACGCGGTTCTTAATAAATATATATCTGATAATGTCATTTTATCTTTAGCTGCAACATCAAAAAGTTTTTCACGCCATCCTGATTTACTATCTAAAGAATCTCTCAATGTCATAATTAGTGTTTTTTTCTGTTCATTAGCAGATATACTTGACACTATGAAAGAAACCACTGCCGCTATCACTGCTGCTAAAATAGTATTCATCAACGTCCCTCCTAATTTAATACTAAGACTAATATTACAGGATATCTGCTCTTGTAACCAGTACTATTTAGATATCAAAAAAGCACTCACAATGTGGATGCTCGGTTATACTACTACGGTATCTATTTTTAATATTTTTTTAGTGGTTACGATTTCAGTTAACTAATTATTATTGTCACCTTTTTCAAAGGTAGCTGACAATAATACATGCTGTACAACTTCACCAATTAAATATACTGTAAAATTAATACAGTACAGTACTAACCATAACCATCCTGTATATAGTAAAATTTTTAAATCACCAGTAATTTTATAGGGAATGATGTTTATCATAATAGATATTACAGTTAATAAAGCCCATAAACTCGCTCCCCATCTATATGGAAAAATAAATCCTTCAAATGTTTTTTTATCACTTGTAACAATTAAATGTAAATTTTTCTTATTATAAATCACAATTATAATTGCTATTGCTGCTAATATCATAGCAATAGCTCCAATTCCTGCTGAAAAAAACACCATACTATTTTGCTTCATAAATAGTGTAAAGTGCTCTTGTGAAGTTTTATCATTCCACACGCTTATAACAAATAATATTGAAGTTATTGCTGATAGATATATACTCCAATTAAAGAAATGTTTTTTAGAAACGACTTTCATCAGATGAATCATTTTAGACCTTTTATATATTTCATCGCCTAACGTCATACACTCCACCTTCTATCTGCTACTCTATTATGTCTTTTTTTAATTTCTCTATTGCTTTAATATCCTTTAAATCGCTTTCTTCTATTCTAGCACTAACTGGAAATTCTTTCGATTTAATTGATTTTGAATGACGCCTATTTCCAATTCTTGCTTCAATTGAACCAAATCCTTTTTTCATAATTTCTAATAAATTTAAAACTAATTTTGACTTACTTCCGTCTTGCTCATAACTTTTTATTCCTTTTTCTTTATTTTCTATCTCAAATTTTCCAGTAGATGCATTATTATCCAATAAAATATCACTAATGCTATTCAATGTGTCTGGATCATTAGGGACTACATAATTTAATTTTATTTTTTGTATAGTATCAGAAAATAATTCTGTTTCAAATTCATCAACCCTTGTTAGCAATTGTATATTTAAGTAGCCAATTTGTTCATCGTTATGATCAAGAAGCATTTTAAAATGTTCAAAAGCTTCTTCATAAGAAATATCAGTTTTAGTCTGACATAACAAAATTTCAGTTTCAATAAAATAAAAAAAATGTACTTTTTCTGCCTCATCTCTAAACGTTTTTTGAGTCCTCGCACCCACCAATTGTTCAATAGAACGTTGGAATTTTTTTACAATATCACCAGATAATATATCATCACTTATTTGAACAATGTTAGCTAAAGTCCATTCAATATTTTGAATTTTACTATTTTGATTACTTTTTTGCTTTATAAATCTATTTTCTTTATTTTTGTTATCATATTGTTTTATTTTTTCTGGAATCAAACTCATCTTAATTTCTTTAACATTTTGATTAAAAATATTTCCATTAATATTTATTTTTGAACCATAAAATTTTTGTGCCATAAAATCTCCTCCAAATATTTATACTCGCATTCACTATTAAACAGTAAAAAAGACAGGTAATCAATACCTGTCTAACGCGTGTATAAATATTTAGAGTTCTTGTTAAATATTCTAGTTGTCTAAAACATCTAACATTATCATTTTACTACCTTTTCAGTCTCATTGTACTCCGATGTCACTCTCATCACAGTCCAATTTTTATATACTTGTAAATTTTTTATCTGCTTAGGATATCCTTCCGCAAAATATAAAAATGCAGCACCTTTCAATTTATAATATCGGCTATTACTGTACCCTGTTATTTCTATAACTGCATCAGCGTATTCAACCTGTGCAGCTTCTCTACCATTACCATATTGAGAACTACCAGGCATATCACTGATAAGCGGTGACTTAATATCTAATCGTGACATTCTAGCTATAGTAAGGTAATGATCTAAATCATCACCAAGAAATTCACGTACCTTTTCTTGCGTCTTTTTAACGTCAACATCAAAATTTAATTGTTGTTCAACCATCAACTTAGCCACCCCTTTAGTATGCTATAATTAATTTACGCGATTGATTACAGCTACCTTCAAGAGGTGGCTTTTTTTGTGTCTACTTTTAAATCTAAAAGAAAAAGTCCCACACGTTTACTGTAAACTTCATCAATATAATCACTGAAAAAATAATGACGAATAATATTACTAACAACTCTAAAAATTCTGCTATTGCTTTAAGCATTTAATCACCCTATCCCGATTAATGTAATCTCTCTGATTACTTCGTTCTTTTCTTCAACGGTTAAATCATGTACCGCATTAATAATCACGCTGCCTTTTTCGCTAAAATGATTATTGAATCTGATAATTTCGCTAACGACATCGTTATTTGATACACATTGTAATAGTGCATCACGGTATATTTTCTGATTATTCGTCATCTAATACTCCTCCACTAATTCCTAATAGTTAAATCATCTAAAATGACGGTACAATCTTCGCTAATCTGACTTAGCACAAATGATGTTACAATTTTAACGAATGACTTGTTCCAACTACTCATATCAGGCAAGGGAAACATATTGGCGTCATATGCCTGAAAGAATAGCTCATTATCAGCCGTTTCTTTTTCATTTAGTAATATCTAAACAGTTTCCATACCTTTTCCATAAGATAGTCCACCCTTATATTTTTCAATTAGATCTGTTCTTTTATATGTCCTTATTGTCATCTGTAATATCCCTCCGTTGATCCCAAATAATATAATATTCCATCAATTCGTTCGTTAAATTCTACCAATTTTGTATAAGTTAATAGTTGTTCAGTTCCGCAATGAACCCAATCATTCGTGCAGCTTATCACATCTGAGTCATATCCATAATCTCCATTTAAAAATATAATTTTACTTTCAATTTATGCAATTAAATCTTTCATCTGATACTCCTCCAGTAAATGTAAATTATTAACGCTAGTGCTCCGATTGTGCATGCTACTGCCTGAGTGTATGTCATAAGACAGTCCCACCTTTCATTCTTCTATCCAGCTGCCTAATTAACTTATCCTTAAAGTTTTCTCCACTCTTCGTCAGTTAATAAACTAGCAATAAAATTTGCCTGTTCAACTAGATCGTATGCTTCTACAGTAATTACACTTTTCATTGTGGATTTAACTCTAACCATGTGATGATGTGTGTCTAAGTTCATTGTCCTGGTTAGTCATATTAGAACGATTTAAAAAAACACTAAAAAGCATAAGATGCTCAAAACATTTTGCGTTTTTTTGTGCTTAACTATTATGGCATAATTTATTATTTTTTCTTTCCTATCACATCTTTTACAGTCAGCATCAAATCAGCCAATATTCTGGTAATTAAGCCTACAATTAGATTATTTATAATTTTTTGAAAAGCATTTTTTTCACATTTATGATATAATTCTTGCCGTTCACTTTGAACTAAAAAAACTCTGGAGGGGTTAACATGACCACATTTCTAACACTATTATTTTTAATTTCATTTGGTTTTATCATCTATTACGTTATTAAAAGATTTCTAACAAAAAAGAAAGATATTGATACATATACTAAAATCAAGAACCGTGTTTGGTACGCTGTCATTGTATTTATAATTTCATTTGTAGCAATAGGCATAACCAGTGGCTCTGATTCTACTCAATCTAAGGCCCCTGCTCATACAATCGTTAAAAAAGTTGGAACTGCCGATAAGAAAAAAGCAGAATCTAAATATGAATCGATTAAGACAGAAGTTTCTTCAAAAAAATCTGAAGCTAAATTACTAACTGCTAAATTAGATAAAAAAGAATCTGAAGCCCAATCTGAAAGTATTCAAAAAATTAATAAGCAAAAAGTTGTAGCTGCGTCTAAAACTGAAAGTTCTCAAAAAGTAAAAGCTGCAGTCCCTAGAACCCGTACTACAAATTCAGTATCCCATAAACAACAAACGAGACCACAACAAAATTCAGCCACTCCTACTCACACTGATGCCAACGAGGTTACTACTGGTGGAGAAACTATTATTGGTAACATTAATTCTAAAATTTACCATGTTCCAGGCCAAGCTGGCTATCATATGAATTCAGCCAATGCGATAACATTCCATAGTGAGCAAGACGCACAAAATGCTGGATATAGAAAGGCAAAAAGATAATGAAAATTAATAAACACTTATTAACAAGCACTCTAATTTTATCAGTCATTTTTCTAGGTATCAGTCATACTCCCGTTGCTTTAGCAAAAACAGGAGATCATATTACATACGATTATACTGATAAAAAACAAGCTCAAAAAATTAATAAAAAAACTGATAAAGAACAAGAAAAACTAGACAACCTTAACCAAGAAATTAAAGATTTAAAAGCTAAGTTAGCTAAGTATGATGAAAAATCAAAAAAGAAAATACCCGCCACCAAAATAACACATAAGAAATCTAAAACACCAACCCTTTCATCTTTAAAATATAATGGCACAAATGAAATCCAAGTTAATAACAACAAGCCTAATTTCAGTAAAAACACCTTATCTACTAGTAAAGGGACATGGGAATCATATAGTCATTTAGATCACCTAAATCGTGCTGGTGTCGCCAACGCAATGTTAAATAAGTCATTAATGCCGACTGCAAAACGTACGGGCTTGACTTGGGACCCTACTGGTTGGAACAATAAACGAATTAGTAGTGGGTGGTTATATAATCGTAGTCATTTAATTGGTTATCAGCTAAGTGGCCAAAATAACAATCCCAAGAATTTAATTACTGGTACTCGGGAACTTAATGCACCAGAAATGCTCGCTCATGAAATGGATATAGCGACTTATCTTAAAGAACATCCTAATAACTATATTAGATATCGTGTGACGCCTATCTTTAAAGGAAATGAACTTCTTGCTCGAGGTGTGCAAATGGAAGCACAATCCATCGGCAGCTCTACTATTAAATTTAATACTTATATTTTTAATGTAGAAGCTGGTGTCACCCTCAATTACAACGATGGCACTAGTAAACTAAAATAAATGAAACGGTCTAATCCCTTATTCTCTTAGGAATTAGACCTTTTTTTGTACCCATTTGAACACAAAAAGTGCGCCATATTCGTTAGATTTTATGTCTAACACTTATGGTACACTTTAAATTATCGCCTATTTGTTATTGATAATGATTGCTTGATAAGGTTGCAAGTTGTACATTCCTTGACTAATTTTAGCATCAACAGCAATATTTGAACATAGTATTAATGCTGGATTCAATAATTCAATTTTTTGCTTATCATTTGATAAATTAACTAAAATAATAAGTTCCTGACCAGCCATCACACGTTTATACCCAATAACATCATCAGGTATTCCCATTATTTGCTGTAATTCACCAGAGATAATCGTTTCATGAAATTTAGGATTATTACGTAAAGTTGCAAGCTTACGATAGTATGATAATACTGATTCTTCATCATTTTCTTCGTCAGCGACATTGATACCCTTACGATCATTACCCATTTTCACCCATGGTTCTGTATTTGAAAAGCCTGCATATTCATCAGAATTCCATTGCATGGGTGTCCGTGCGTTATCACGAGATTTCTCGTTAACCAGTTCCATAGCTTCGGTTTCAGAATACCCCTCTTTTAATGCCATCTGATAATTATTAACAGTTGACACATCTTTAAATTCATCAATAGAATCACGGTGCATATTCTTCATACCAATTTCTTGACCTTGATAGATAAACGGAACCCCAGGTAAGAAATAGTACATCGTTGCTAAAGCTTTTGCAGCTGTTGGTGTTTGATCTTCTTTGTTAACAATTAATTTAGAAATTGTTCTAGGTTGATCATGATTTTCCAACACATTAGCACTAATCCCATGTGCATTTGTAATTGATTTTTGACTATCAAAAATAATTTTTTTCAAATCAGAAATAGTCCAATTTGAGCGTCCTTGATACCACTCATCAACATTTTTAACTTCAATATTTAAATATGAAAAATCAAATATCATTGAGAAGTACCCGTTTTCACCAATATATTTAGGTAAATCTTTAGCAGGAACACCATACGCCTCGCCAATCGTAACCGCATCATATTTATCAAACGTTTCACGCTTAAGTTCATCCAAAAATACATCAATTCCTGGACGATTTTGACCTTTTTTAATAACAGCGACTAGGCCATCTTTACCATCTGGCTCTAAACTTGCCCAATCAAGATCTTTTTTCAAGTGAGTAATTGCATCACAACGATACCCTGCCACACCTTTGTCTAACCACCAGTTAATCATATCGTAAATCTCACGACGTAATACCGGATTCTCCCAATTTAAATCGGGTTGTTGCTTAGCAAATGTATGAAAATAATACGTCCCAGGCTCATCAGGGACTTCAGTCCAAGTTGAACCACCAAAAATTGATCGCCAATTATTAGGGACTTTACCATCAGTTGTCGTTTTAAATATATAATAATTACGATATTTGCTATTTTTATCTGCTAATGCTTTTTTAAACCAATCATGTTGATCCGATGTATGATTAATAACTAAATCCATCACAATTTTAATACCACGTTTATCACATTCTGCTAATAATTTATCAAAATCAGCCATCGTACCAAATTGTGGATCGATTGCTTGATAATCAGCAATATCATAACCCATATCAACCATTGGTGATTTATAAATGGGTGATATCCATAAAATACTAATTCCTAGTGATTTTAAATAATCAAGCTTTTGAATAATACCACCAATATCACCAATCCCGTCATTATTCGTATCTTGAAATGAACGCGGATAAACTTGATATGCAATACTATTTTGCCACCATTTTAGTTCAGCCATATTAAACGCCTCTTTATTTTTAATTTTATACCTATTTATTTCCTTCTGCTGCTTCTTTTTCTGCTTCTTCAGTTTCCGCAGAAGTTTCTTTAATAACCATTACTGATACAGCACCAAGTAACAGCATAATTGCTGAAATCATTAGCATTTTAGGCATACTTGAACCAAGCAATGGGAATAAAGCAAAACTAGCAATAGATGCTACGATTTGTGGTAAACAAATTGACCCATTAAACAATCCAAGATAAGTGCCCATATGACTACCTGAAAGTGCATTTGTTAACATAATGAATGGAAAGGCCATCATTCCAGCCCATGCAATACCGATTAATGTAAATGAAACAAGTAATGCCATTTGACTATGAATAAAGAAGATTGAGCCAAATCCAATAGCTCCAAGGAATAAGCTTAAACTATAAGCTAATTTGTGCTTGTCATTATGAATTTTAGATAAAACAAGTGACCAGACAACGGCTGCGATTGATTGAACAGCTGATAAAATACCAAACCAGTTACCAGCAGATTGAAATCCAGATGATGCAGCATTAGTTGTATGCCAAACGTTGACTGCAACGGCACCAGTTCCATATGTCCAAAGGTATTGGAATCCAATCCAACAGAAGAATTGTACTAATGTAATTGTCCAGAATACTTTTGGTGCTTTTTTTAGAAGTGTAAACATGCCTACTTTTTCAGTATTGGCTTCTTCAGTAATACCATGATATATCGCGTATTGTTCTGGCGTGTATTCTTTAACCTTAAACACGGTGAACAATGAACAGATAATTAAAATAATTGCTCCAACATAAAATGAAACAACAACTGATTGTGGAATAACCCCATTTGGAGCCACATTTGAAACACCAATAGCTGTTAAAATAAATGGAAAAATACTTGCTAATACTGCACCAGTATTAGATAAAAAACTTTGAATTGAATAAGCAAAACCTTTTTGATCTTCGTTAACCATATCCCCAACCATCATTTTAAAAGGTTGCATTGCCACGTTTGAAGACACATCCATAAACATAATTGTAATGGCTCCAAACATCAAGGCTGTCATTGAACCAGCCCCGAAACCAAAACTACCTGAATTGGGTAATAAACACATAACAATAACGGCAACAATTGCACCTACCAAAAGATAAGGTATCCGACGTCCAAGCTTAGGCATCCATGTTCGATCTGAGTAATAACCAACAATGGGTTGTACAACAATTCCGGCCAAAGGTGGTAATATGAAGAAAAATCCTAATTTAGTTGGATCCGCACCTAATGTTTGAAAAATTCGTCCCATATTTGAACTTTGAAGTGCAAATGCCATTTGAACACCTAAAAATCCAAAACTCATCATCCAAATTGTACTGATCGGTAAGGTTGGTAATTTAGCAGCTTTTACTGCTGTTTTCTTTGTATTATCCATTATAATTTCTCCTTATCTATATTTGATAATAACGTTGAACGTCTTCAACAATTTCTATTATGCAACCGCTTGCACTAAAATGCAAGCGGTTGCACGAAATTAAATAAAAAAAGCGAAATTTCTTTCGCTTTTCAATCTTTTTATCATCTTAATCAGACTTATCAAATAACCTTGTGTGAAACAATAACAGAACCTTGCATATCCTTTGAAAATACCAGTTTCGCAGCTTCCTGTCCTAATTTATTCGGATATAAATCTACACAATGAAAATCATTGTTGCCCATTCGACTAAATAATTGATTATTATTAAAAACAATTACTGGTATTTCTTTTTTAAACGTTTGTTTCCAAAAATTTAAAAAAGTAAATCCTATCATATCATCAGCGGCTACAACACCATCTAAATCAGAATGGGCTTTAATATACGCAATTAACGCGCCACTATCATCATTCCCGTGTCGTAACCCTAAGTTAATACTATTATGTTTTATTTTTAAATGATTAGTTGCCTGCGTAAATCCTTGTTCTCGTTGAATTTCAAAATTCCAATTTTTAGCTGATTTAACATATAATATATTTTTAGTGCTATATTTTTCTACTAAAAATTTAGTCGCATCAAAACCTGCTAAAATATTGTCATTATTGACGTAAAATTTAGTCTCAGAATCTGCTGACTCGCCAATAACTACATACTTCACACCTTTTTGAGTTGCCAAAAATTGTGTAACTACGTCATCTGTTTTTGAATACAATAAAATAAACCGACGTACCTGCGCCTCAAGAACCATCGCCTGAACATTCGTTAACAAGTCTTCATCTGTTTGTCCCATTGCAACAGACATCACATATTTTCTAGGGGCTAATTCTTTATTCACCCCTCGCATCATGTCAATATGAAACGCATTTTCTTGATTACCCACTTTAGTCAGAGGGAAAATAACTCCAACGACATTGGATTCACCAAGACTGAGATTTTTTGCATTAGAATTAACACGATATCCCATATCGTGTGCCAGTGCTTGAATCCGATCACGACTTTTTTGACTGATACGTGGATTATTATTTAACGCTCTTGAAGCTGTTGATACTGCTACATCGGCTGCAGTGGCCACGTCACGAATTGTTACCATTTTATTTTTACCTTCAAAATTGTTATTTAATGTTCCCTAATTTTTGAATCTTTCTATTTATGGATTAACCACATTATTTTATAGTTATGTTTAAATTTAAGAATACTAGTTTTCCTACTTAACTGTCAATAACTCGGACTTATTTTAAAGACTTCAGAATTACTTTTCCAAAAATTTTGTTCATTCTTATCTCTTACTTATCCATAGATTTAATTTTTAACATTTCTTATTTTTACTTTTTAATAAATACTTACTTCCACATTCCCCGCCTGAATCATTCACATCGTTACTACAATCATTGCTAACCATAAATCTCCAATAAGATACCTGCAATAAGTCTATTAATTAGATGTATTTAATAATATATAACATTGTATCAGTACAAATATCACACCTATTCTAAAAAATAATAGTCCATAATCTTTTTGAGTGGTATGAATAGATGTAATAATCTAATCTATTTCTCACTGTTGGATATGACACTCCATATTCAACTACTTTTTTTTAATAATCCTGAGTTTATAACAAAACTTTTTATAAATTTTTTACTTTCTTCTAATAAATCTAAAAACCAGTCTTCATTGTTATCACCCATTAATTTTATTTCCATTGTCTTCGTTAAATAATATATATTACTTAACGTCATGACTGTATCTATTTCCTTAATTTCTCTAACTAATTTACAAAAAAAGTGTACTGCTTTCAATAAGCAATACACTTTTCGTAACAACTAATTGTTATTTCTTTTTACTTTTATCCATAACCTTATCTATTTTTTCAGCAACATCATCTTTAACATCTTCTAATTTTTTTTTAGCTTTCCCAAATAAATCTTCCGTTTTACCTTTAACTTCTTCTTGCTTATCATGTGTTACTTTACCTTTAGTTTCTGTTACTTTACCTTTAATTTGATCTTTTTTCGCATCTAATCTATCTTCTTTTGTCATAATGTTTCCTCCTTATATGTGTTATATCTAATTTTAATTATTAATCTTGTTAAAAAAACTAACTGAATACAAAGCACTGATACCTACAAGAGTATAGACAACTCTAGAAATAACAGACGCGGCACCTCCGAATAGAAAAGCAACAAGATCAAATCCAAAGATGCCTACTAATAACCAGTTCAAGCCACCAACAATCAATAATCCAAGCAGAATATTATTAAGTATTTTCATCATTTTTCCCTCCTATCTATTATTTAGTACACTCTAACCATATCATACCCACAAATATAATCAAATTATATGATTATAATAACCATTATTTAATTCATATGGTTAATTTTAATAAATATCGTTACTTCATTTATATTAAAATAAGGTATAATTAAATCAAGATTATTATTTTATGTCTTACGACACAACTCATACAAATAAGAGACACCAACTAATTAAGGAGAACATTTCATGATACTACCTAAATATTTATATTTACCCTTCAAATGGATTACAGCTTTAGCCTTGCTTGATATTGCATTTTTATTTGGTTTTAACATTTGGGGCGCAGTAGGGTCAATTCCCCTAGTCTTATTATTAGTTGTATTATGTATTCTTTGTTTAATACAACTAATATTACTATTTTTCTTCACAAATCATATTAAAGTTCAGTTAATCATTAGTAGTTTAACCATTATTTTAGATATTGTACTTGGTATAACGTTGATTTCTGATTTTTCAGCACTCTGGTCTCTACTATTAGTAGCTATTATCTGTTCACTCATTTCAATCACATTATCCCAAAAAATTTTCATTATAGCACCATAATAATAGATCGCAAAAAAAAGAAGCTTACTACCTAACAACTGATAGATTCCAAATAGTTAAATTATTATCTAACTTTTCTGGAAGTCTTCAATTTAGGTATTTAAGCTTCTTTTTATATCTTTTATAATAAAAATTAAAATCATTAATAATTGTTTTCTTGTCTTTCAATATTTTCTTGATTCTTTTTAATAAATTCTTCTTCAATATCGTCCCAAGATAACTTTAAATCAACCAATCCAAATTTAATAAAAAGATGCCAAGCATGCTTGAAATCATCTAATTTATGACTAAATAAACTTTTTGAAATCATTAATTTTAGTGATAAAAAGACCTTATTCAAAGACATTGTCATGGGCTTTTTAGAAAATCCAGTCATTTCTTCATCACTGACCAATAATAAATAAGTCCACTTATTTTGATTAGCAATATTAAAGAAAAAACTCATTGCATCAACGTATTCCGAAAGTACTGTCTCTTCATGTGTTTTACCTGCTTCAGTTTTCTGCCCTCGATTATCTTTCCAAACCTTGAACCATTCAACTGTATTAGCTAGCTCTGATAATTCAACATCTAAACTTACATAAGCGTTAAATAGTCTTTCTTCAGGACTCCATCTGATTTTTTTATCCTGAATAACATCTCGATCAAATTTGCGTTCCATCTGAATCATATCTGTTAAATTCACTAAATTATCCTCCAAAAAATCTGCCCACTAATAACTAACGGACAGATTTCATTTTATTATTTAAAAATTAAAGGGTCTGATTTGATACCTAGTTCATTAATATTGTTTAAGTACCAATTTCTAATAAAGGTTTCATTTAATAAAATATCAAACCATGAAATTTCTTGAGCTGTATCCATAACTGAAATAACCCATTTTTCGTTATCATTTTCACCCATTTGTTGTTGGTCATAAATAGTCATTTCAGAATTAGCTAATTTTAGAACAGCACTATTATTTGCACCTGCTTCAACCATTAACTCATTTTCTGACGCAAGCACAAATAATTCATCAATAACATCTCGTTTGAGTACATCTTCAGTTAACTCATATCTTGCTGGATTTCCAGAATCCAAAAGATTAAGATCCACACTGAATCCATAATCTTCTTTTAAATAAGTTGCGAAATCAATTAGCATCATTTCAAGATGTTTAATTGATTTGGCATCTAATTTTTCCAAATAACTAACAATTAAAACATTTGTAATAGCTGTACTATTGATACGAATCATTCTTTTTCGTAAATTTAAATAGAATAACGATTCGCCAGATTCTTGCGCAACATAATAAGCGCCATCATTATCATCAATTTTAAATGAAAAACTATCAACTGAATTAATCCCTGGAATTTCATGAATTAATGCTTTTCTAGGCTCTGAAAAATGTAGAATGGCGATTTCGTTATCATGTAAGTCCATCAAGCGATTAAAGAAAAGTAAACAATAATCGGCAGCACTATATTTTTGTGGGAATGTTAAATAATCAGTATCAAGTTGATAACCCATTAAACTCATGGCGGCATTCATTAATTCAACCTTATCTTGTGTGTTCATTAAAATATCTAAAGTTTCAGTAAATTTAATACCATTATTTAAACTTAATTTAATTTGTTCATTGAAATCTACTAAACGAGATTTTGTAGAAACTAATTTTTTTTCTGCTTCAACCATTATTCAGTCACCTGTCCTTTTTGAGTAATCAAGTGAGATAAATAATTGTAATATAAAGCATCATTATATTGAGTGAATTTTTCAAAGTCACCGAACACACTAATCACACTTTGTTTTTCATAACCAATTAATGTATCTTCCTTGGCTAAACTTAAAACATCAGTTTCACTTAATTTAATATCTTGATAAGCACTGCTAGCCTTTTCATCCATCTCAGTTAATTCTGTTAATCGCTCTTTTAAAACGCGACGTTCCTCTCGAATACGTCCAGCATCCCAAGGACGCCCTTTTTCTTGAGAATTACGTTTCATTTCTTCACGAATTTTATCTTTCTCAGCATCGCGTTCATCTTGGGTATCAACTAATTTTTGGCGTTCTTTATTTTGAACCGAAATTTGGTTAATTTTATCTGTATTAACTCGCTTATTGGTTGTCTCTAATTCAAACGATTTGGCTAATTTGGCTAATTCCTCTTCATCAAATTTAAATTCAACATTTAAAACATCTAAATAACCAAATTCTTTTCTGTCCCACCAATTACCAAAATGAATTTTAAATTTACCAACTTCCATTTCTTCAAAATAGAAAAATGGATACGTATCACGTAAATATGAAATAAGTTTCAAACTTAAATATTGTTGAATTTGTGGATAATCTTTAATGACCAATTCTTCTTGAACAGCCATTTCTGAAACACTTCTTTTCTTTAATAAAAGTCGTGCGTAACGTGACTGATTAATCAATTGATAAACCAAGCGATCATCTTGCTGTTTGATTGCCTCTCTTAGTTGATTCAAGTATTCAACTTTTTTAGAAAGTGCGCGTTCAATATTATTCGTTGCTTCACCATGATCTGATAAGCTAAATTGGTTGTCTTTTATCATGTCTTACCCCTTTATTTCATATTTAATTGTTACTTTTTTATATGTATTATCATTAAACTTTGCATAATCAAAAAAAACTAAAACAATTTTAATTGCTCTAGTTTCATTATCAATCATTTACTTAATCATTTCAAACCTTTATTACATTTTTTTAATAAAGTTCTAAATATTGATCTCTTTCCCATTCAGAAACTTCCTGACGATAAGCAGACCATTCTAATTGTTTGGCTTCAATAAAACTTGGGTATAGATGAGGTCCCATTGCCTTTTCCATAACATCATCTTTTTCCAATGCTTTAATCGCATTGTGCAATGTTGATGGTAAATCACCAATTTGATTGTCTTGACGCTCTTGACGATTCATCACGTAAATATTTCTATCAACAGATGCAGGTGGTACAACTTTATTTCTAAGACCATCAAGTCCTGCTTCTAAAATAGCAGCAATTACAAGATAAGGGTTAGCCGTTGCATCGACACTTCTTAATTCTAATCGTGTTGATAACCCACGAGCAATTGGAACACGAACTAATGGTGAACGGTTACGTCCAGACCAAGCAACATAAACGGGTGCTTCAAATCCAGGAACCAAACGTTTATATGAGTTAACTGTTGGATTAGTAACTGCTGTATAACCACGTGCATGTTGTAATAAACCACCAAGGAATTGATAAGCTGATTCAGACAATTGCATCTTGTCTTTTTCATCAAAGAAAGCATTCCCGTCTTTATGGAATAATGACATATTGATATGCATCCCTGAACCATTAATACCATTCAATGGTTTTGGCATAAATGTTGCATGAAGGCCATGCTTTCTAGCAACTGTCTTAACGACTAATTTGAATGTTTGGATGTTATCGCAGGCCTGTAAAGCATCTGCGTATTTAAAATCAATTTCATGTTGACCAGGTGCTACTTCATGATGAGAAGCTTCAACATCAAAGCCCATGTTTTCAAGTTCTAACACGATATCTCGACGACAGTTTTCACCTAAATCAACTGGTGCTAAATCAAAATAGCTCCCTTTATCATTTAATTGTGTGGTTGGTTTCCCTGTTACAGGATCCAATTTAAATAAGAAAAATTCTGGTTCAGGTCCAATGTTAAATTCAGTAAATCCTAAATCATTCATTTCTTTTAACACACGGATAAGGTTATTTCTTGGATCACCTTGGAAGGGTGTGCGGTCAGCGTTATAAACTTCACAAATGACACGCGCAATCTTGCCATGTTCATGTTCCCATGGAAAAATCATCCAAGTTGATAAATCTGGGTATAAGTACATATCACTTTCTTCGATTCGAACGAATCCATCGATTGAAGAACCATCGAACATTAATTTGTTTTCTAATAATTTGTCTAGTTGGCTAATCGGAACTTCCACGTTCTTAATAATCCCGAATAAATCTGTAAACATAAGTCTTAAAAATTTAACGTTCTCTTTTTTTGCCATTGAAACAATGTCATCTTTAGTGTATGCAGCTTTTGCCATTTTATCTCTCCTCAGTATTTATAATTTATAGAGGCTTGTTTGTGTTAAAAGAAGGGTCATCTGGATTTTTGAGTCCACTAACTGAAAGAAATTCATTCTGAAAAATACGTCTAACGTCGTTGTCTGTTAAAGGTTGCTTTAACAGATCACGTTGCTTTTTAGCTTGTACTTCCTTTTCAAAATAGATTTCTTTAATGCCAACCATATTCACGCCTTCATCTAAATAATCTTTAATTTCAAATAACTTATCAATATCATTCAGTGAGTACATTCGACGGTTACCATCATTTCTTTGGGGCATAATTAATTCCTGCTCCTCGTAGTAACGAATTTGACGAGCCGTTAAGTCCGTTAATTTCATTACCGTTCCAATTGGTAGAACTGACAATGATCTTCTGAGTTCCTTCTCTTTCATAAACAAGCCTCCTTTTTAATTACAACCTTATAGTAACAAGGAAATAAATCACTGTCAACGAACAATGTTAGATTTTATAACATAACTTATAACTAACGGTTTAATAAAATGTTTTATTAACAGCCGATGTAACAGCCAATTTAACATGAGCGTATGTTAATCCACCTTGAACATACAAGGTATAAGGTTCTCTCAACGGACCATCAGCTGACAACTCGACACTCGCTCCTTCAACAAAAGTTCCCGCAGCCATAATCACTTTATCTTCATACCCAGACATCGCACTTGGTTTAGGATCAACATAAGCATCTACCGGTGATTCATGTTGGATAGCTTGTGCAAATTTAACCATTGGTTCCGGTTTACCAAAATTAACAGTCTGAATTAAATCTGTTCTAGGTGCATCCCATTTTGGCGAAACATCTAAGCCCATTTTTTCAAGCAAAGCACTTGTGTAAATAGCGCCTTTAATCGCTTCACCAGTCACATGGGGCGATAAAAAGAAGCCTTGAATGAAATCTCTCATAACATCTAAAGTAGCCCCTTCTTCATTACCAGTCCCAGGTGTTGTTAAACGATACCCTGCTTTTTCAATTAAATCAGCACGTCCAACAATATAACCACCCGTTTTAGCTAAGCCACCACCTGCATTCTTAATTAAAGAACCAGACATAATATCAGCGCCAACTTCTGTTGGTTCAATGGTTTCAGAAAATTCACCATAACAGTTATCAATAAAAATAATGACATCTTTTGATATTTTACGAACTTCTTTGATCATTTCAGCAATTTCAGACACAACAAAACTATCTCTAGTTGCGTATCCACGAGAACGTTGAATAGCGACAACTTTGACTTTATCCGTTAATTTTTCTTGTAACCCATTAACATCTAGGTGATCATCGTCCGTCAATGGCACATAATCAAACCCAATACCATATTCCTTCATCGAACCGATACCTGTACCGGAAACACCAATAACTTCTTGAATCGTATCATATGGCATTCCTGTGATATACAATAAATCGTCCCCTGGTCGTAACATACCAAAGAGAGCCGTTGAAATTGAATGTGTACCAGAGACAATTTGAGGTCTCACCATGGCTGCTTCTGTTTTAAAAACATCTGCATAAATACGATCAAGTCCATCACGACCAATATCATCATAACCATAGCCTGTTGATCCAGCAAAATAGGTTTCAGAAACATTGTTCTTCTTAAATGCTTCTAAAACTTTTTGCTGATTAAATAAAACTTGTTCATCAATTTCTTTTAATTTAGGTTCAATTTGGGCATCCGTTTCCGCCACAATTTCCACTAATTTTTCTGGTAAATGATCTGTCCATTTTTGCATATATCTGTCTCCTCATTTTTTATACAAGTAACCACTCTGTTACTTGCTCTTCTATAATCTTTATTTGTTCTGGATGTTCAATTAAATCAAACCAATTAACCGTCATTTTATTTCTGAACCAAGTCAATTGACGTTTCGCATAACGTCTTGAATTTCGTTTAATTAATTCCGTTGCTTCATCAAGTGATTGTACCTCTTCAAAATAAGGGTACAGTTCCTTATAACCAATCCCCTTACCAGCTGGTAAGTCAGCAATTTTTTGATCAAAAAGCCACTTTGCTTCATCAATTAATCCTGATTCAATCATTAAATCAACTCGACGATTAATGCGCTCATACAATACAGCTCTATCTGTTGATAAGCCAATAATAAAAGGATCAAATTCACTGGTTTTCTGATCAGCTTGTGCAGAAAATAAATGATTTGATTTCTGAATGACTTCCAGTGCTCGAATCACTCTGAGCGTATTATTAGCCGGAATCTTCAACGCAGCTTCTGAATCTAAAATATTTAATTCTTGCCAAATTGCCTCAGAACCAACTTTTTCAGCATGTTCTTGTAACTCTTTTCTGAGACTCAAATCATCATCATTATTCGTACCTAATTGAAAATTATCAAGTAGCGCCTGTAAATAAAATCCAGTCCCACCAACAATTATTGGCAACTTTCCTCTAGATGCAATATCACCAATTGCTAAGCGACTTTCTTTTATGAAATCTGCAACGGAATAACGTTCATCAACATTTTTATGATTTAATAAATGATGTGGAACATCAGCCATTTCAGCTTTCGTCACTTTGGCCGTTCCAATATCTAAATGACGATAAACTTGCATGGAATCACCTGAAATAATTTCACCATTCATTTTTTTAGCTAGTTTAATTGATAAATCTGTTTTACCAACCGCAGTTGGACCAACAATTAAGACTACTTTTTGTGTCATTTTTAATCTCCTTGGATGTTCTCTCGCACTGCTATTGCTTTTGCCGGATAATCCGTAAAGATAGCATCATATTTCTTTTTAAAACAATAGGTCATATCTTTAGTTGAGTTAACCGTCCATGGCCGAATAAGCAGCTTAGGCCAAAACAATCCATGTCGTTCGCGCAACCAAGTCACATCAGGATGTAAACTAGTGATTAAATGATGCTTAGCCAAACGTCGTGACTCTTTAATTTTAAATTGAAAAAGACTCGCAAATTCTGCATCGGGATTAATTTTTTCCATTCTACGAATAGAATTTGGATTAAAGCTCGAATACAGAAGATGAATATCTGACGGTAATTCTTGCATTTGTCTATTCACAAGTTCTTCAATGCCTTGATATTCAATATGATTCGTTTTTAACTCCAAATTAAAAGTGCCTTTAAAATTGTTCATCTTCAACAAATCAATCACTTCTTTTAAAGTTGGAATTTGTTCACCCTGATAGTCTGAACTAAATTTAATACCGGCATCTGCCTTTTTCAATTCAGCTAGTGTTAAATCCTTCACTTTACCCGTTAAATTGGTTGTTCTATCAACCTTTTCATCATGCATAATAACTAACTCATTGTCTTTAGATAACTGAACATCGGTTTCAATGCCATCAGCCCCAGCGTCTATTGCAGCCTGAAAACTAATTAATGTATTTTCTGGCCTATTTCCCTTACTACCACGATGTGCAAAAACTTTTGTCTTCATTCGCAACTCACCCCTAACTTTCAAGAATTATTATATCATTAATTATAAATTGACAGTGCTTTTAGTAGCAATTTGGGGGCGAATAAGTCATAATAAAGAGGTCAAATGAATAAGGAGGTCTACATAATGAAAAACTTTTCAAAAGGATTCTTTGTTGGAACTGCTGCAACTGTAGGCGCATTAATTGGTAGCGTCTTTGCCTTTAAAAAAACCGTCATTGCACCACTTGAAGAAAAAGAACAAATGATTGAAGAAAACCGTAAACGCGCAACACGTAAGAGTCGTTCATCACATCATTCATAAATAAGTTAAATAAAAGCACTGAAGAATTTTTATTCTTCAGTGCTTTTATTTAACGTTTTTTAGTTCTGCCATCCCATTTTGAAAAACCTGCTTTCAAAACAGTAATATCTGTATATCCTTTTTTATGCAATTTATAAGCAGCTCGCGTACTAATCGATTTGCCTTGATCATATAAATAAAGAGGTAGATCTTTTCTTAACCCACCAACTGCTGTTTTAAATTGAGAATATGGAATATTTCTAGCGCCCATAATATGAGAAGCATCAAATTCACTTTTTTCACGTAAATCAATAACTTGCGCCTTACGCATACCTTCATTAAACACTTCATTTGTAACTAATTTAGCTGAGCGACGGCCCATGTACCAAAGGTAAAATTGATTACCTGCAAGTCCAACTAAAATAATAATCAAAATAATATTAATGACTACACTAACATTTATTGCTCCTAAGATCATGATATTTCTCCCCTCAATTATTATTTAATAAACTGACGAGCAAGTGAAGCAGCACCAATAACGCCAGCTTCATTTCCTAATTGTGCTAATTTTAATGATGTTGATGATCGAACTGTTGGGAATGAGAATTGTTTAAAGTATTTTGCAACTTGATCTAATAAAAAAGTACCAGCAGCAGAAACACCACCACCAATAACAATATAAGCAGGGTTCAATATATTACCTAAGTTACCACAAGCTAAACCAAGGTAGTATGATACTTTATCAACAACCATTTTACCTAAAACATCGTTCTCTTTAGCTAAATCAAAAACCAATTTTGATGTGATTTCTTGACCATCATCTAACATTTCTTTTAATTTTGATTGACCAGCAAATTCTTCAGCCATATCACGTGCAACACGCACAACACCTGTAGCTGAAGCGTATTGTTCTAAACATCCGCGTTTACCACAAGTACACATGTAGCCATTTGGTTCAACTGTAATATGACCCACTTCACCACCGGCACCTGCAACACCATGCAATAATTCACCGTTAGCGATGATACCACCACCAACACCTGTTCCAAGCGTAATGAAAGCAACTTCATCATCATTTTCACCAGCACCCTTCCAACGTTCGCCTAAAGCGGCAACATTGGCATCATTATCAATGGCAAATTGAATCTTTGTACCTTCTTCAATTTCTGCTTGAACATTTTGTAATGTTTTCCAATTTAAATTGTAAGCACCAATAACAGTTCCGTTTGCACGGTCAACTGTACCAGGTGAACCCATTCCAATACCACTGAATTGATCAGCAGTCATATCAAACAATTGAATATGATGATTAATTGAATCAATAATATCTGGCACAATATGTGCGCCCTCATCAAGGACATTTGTCTCAATACTCCATTTTTGTTGAATCTCGCCATTTTCTGTTAAAATTGCGAATTTAACCGTTGTGCCACCTAAATCAACACCGATTAATTTTTTTTCAATTGTCATAATTAATTCCTCCACTTGTTCTCAATTATTTTGTTCTTCAATTCTGTGCTCATGGGCCAGGACGATTTTAGCTCTGGCATAGATTTTATCATCAATCACACCTGATCGATGTAAATTATCTAACTCTAACGCCATTAATTCAATATCCCACATTCGTTTACCAACATAGACGTACACGCCGAATTGTTTCAATAGTTGTTGGACATCGTATAAATTTTTCAATCAATAGTCACCGCCTTAAACTAGATACTATTGGAAATACCAATTTTAATCAGAATAAAATTGATGACAATAAAGATAATGAACGCAGCTATCCGTTTAACACGACTAATTTTGGCTAATCCTGCAGTACCCAAGGTTGTCGCAATTAGGAATCCAGATAGAATCCCCCCAATATGGGCAGCATTATCTGTACTCGTCGACATAAAGCCAAAAACAAGATTTAACATAATAAATAGTAAAAATTGCTGTGACATTTGTCTGAAATAAGCACTTTCTCTAAAGTTATCACCTAGCATTAAGAAAGCCCCAAACAAACCAAAGATGGCCCCACTGGCACCGGCAGAAATAGTACCCGGACTAAAGACAAAACTTGCAATATTCCCAGCGATTCCCGCTAATAGATAAATACCTGTAAAACGCCAGTGACCAAATAATTCTTCAATTTGGATGCCAATAAAATACAAGGTGAACATGTTAAGAACAATATGTTCAAATCCAATATGCAAAAAGATAGGATTAAATAATCGCCACCACTCACCGTTCATAATGAGTGGGTTATATTTAGCACCAAATTCGATTAATACATTTGTATCTTGGCTACCCCCAGCAATTGTCATTGCAATAAAAACAATCGCCGATATGCTAATAAAGAAGTATGTCATAAATGGTGTGTGTTTATATTTTGCCAAATTCATGAAATAGCTCCTCATTTGTTTCAAATTTCTTTAAAATAACGTTTACAAGATTTTATTTCAACTAGTATAAAAGTTATTTAAAACAAAAAAACAACAGGAAAAATCCCGTTGTTATTTTGTTTCGCGATGTAAAGTAACTTTACGATCACGTGGGCAAAATTTATTAAGCTCAACACGATCTGGATTATTACGTTTGTTTTTGCTTGATAGGTATGTCCGTTCATGACATTCCGTACATTCTAATGTAATGTGTACACGCATGGTTGCAACCCTCCATATATTTCTTCATAATTTCATAAGACAATTAGTCTTTAACGTCTTATATAATATCATTATTAATAAGTAAACGCTAGTGTTTTTTTTTATTTGTTAAGGAAATTTACTTTACAGCAATAAAATCAGGTATTAAGTACTTATTTTGCTCAGATTATTTACTTGATTCCACAGTTTTCCAAAATGCTGAGTAAATTTTAAGTGCTGCCTGTGAGTTAATTGCACTACCTGTATTATTGACCATACCAGGGAAAACCAATGCAACAACGACTTTAGGATCATTTGAAGGCGCATATGAAGCCAAACTAAGTGCTTCAGTTTCAGTTGTACCATAGAATGTTTGGGCAGTACCCGTTTTAGCTGAAATAGATGGTGTTGCCGTACTCATTGTGCCACCCGTTCTCAACGGATTGGTTCCATGAACAACTTTATAAAGACCTGATTTAACAACATCAAATTCTGGTTTTGTTGCATTAACTGTACTTAAGACATTAGGTGTCATTTCAGTTTGGACAGAACCCAAAGAGCCATCAGCATTCGTTGAACGAATTGCTTTTACAATTTGTGGTTGTAATCTTGTCCCACCATTAGCCATTGTTGACATATATTGTGCTAATTGAATAGTAGTATACGAATCATAATTTCCGAAAGATAAATCAAGTGCTTTACCAATATTAGTTTGGTTAGCGACCCCTTCAAAACCAGTCGACTCACCGGGTAAATCGACACCCGTTTTAACGCCCAGTCCAAATTGATTAAAGTAACCACGCATTTTTGAGAAGATTGAATTAGACATATCTAGTGAAGACCCACTTGAATAATTGAATCCTCCTTCTTTCATTGCTAATTGCATCATGTACGAGTTAGAAGAAACCATTAACGCATCAGATGCTGTCAATGCAACGTTAGCTGCTCCAGACGCATTAAACCATGATGATTTAGTAGCTGTTCCAGCAAGCTTGATTGGTTCATCAGTCAGTGTGTTGCTTGTTGGGGTAATCACACCGTCCATCATAGCGCCCATTACCGTAGCACCTTTTACAACAGATCCCATTGTAAATACTTGGTTAATTGAACCTAATGCATCATCCGTAATCTTACCAGTCTTAATATTACGACTAACGCCGGACATTGCATAAACCGCACCAGTATGCGGATTCATAACAACTGCATAGGCCCCTGGGTTATAAGGATTACTCCCAGCAATTGATGTTACACTATCTTTCATAATTTTTTGAACTTGAGCTTGAAATTTAGCATTAATATTTAAAACAAGGTTATCCCCTTTTTTACCACTATATTCTTGCGCTTGTTTCACAATTTTACTATTAGCCACTTCCATCTTAGTTTGTGACTTCGTTCCTTTTAAAACATTTTCGTACTGTTTTTCTAAGTAACTTTGACCAACACTATCATTTCGTGAATAGCCTTCACTCATCAACGTCTCAATACTATCACTAGGTAAGCCAGTTGATTCACTGGTTACGTTCCCAATAATCGTGTTCATGCTCTTACCATTAGGGTAACTTCTTGACCAATTAGTCCCTATTTTAATGCCAGGCATTCCTGATAAATGTTCACCCACTTCAGCCATTTCCTTATCAGTCACATTAGACGTCTTCAAGTAAACAGTTGATAGCGAGTAAGCCCCTGACATTTTTGAAAAAATAACTGCAGCTTCTTTTTCTTGATCAGTCAATGAATTAATATTATGTTCAACGACATACGCTACTGCGAATGTATTAAAATCAACACTCGTTAACTTAGTCATTTGAGCAGACGTTAGTTTTTTTTCTTTCTTAACAGCAGCTGTAACCGTTGCTAAATGTTTTGTATTTGCTAAATAATAGTCAGCAGCATTACGATCCGTCAATTTACTTGTATCAATACTGACATATGTTACTAAATGATTAGCAATTTTATACAAATCCGTTGAAAGAACACCTGATCCTTTGGTATAAGTAATTGCCCGTGAAGAGTTATTGCCAACCAACACTTTACCTGTTGAATCATAGACCATTCCCCGTTGCACATTCTTAGTTTCTGTTGTTGTATCCGTGCTATTAACGGTTGCTTCAAATGATGCCCCATTTAAAATTTGTAAATAGGCTAATTGCACCAATAATGCCGCAAATAGTAGGAAAACAATAAAGAATAAAAAATTCAATCTGAATGGAATATGTGATTTATTTTGTTTGCTTCGACCTTGTTTTGCTTTTGGAAGTTTCACGTTTAATTACCTCTCACTGTATCATTATTAGTCTTTCAATTCGTTTAAATATATCATTTATCATATTACCACATTTTTAAGCCCATTGTGGACATAAGTGAGTTAACAATTTAGATTGTAATAAAAACTTTAATTATCATTAAAACATAAATGCTATCTATCATAGAATCATGCGACAAGGGCTCAAATATGCTATTCTTATTACCATATATAAATAGTCTGAGAGGTTTTAAAATGATCCCGATAAAAAACAACATCAAAAAACATCAGGTACTCCTTCTAAGTTTCTTTATTCCATTGGCCATCATGCTTTGCTACTTTGTTGGTCGAAAAATGTATCCATTCGGAAACAGTTCCTTATTAACCGTTGATTTAGGTCAACAATATATCGATTTTTTCTCTTATTTTAGAGCAACGCTCCTTCATCACCCTACTAGTTTCTTTTATTCGTTCTCACAAGCAATTGGCGGTGACATGTTGGGTGAATGGGCTTATTACCTTATGAGTCCTTTTAATCTGATTTTTTTACTATTCCCAGGCAAATCAATTTTAGCAGGGGTTATGCTAGTTACCCTTTTAAAATATGCTCTATCAGGTCTCACATTTGGTCTATTATTGAAAAAAACAACGAGAATGAAATCATTTTATATACCATTATTTGCCACAGCCTATGCTTTAATGGGGTGGACAATCGCAAATCAACTCAATTTACTATGGCTAGATGCAGTAATTCTATTGCCATTAGTCATTTTAGGCTTTGAAAAATTACAAAATAAGCCAAAAAGTTGGGCTTATACTTGGTGGCTTGCACTCCTTTTAATCGTTAATTATTACATGGGTTACATGGTCTGTCTTTTCATGATTTTATACTTCTTGTATACAACAAGTCGTGTTAAACTTACCTTTAGACAATTTTTAAAAAGCGCCTGGACCTTTGCTTATAAATCATTAATTTCTGTCGCAATTTCAGCAGTCATTTTATTTCCAACCCTATTTTCATTACTTTCAAGCAAAGGGCAATATACTGAAGATTCGATTAAAGCAAAATTTGAATATAATCCATTGGCTATGCTCTCAAAATTAATTATTGGTTCATTCAACTTTGATCAGATGCCTTCCGGATTTCCTAATATTTTCATTGGTAGCCTTGCTTTAATTGGCTTCATCTTATATTTCATGAATAAACGTTTTTCAATTAGAGAACGCATTGTCGCCTTCTTAATCACAAGTTTCTTAATTTTATCAATGTGCTTTGAACCCTTAGACTTACTATGGCATGGCATGCAATTTCCTGTTTGGTATCCTTATCGTTTTTCATTTGTCTTTTGCTTCTGGATTATCCTTTTAGCTGCACAACAATTCGAGTATTTTAATCCTGTTAAGCTCTGGAAACTAAGTGTTGTGGGGCTTTTATTCATTGGGATGTTCACGTACCTATTTTTAGCAAAAACGGCCTATAATTATTTGTCTAATGAAACTTTAATTTTATCGCTCCTATTTATTTTATTAACTTTAATTTTAATTCAGTTTCAAGATCATGCGTCACCTTCATTCAAATGGTTATTATTTCTGAGTGTTATCGCTGAAATGGCTTGTAACGCTGTCTACTCACTAGATAATATCAGTTATTTATCTACGAGCGAATACGACGTATCAACAACAGCCTTAGCAACTGAAAATAAAGCATTAAAGAAAATTGATCATTCTTTTTATCGTGTGGCACAAACATACAGTCGAACTAAAAATGATGCAATGTCAGCTGATTTCTTCAGTGGATCTCATTTCAGTTCCGCCTTTTCCAAATCAATCCCAACCTTTTACGGTAAAATGGGTCAACCTGATGGCGATAATTACGTCACTTATTCAAACGGTACATTGGTGACAGATTCTCTATTAGATATGAAATATGTCTTCATGCCAAAACAAATAAAGACATCTAAAGCACTCACAACACAATTAGAAACATTGACACCGTTAACTGAAAAACCTGATACTGCTTACTATAAAGCCGTTTCAAGTGAAGCACTAACTGAAACAGTCAAAAATCCCTACGCACTATCAATTGGTTACGCGGCCAATAAAACAATTTTAACAAAAAAGAACAAAGCAACTAACCCACTAAGATACCAATCAAATTGGTTATCTTCTCTAACAGGTATTAATAATGACGCCTTATTTACACCTATTAATTTTGATACTGTTAATTTTGATAACGTCGGTACACAAACGAACTTGACGGATTCAATTCTAACCAAAACAAAATTAAATAAACCTGGAACAGTTACCTTTACCTATATTCCAGCAACAAATGATGCTTATTATTTAACCTTAGGTGCAGGATTAAGTACAGATAACGTCTTATTCAAATTAAATGGGCATGAATTAAAACAATATAAAACTTATCGAAATACCGTTGTTGTCAATATTACTGCCAATAATAAAGGTAAAAAAATCATTTTAACAGCTAAATTAAAGAAAAGAACCCTTTTCTTAGAAAACTTTACACTTTACCACATGGACGTTAAATCGTTCAAATCTCAAATGAAACAATTAAAATCTAGCGAATTAAAAATTACAAAGTACAATCAACATGCTATTACTGGTTCAATAGCCGTCAAGAAAAATAATCAAGCTGTCTTCACAACGATTCCTTATAGCCAGGGTTGGCACGTCAAAGTAGACGGAAAATCTGTTTCAACTAAAAAAGCAATGGATACCTTTCTTAGTTTCAAAGTTGCCAAAGGAACCCATACCATTCAGTTCGTTTATTGGCCACCTTACATGAGAATTGGCCTACTAGTCTCAATCTTAGCCTTGCTTTTAACATTACTTAACCCAATCATCAAACACATAAAAAGATTAATTAAATAGTTTTTGTGTAATACAAAAGGGAAAGATTGCAATATGCAATCTTTCCCTTTTATTTATCTTTAACGCTTATAAATTATCTGTAACAGCTGTAATTTTAACCTCAAAACTACCATTTGGTGTTTGGATTGTAACTGTTTCATTTAGTTTATGACCAATTAATCCTTTTGCAATTGGTGCTTCATTAGAAATTTTACCAGACATTGGATCAGCTTCTGCTGCCCCAACAATTGTATACGTTTCTGCTTCTTCACCAGGTTCCATGAATGAAACTGTCTTGCCAACAGAAACTTCATCGTCATCAACACCAGCATTATCAATGATTTCAGCATAATGAAGCATATGCTCAATCGTTTTAACACGGCCTTCAACAAAGCTTTGTTCATCTTTAGCTGATTCATATTCTGAATTTTCTGATAAATCACCATAACTACGCGCAATTTTAATTCGTTTAATAATTTCTGCACGCGTTTTTGTTTTTAATGTTTCAAGTTCTTCTTCAAGTTTACTTTTACCATCTAGGGTCATTGGATATACTTTATCTTCTGCCATTACTTGCTCCTTTTAAAATTGATAAGTTCAATATGCCTACCAGATTAACATTTAATATTGTGATTGTAAACCGGTTACGCAGATTATTGCGCATAACTGTTATCTGTTTGAGTTGTAGGTGAAAATGCTTGATAATACTCATACGTCTTAGAATACTCTATTTTTTTAGAATTTGAATTTAAAATGAAATAGATATTATGCTTTTTCATATCCAGTGGCTTCAAAACAGCCTGAATGGAATCTAAGCTAGCATTATTAAATGGCCCAGGTCCAAATCCCTTATAAACATACAAGTTATATGGTTTATCAACGTAATAATCAGCTGATGTCAAGTCTTTTTGAGGTGTATTTAAAGCGTAACTAACCGAAATATCAGATTGTAACGGTATTTCCGCTGCAATTCGGTTAAAATAAACACCTGCAATTTTTTGACGATCCGCATGATTTACGGTCTCTTTTTCAACCAATGACGAAAGTGTTATCACCTTTTGAACTGTCAGTTTTTGCTTTTTAATCGTTGCATAATAAGGCGACAATTCATTATTTGACTTCACAACCATTTGCTCAACAAGATCTTTTAACGTTGTTTTTTTATAAACTGTATAGGTTGCCGGGAACAGATACCCTTCCAAATGATATTTTACATTATTGGATGCCATAGAAGAATCTAGCAGCCCCGGATATTTTTTATCTAAATAAGTTAAAAATGTTTTATTTTTCATTAATTTCATAAAATCATCATATGAAAAGTTAGTCTTTTTAGCGATAGCCTTACCGATTTCATTAACCGTTGTTCCCTCACTAACTAAAACTTTTGCTAACGTATTTTGAATTGGCTCACTACTTCCACCTTGCTGAAGCGTCCAAGCAATTTTATCTAAACTCATGGATGCTTTAAGTTGATAATAGCCACCCTTAAATTTTGAAACTTTTTTTTGTTTTACATAATACGTATAAACGGTGCCACTCTTAATGATTTTATTTTTTTCTAAAATAGTCCCAATTTGTTTTGTATTTGAACCAATGGGAATATAAACTTGCTCAATTGTGTTATTATTTTTATCCAATGGATCTAAGGATGCTTTAATATACCGATACGTCACAAACATTATCGTCAGTAACAATACACACAATAATGTAATAACGCCAGCGATAATCCTATGAGCCTGATTTTTATTATTCTCTGGCGGTAATTCTGGAGATGTTTCTTCATTTTTCATTATTTGACCTCCTTACGCTAAATAACGACTACGTTATTGTGCGTCCTCGCTTATCGAATATCAGCTCTGAATGTTTCTTTTAAAGCTTCGATAACACGGTCAAAATCTTTTGTCACATCTTCTTCAATTAAAGTTTTTGTCACATCTTGATAAGTTAACGTATAAGCCAAAGATTTCATCCCTTTTTCAATATGAGAGCCTTGGTAAAGGTCAAATAGATGAATATCACTTAAAGACTTACCGCCCTTTTCTTTGATAAGTGTCTCGATATCACTGTTAGCGACGTCATTAGCAACGACTAGCGCTACATCACGAGTCACTGATGGGAATTTAGAAATAGCTGCAAATAAACGTTCTTCTTTGACTGCATCAACTAATTTTTGAAGATCCAATTCGAAAACATAAGTTTCCTTTAAATTAAATTCTTTAGCTGTATTAGGATGAACTTGTCCAACAAATCCAATTAATTCATCTTTCAAATAAACATCAGCTGTACGTCCTGGATGCATATCTTCATGACCTTCAGAAGCGACATAGCTAACATCATCTGCCAATTGTAATTGTGTTAATAACTGCTCAACAACCCCTTTAATCATGAAAAAATCAACGGGTTGTTTCTCACTTTGCCAATTAGCAAGTTTGAATAAGCCTGTCATTGCACCAGCAATATGTTCAATTTCAACAGGTCTGTCCTCACCCTCACTACGGAAAAAGACTCTGCCTTGTTCATAAAAGGCAATATTATCAGATTTACGTGCTTCATTGTAGCTTAAATCGTCTAATAGTCCACTAATTAAATTCATTCTTGTAGTTGTGCGTTCTGAACTCATTGGGAACATCAAATTAGTTGTAAAAACATCTTTTTCTTCAAAAACAAATTTAGCCGCTTTGTCTTCTGTTGTTAACCCATAACTAACTGCCTCAGATAAACCAGCTGATTCCAAAATATGACGCGCTTGTCGAATCATTTTTTGTTTATACGTATATTTACCAGGTGTCATTTCACCTGTGGGCAATGTTGACGGAATATTGTCGTATCCATAAATACGTGCAATCTCTTCAACTAAATCTGCTTCAATACTAATATCCCAACGTCTTGCAGGAATTTCAACAGTTAAAGTGTTATCTCGATTTATCACAGTAAATCCTAATTGTTCAAATAATTTAACAATTTTTTCTTCTGATAATTCAGTTCCAAGTACATTATTAATATGTGCAACTGTCGTATCCACAAAAGTTGATTCTGCTTCTAATTTGCTTGCACTAACTGTCCCAGTAAGAACCGTTCCATCACCTAACTCAGCAATTAAATCAGCCGCAGCATCTAGAGACTCTTGAACGGTCCCTACGTTAATACCACGTTCAAATCGCATTGAAGCTTCACTATGAATACCTTGTGAGCGTGCTGTTTTTCTAACCATTGAGTTATTGAATACTGCAGATTCAAGCGCAACGGTTACCGTTTCATTGGTGATTTGTGTTGATTCGCCACCCATTGTTCCAGCGATAGCGATGGGTGCTTTACCATTTGTGATAACGATATCTGAATCTTTCAATTCACGTTTTTCACTATCAAGTGTCGTTATTTTTTCACCGGCATTAGCTGTTCTTACTAAAATATCTTTACTACCTAATTTATTATAATCAAAGGCATGCAAAGGCTGACCGTAATCCATCAACATATAATTAGTGACATCAACAACGTTATTAATTGGTCTAACACCAGCATTCCAAAGGCGAATTTGTAACCACATTGGGCTTGGTTTAACAGTTAAATCTTTAATTATACGCATAGAATAAGTTGGCGCTAAGGTCTTATCAGGCAAAGCCAAAGAAATGTAGTCTTCTGTTTTTTCATCAGACGTTTCTTTCAAATCTGGATGCTTAAATATTGCTGGAACATCATAATCAGCTGATAATTCGTGAGCGACACCACGCATACTTAACATATCAGCACGATTTGGTGTTACATCAATATCAATAATATCGTCATTCATCCCTAAATAATCAAAAACAGGTTCGCCAGGAATAGCATCTTCTGGCATCACATAAATACCTTCAACAAATTCTTTAGGAACAACACTTTCAGAAAATCCGATTTCTTGTAAGGCACAAATCATTCCTTCTGAAGCTTGTC
The DNA here is from genome assembly GCF_054941065.1 of Dellaglioa sp. BT-FLS60. Taxonomy (NCBI): domain Bacteria; kingdom Bacillati; phylum Bacillota; class Bacilli; order Lactobacillales; family Lactobacillaceae; genus Dellaglioa; species Dellaglioa sp. BT-FLS60. The sequence continues at coordinate 105,161 of NZ_JBSOLI010000031.1, forward strand.
CACGCATCTTACCACGCTTAATTTTGACATTATCAGCAATTCTAGAATTTGGTAGTGCAACAATAACTTTTTGACCTGCAGCAATATTGGGTGCACCACAGACAATTTGACTGAGGTCATCTTCGCCAACATCGACTTGACAAACACTCAAGTGATCAGAATCTGGATGAGGAACTAAGCTATCAACATAGCCAACAACAATTTTTTTAAGTCCCTCAGAAGGACGTTTAACACTGTCAATTTCAACAGCCGTACGGGCAATTTTTTCAGCAATAACATCAGGCGCAATGTCTAATGTTAAATATTCGTTTAACCAATTTTTAGATACTTTCATTTTTCTCTAACCTCTCTTCGCGAATTGTGACAAGAAACGATTATCATTCAAGTAGAAATTACGGATATCGTCGATACTATATTTAAGCATTGCAAAACGATCAGGCCCTAAACCGAAGGCAAACCCACCATAAACTTCTGGATCAACACCGGCCATTCTTAGAACATTTGGATGTACCATTCCGGCACCTAAAACTTCTAACCAGCCTGTGTATTTACAGATTGAACAACCCTTACCCTGACATTTGAAACAAGTCACATCAACTTCAACTGATGGTTCAGTAAATGGAAAGTAACTTGGTCGTAAACGGATTTCTTGTTCTTCTCCGAAAATTGTTTTAGCGATTAATTCAATTGTTCCTTTTAAATCAGCCATTGTGACATGTTTATCAATTACTAAGCCTTCAAATTGATGGAATTGATGCGAATGCGTTGCATCATCTGTATCACGTCGATAAACTTTACCCGGTGAAACCATTTTTAAAGGCCCCTTTGAAAAATCATGCGTTTCCATTGTTCTTGCTTGAACAGGTGACGTCTGCGTTCTCATTAACAATTCTTTTGTAATATAAAATGTATCTTGCATATCTCGAGCAGGATGATCAGCAGGTAGATTCAACATTTCAAAATTGTAATGGTCTTCTTCAACTTCTGGACCAGAAACAACTTGATAACCCATACCTAAAAAGAGGTCTTCCAATTCTTCAATAACTTGCATAATAACATGTGGTTGACCCAATTGGATTTGCGCACCTGGTAAGGTGACATCTAATTTTTCTTTTTCTAACTTTTTAGCCGTTTTTTTGATTTCTAATTCTTCATTTTTTGCATGAATTGCTTCAGCCAATTCATTTTTGATGGCATTAGAAAAGCTACCAATCTTTGGACGTTCTTCAGCAGATAAATCTTTCATCCCTCTTAAAACTTCCGTAATAGGTCCTTTTTTACCAAGTAAATTAACGCGAATGTCATTAATTTGTTTTAAATCTTCTGATTCACGAATTTGTTTTAAGCCTTTTTCTTGCAGTTCAAGTAATTTCTCTTTTAAATCCATTAATATCGACTCCTTCGTTTAATTGTTTTTGATAGATTTTTGGACACAAAAAGACCCCATCCCTAAAAGGGACGAGGTCTCGCGGTACCACCCTTGTTTTTGAGGCTAAAATAACCCCAAACACTCAAAATGATAACGGCCATTAACCGGTTAATTATGTCGTCGTAAGTTAAATTAACAGCTCCAGAAGTGAATTCAATATTTTTATTTATTGATTAGTTTCAGTCTAGCTAACCATCCCTTTGGATCTTAAAAAAATATCTACTAGTTTCTATCTAAGCCTTTACTCTATATTCATAGTTTAAAGGTAACGAGGCTTACCGTCAAGTCTTACTCACAATCTTTCAATGTATACCATTTTTCTGACCATTCGTGAACACTAGTCATCATATTCTTCATGTCCTCACCTTGTTCAGTTAGTTCATAAAAACTACGGCTTGTTTCACCAATAGCAACTCTTCCAACAACGTTAGCATCTTCAAGTTCTTTTAAACGTTCAACCAATACACGGTCACTACATTTATCAACTTTTTGAGCTAATTCCTTAAAACGTTGTGGTCCTTCATCTAATAAAACATCAATAATTAAACCGTTCCATTTTTTGCCTAAGATCGAAAAAGTTTTTTCAAATCTTGGACACGTTTCGTAATTTGTTTTCTCTTGTATCACTTGCATATTATCCCTCCTCCAATATATCACTGTTATTATTTTATCATTAACTAACAAAAAGTAAACAAACTTGGTTTACTTTTTTGATTAACCAAAAAAAATAGGCCCAAAGGTCCATTCTTTTTAGAAATTATTTTAAAACCGCAATCAACTTTCGAAAGCCAAGCTTTGACATATTTTTCAGTGGTGATGAAACTTCACTTGTTGCTTCATACTTATCAACCATTGTCACAATGTAACCTTCTGGATATTTAGGTGGTGCAACCGTTGCACCCCACATATGTTTAATAATAATATCTTTTTCTAAATCAGATAATGATGTTAATTTCTCTGCATTTCTGACAGCGATACGAGGATGAATCCAAGCATGCGTTCCGCGGTCAAATTTTGTTGTCCGCCAATCATAATAAAATAAATCATGTAGTAATCCGGCTCTTGCTGTTGCTTTTGCATTTAAATGTAATTTTTTAGCGATACGATAACTATCGTAAGAAACTGAGATTGAGTGCTCTAATCGTGTAGAAAAGTGATGTTGTGTATATTCACTTAACCTTTGAACTTCTGGTTTTGCCAAAAGATCGCCAACATAACTCATATATAATTCATCATCAAGATACGAATCTTTTTTCATATACCCCTGCGCCTCCAGAATCATTTTTAACTACCTTCATCATAACTGATTAAACAATCAATGCAAGCGTAATCAGTTATCTTTAGGAAATCGTAATACTCTTTCCTAATACAACATTAATTAAGCTTTGAGTTGGAACATCAATACACCAGCGGCAATAGCTACATTAAGTGATTCGGCACGACCCTTAATTGGAATATAAAGATTAGCATCCGTTGCATTCAATAAATCATTGCGCATCCCGTTACCCTCATTACCCATAATTAACCCAAAACTATCCACAGCAGTAATCTCGCGATAACTACGTGCTTCTTCATTTAATTCAGAGCCATAAATTGGCACATTATTTTCTTTAAATAATGTCGTAACTTCCATTAAGTCAGCAGTCACTAATTGAACATGAAATTGACTTCCTTGCATCGAACGCAAAACTTTAGGATGATGACTATCTGCACTACCTTCACCAAAAATAACACCCGTTAATCCAGCAGCATCTGCAGTTCTCACCATTGTCCCAATATTCCCAGGATCTTGGATACCGTCTAACATTAACCAACCACCAGCTAAATTATCAGCTGATAATTTTATATTTTCTTCCATTTCAGTTACTGCGTAAATACCTTGTGGGGTACTTGTATCAGCAAGATACAAACTGACTTCAGATGAAATTTCTACTTGTTCAATTGACATATCAGTAATCTCATCAAAATACCTGAAATCATCTGTAACAAGCAGATACTCAATTTTTGCGTGTGCCATCAAAGCTTCCTTAACAAGATGCCAGCCTTCCAAGAGATATTTATTTTCTTTTTTACGACCTTTTTTTGTTTGTAATTTTTTCCAGTATTTAATTTTAGCGTTCTGTGTTGAATTAATTTTTTCCATAACGATACCCCTCTTACTATTAAAAATAATTATATCATATTTAAAATGCCATTAGTTGGTCGTCCTTATATTTTCAAGTTATACTAGAAGTAATAACAATGACTTATTTCTATAAATATGGAGGGATTATCTTATGAGTGCCATTCAAATAACAGTTTTTGGCCGCGTACAAGGCGTTGGCTTCAGATATACAACAAAACGATTAGCTGATGATTTAGGTATCTATGGCTCCGTTCAAAATAATTTTGATGATAGTGTCACAATTAAAGCAAGTAGTCCAGATAATAATCAATTAGAAAAATTTATTCAAAAAGTTAAAAAATCACCTACACCAGCCGGTAAAGTCACTGATTACAAAGAAACCCCCTTAACTAATTATGCGCCGACAGAATTTAGTGTTCTTTACTAAACGCCATTTATCCATATCTGATTGAAATCCCCTTATATTTAAAGTATAGTAATCGATATAGTCACATATAAGAGGAGAAATAATTAATGAAAAAGCTTAAGCGTTTAACACTGCTCCCAATATTTATGACCATCGTCCTATTTTTATCAGGATGTGTGCGTCAGGACAAAAGCGGTAACCCTTACGGCATGGTTTACGACTACCTAGCAAAACCAACTCAAGGGTTACTTGAATGGTTATCATCTCATTTAGGCAATAATTATGGTCTTGCGATCATTGTCATCTCATTCGTCATTCGAATGGCTTTAATGCCAATGATGATTAACCAATCGAAAAAAGCGACCGTTCAACAAGAAAAAATGGGTTCCATTCAACCCCAACTAAAAGTGATTCAAGACCGTCAAAAGGCTGCTAAATCACCAGAAGAAAAAGCAGCAAGTAGTCAAGCAATGATGGCACTTTACAAAGATAACAACGTCAGCATGACTGGTGGGATTGGTTGTTTACCCTTATTAATCCAAATGCCAATCTTTGCTGCTTTATATGCTGCTATTCGCTATTCTGCAGAATTAAAAGGTGCTGTATTCTTTGGTATTAAATTAGGTACGCCTTCAATCGTCTTTACTATCTTGTGTTTCATTGTGTACTTAGGGCAAGGGTTCATCTCAACAATTGGTCTACCACCTGCACAAAAAAAGACCATGCAAACAATGTTAATTGCTAGTCCAGTAATGATGGTATTTGTTACATTGAGCGCTCCAGCAGGGATTGGTCTCTACTTCTTTATCGGTGGAATCTTTGCATGTGTCCAAACGTTTATTATTATGTTAATGCGTCCAAGAATTCGTCGTGAGATTCAAGCAGAACTTGCTAAAAACCCACCCGTCGTTAGAGAACATAAAACAATTGATGCTGTTGAAGAAACCGTTGAACGTACAATTGACAATGTTGAAGATGACTTGTCAAACGCTACAAAAAATAATCGTAATCGTAATGCCGGTAAACAAAATCGTAAATAAATAAAAAAGATTAAAACATGACGTTTTAATCTTTTTTTGTCTCTTCATTTATTTGTTCTGCGATTAAGGGTAATGAAATCCTGAAAATTGATCCACGTTTTTCAACACTCTCAACGACTAATGTCCCTTTATAACCCATAATTAATTTTTGTGCAATTGATAATCCAAGCCCATTTCCACCTTTATCACGGCTTCTTGCTTTATCAACACGATAAAAACGATTAAAGACATTCTTCAAATTATTTTTAGAAATGCCTTCACCGAAATCTTGAATAGCAATTCGAACCATTTTCATATCTTTTGAAGCTGAGATATGAATTTCTTTTCTTGTTTCTGAGTATTTAACCGCATTATCCATTAAGATAATTAAAACTTGTTCTAAATGATTTCGTGAAATTTTTACTAAGCTTTCTCCTCTGAAATCTTCATCCAAAATAAATGTAAAATCTGGATGAATCATTTTGAAATCATTAAATACCTGTAAAACAACTAAACGAACATCGGTAAGTTCATTCTTAAATGTCATTTCAACTTGTTCAGCTCGTGACAAGTCTAACATTTCTTGAACTAAACTCTTCATCCGATTAATTTCTTGGAGGGATGCTTCAATCGATTCGGCTAAAACAGCCGGATCGTCTTTCCCCCATCTGTTTAATAATTCCATATGCCCTTGAATAATCGCAACTGGTGTCCTTAATTCATGCGAAACATCTTCAACGAATTGTTGTTGTTGATCAATATAGCGTTCCATTCGATCCAGCATACTATTAAACAAGTCCGTTAAATCAGATAACTCATCATTTCGATGCATGTCTGGGACACGAACATGTCCAATCGGTGTATCACCCGCATTAATGCGATCAATGGTTTCATTCACTAAATCAATGGGACTAAGTAACCAAGACGCTAAGACATAGCCTAAAATGGCACTACCAAAAGTTGCCGTAATAATTAAAACAATAAAAATTAAAATTAATTTATTACTAATCTTATGATAGTTCTCTAACGCATTTGTCACTTGTGCATAGCCAATTTTTTTACCCGTTTTAGATGAATAAATGGCCTTTCTGGCAACATAACCACTTGCACCATTAATGGTTTGGCTAGTGAATGTCATTTTATTTATTTTAACGAATGGCACATTTAAATTTCTTGAAGCAAAAACCTCTTCTTGCTTCAAATTATAGACACCAACTGCAACATTTTCTCGTGATAAGTTAACAATTACCGCATTCGAATATAAATTATTTTCATCTTTAGAAGAACTAGCATTAGAATTTATTGGCTTCAAATGTTGCGCAGTACTTGAAATTGTTAACTCTTGATTTTCACGACTTAATTGTTGTGTCACCGTTCTTAACGTATCTTGCACATCTTTTTTTTCTTTATCTAATAAAACACCACTAAAACTCTGAAAAATAAGCGAAGAAAAAACGGCAAATATAAGTAAAACACCCATTGCCGTTCCTAATGCCCATTTCCATTTAAGCGACATACGTCTTGCTTCTTTTGGATGCTGGGTTATTTTTCTTCTCATGATCTCATTACGTATCCTGTTCCTCTAACGGTTTGAATGTAACTTTCTTCACCACTACGATCAATTTTGTTTCGTAAGTATCGAATATAGACATCTACAACGTTCGTTTCAACTTCTGATTCATAGCCCCAGACTTTAGCTAATAAAACATCCCTAGCTAAAACAACGTTGACACTTTCCATTAAAGCTAAAAGTAATTCATATTCACGTTTAGTTAATTCAATCACTTCTTCATCACGACGAACGACACGATTTTCTTTTTCAATTGTTAAATCACGGTAAGTAACGGTCGTTTGTTTCGCAATATTTTGTTCACCTTCAATATCAATACGGCGTAACAATGCACGTAAACGCGCCAATAATTCTTCAATCGCAAATGGTTTAACAATATAATCATCTGCACCATGATCTAACCCAGATACACGATCAATAACAGAATCACGAGCTGTCATCATAATGATTGGTGTATTTTTAACTTGTCGCACACGACGACAAACTTCAAGTCCATTTAATTCAGGCAACATTAAATCAAGTAAAATTGAATCCCAATCTTCATTTAGAGCTGCTTCCAATCCTGTACGTCCATCAAAATGGACTTCAGTTTCGAACCCTTCATGCTGTAATTCTAATTCCACAAAGCGCGCTAAATTTTTTTCATCTTCAATTATTAGAATACGACTCATATTTTCACGATCTCCTGTTAGTTTATTTTTATTTTCTCATTCGTATACACACGATTTTTAACCAATATCTTACTTTTCTTATTTTACCATTAAATGATATCCTTGCATACACTGTAACTCATATAGGTATTTATAGCCTTTTAAGAATTTAAAACGAACACTTTTTAACCAAATTAAAAAGGCTCTATCATCAACAACCGTTGACAAAGAACCTATCAATAAACCTACAATCGGCATACTATGAATTAATATATCACTATTTTTGTTTAACTACTTTAAGGCACTTCATTATTATAAAAAAGGGTTAATTTGATTGTTTATTCGTAGATATCCTATAAATATTCATAATATCTACGGCAGTAATAAAAATAAACGCTATGACTGCACATGCTGCAGGCCAATAAGTAACCGATAACCATCCATCGCCAGGAGAAACATGCGTATTCCGTGCTGCATTTAAAATAGCAGCAAATAAAAATATATTATTAAAAGTTCCACAAACAAAAATAACAATCGCATAGAAAGCTGCCTCAGCATATTTTTCAAACAAGAGATCTTTAAAAGTAAATCCTAATAGTTGAAATTACTGAATACTCTCACTTCGTTGAGTGCTTGAGATAATTGCTATTGAAATAATATTTGCAAAAATAACTAAAAATGGTGCACCTAGAAATATTGCAAGTGTTCCGACAATCTCAGATAAACTCTTGCTGGCTGAAACATTGGCCAAATCAACAGCTAAGTAACTAAAGAAAGAAGAGAGTATTGAGAATATGAATAAAGGAACAACAACTGATTTTAGAAAATCAGAATTACTATGAACATTCCAATATGCGACATTAGCAGTTTTTAAATGATTATGCGGAAACAATTTAAAAATAGTTGTCAAAACTAAGGGTAATATGATTGAAGCAGATAAACTAAACGCGATAATTGCAACAAAAGTGACAGCAAGAAAAGCCTGTGTATAGGCATTTTCTAACGAACTATTCTCCCCACCAAACATTATTCGAGTGGTGTTCGGGGTAATAAAGAAGACCGAGTACAGTGCAATCAAACAAATAGTACTAAGCGTACTTAATATAATTGCTACCGGAGTTACGCCAAACTTGGTCACTTTCTTTAACCCGTGTGCAAATGATTGCTTGCCTACAAATATCTTTCTTGCATCAAAAAAACTCATTATGCCACAAATTACGCCAACCAATAAAATTGTCGCTAAAAAAGATTGTACTGATAAGTGCATTTTTACCTCGGGCAACTCTTCCATTCCAGGTGTCATACGCATCCAAGAATATAAATTAATTACTAGTGGAAACGATAGATAATAACCAAAAATAGCCCCAATCATACTAGTAATAGTCATCTGTCCACTAATTAAAAATGCAAGTTGTTTAGGATTTGCACCAAGAATTGCCCACAGTTCATAATCTTTACTGAAACTGTTAATTAATAAACGCGTAACACCGTTTATGATTAACATCACGGTGATACCTCCAAAAATAATAGGAGAGACAAAAATAACTAATGGATTATAAGTCCCATGATTTAAATGCTCAAGTATTGTCGAATTTATACCAATGAAACTGCCTCCTAATATTAATCCCGCAGAAAAAAAGACAACTAATGATCCTAACCATTTGCGCCAAGAATAACGGAATTGCCAGAACGTCATGTTCAACATAATATTTACCCCTCCTCAATTGCTGTTAATAAGGTTTGAGCATTTGGTTTAGTAAAAATTTGTTTAACCATTCCGTCTTTTAAAGTTATAGTTCGGTCAGTTCTAGCAGCCATTTCAATGTCATGGGTGACCATGACAACGCATGCCCCATTATCGGCAAGTTCCCTCAGTAATTTAAAAATTATTTCTTTAGAAACCGAATCGACCGCACCAGTTGGTTCATCCGCAAAAATTATCTTAGCGTTTGTTACTAAAACACGTGCAATTGCTACCTTTTGCTTTTCTCCCCCCGACAAACTTGTCACAAAACTATCAGGGCTTGCTAAGAAATTCATTTTTTTTAATAAATCGGTGATTTCATTTCTGTTAATTTTTTTCCGTCCAAGTCGTAATGGTAAAACGATATTCTCCATTACTGGTAATGCAGGTATAAGATTATAGGACTGAAAAATAAATCCAATTTCTTGGCGTCGCATCTTCGCCATTTGTGATGGTGACAACTTGTACGGATCGGTAGCATTTATTTCTACATATCCTTCAGTTGGCTGTAATAACCCAGACATACATTTTAGAAGAGTTGATTTCCCACTACCTGAAGGTCCAACAATACTAAGAAATTCATTTGAATAAGCATGTAAATTTATATCCTTAAGGATTGTTATCTTGGTGTTATCACTAAGAGAAACTTCTTTTGAAATATGATTGATAGAAATCACTTCTTTACTCATTATCAAGACTCCCTCTTTTAATAATCAGTTACTGCTATATCCCCATCACTTGTCATTAACCGATACGTACTTTTAGCTGTCGCTTGATACGTATAATTAGAATCATCTATATTTCGACCAAATATAGATAGATCACCATCACGAGAAGTAGCATGGACACCGCTATTTTTATTAGCCCTAACATCAATGTCACCCTCATTAGTTTTAACGAAAAAATGGTCTTCAAGCTGGTTATTCACTAAAGAGATATCGCCATCACTAGTAATAACAGACCCACTTTTGAAATGATTTTCCCGCAACGTTAAATCTCCCTCTGATGAAACTAATGTCACTTGTGGTGCTGTCACATTAGTTAATTGACTATCTCCAATTGCATTTATTTCAATTAATTTTGACGTTTTTAAATGGTCTAAGTAAACGTCACCTCGGCTTTTAATTTGTACTTTTTTTATCTTTAAATGGGTTAATTGTAAATCACCCTGTTGTGACATAGCTTGAACTTGATCTAAAGTTCTATTTTCAGGCACCGTAATAATAATTTTATTACTCCTATCTGGTGAAATTCCCATCGTGTATTTACTACCAGCATGACGCGAGCTAATGGTTACATGACCTTGATGTATCGTTACCTTAGGTTGTTCGCGAGTTGCATTAACTTTAATACGGCTCGTTTCACCATTTCGTACTTCAACTGGTAAATCTGAACTTAAAGTTAATGATTTTATTTGCTTAGGATAATACGTTTTTGTTAATTTTTTAGCTGAATGAAACCCATGCTGCCAGTAAATTGGTTTAATGCCATCATTAACACTCCCAAAAGCAACTAGAATCAACCCAAAGATTAATAAAATAAGACCAATTTTAATGCTGCGTTTCATGATAATCTCCCCCTTTTTCAGCACGATTACGTTTAATAAATCGGTAATATAAACGTTGAACAGCATTAGTAGTTACTTGAATCATTAAAGTTATAACCCAAATAATTAATGGTATAACAATTAACCCTAGTCCTAACAACGTCATGCCGAATCCTATATAAAATAATCCAGTCCAAAGTGAATGACTGATAACCCAAATTCCAGCAATAATCATCACGACAGTTGTTCCAACTATAGCAACTAACAGACATAAAGCAGTAATCACAAACGCAAAAATCATAACCCCGAATACCGCTAAAATCGCAAAAATGGCGAATATTACTGGAATCGTTGTCGGAGCAGCCAATAACGCTAACAAGACTAACCAAATAGTCCGAATGTTCGCTCGTGATTTTTGACGGTGAGTCGATTCAGCGTTTAAATTTTCATTAAAATGAATCGAATAATCCGCTAACGTTTTACGCGCTAATTGTTTCGGCATACCCAGTTCAGTAACACAGTCCTTATATTCATTTATGCCTGCATCTAGTAGGTATTCACGGTAAAATTCTATAACTGAATGACGCTCTTCTTCATCAAGTTGTACAAGCAGTGATGAAAATTCATCTAAGTAATCGTTCATGATGGTGTTTCCCCCTTTAATAATGTATTAATCGATTGAGAATACCGTTTCCAATCGTTTTGAACTACGATTAATTGTTGCTTTCCTGTAGTCGTTAATTGATAGTACCGTCGATTACGTCCTTGGTAAGCTTGATCGTACGTTGTCACCCAATCATTCTTTTTCAACCGACGTAATACTGGGTACAATGTCGATTCAGACACAGAAATAGTTTCTTGTAGTAGTTGCGTAAGCGCATATCCATAGTAATCTTGGTCACTTAGCGCTGATAAAACACAACCATCAAGTAATTCTGAACTAATTTGAATTGCCATATTTATTCCTCCCACTATATTATACGTCATATAGTATCATTCAATCAATATCATAGTATACGCATCTTCTTCTGTCAATAAATAGTTATTTTAAAATTAAAACAAAATAAAAAGCCCTTGCTCCGCAAGAACTTTAATCTTTTAAAAATAGACTAAATTTAATTATTTAATCACATGACCTTTTTTTGCAGAATAGCGATTATAAATATTATTACCAATCAATGCACTAATCGTTATTAAACAACCAACAATTTCAAACAATGAAACTTGGTATCCATTAATAATAGTTATCATAAATGATATAATTGGGACTAAATTCATAAACAAAATACCATTAATAGGTGTAATAATTCGATTTCCCATATTCCAAGCAAATACAGCAACAACGCCTGCCAACGTTACCATATACAATAGTGCATTTTGAACGTCACTAATTTGAGAAAAGGTTGGTATTTTTAACCACCCAATTAAAGTCGCTATTACTAACACGATAATGACTGATATTACGCCTAAAATAGCCGTTAAAGTTGAATATCTCAAAATGGACCATTCGGGAAAATCGGCACCACCCGCAGTATATATAACCCAGCATAGAGCGCCTAATAAAATTAAAATGACTGATAAAAGTGTATTATGTCCTGATACTAGAATGCTAATATGCCCCTTAGTAACGACCATAAAAACGCCTATTGCAGCAATAATCATTGCTATTAGAGAAATTTTTGTAGGCTTTACACCACGATATATCCACCCAACTAAAACGCCTAATAACGGTTGAATTGCCATCATAACAGATGCAATAATAGAACCTGAGGGGCCTGCGATTTGTTGACCCAAAAAAACTAGAAAACTGAATCCAGCAAATGCAGATGTCCCAAATAACCAAAGTTTAATGGTATGCCCCTCTGTCTTAAAAGCTTTAGGCCCTTCTACAATAACTAAAATGATTGCAAAAATAAGTGCAACACTACCATAACGTAACAGAGTAAAGTAAAATGGATCCATAATCTGGAGTGCTGGTGCCATAATTGGAAACATCCCACCCCAAGACAAAACAGAAATTAAACATAATATTAACCCATAAATATATTTTTTTGACATTATTTAATACCCCCTATTTTTAGTTTAAAAATTTACTAGACTTAATTTCTAACATAAATATCCCCCTTCAGCTTATCTAAAATCTAACATCCAATCTTGTATTTTTGAATAAACAATTTATAATACTTAGTTATAACTTATTTGCATAACCCCCAACTAGAACAGACTGGAGTGAAGACCCATGCCACATGAAAATTCGTTTAATATTGAACTTCTCTATATTCTGATAAAAGTCAGTGAGCTTAAGAGTATTAATAAAAGTAGCACTGCCTTAATGATGACCCAACCAGCAATAAGTAAAAAAATTAAACAACTAGAGGATTATTATGATGAACAATTATTCATAAGAAGTTCTAAAGGTATGGAACTCACATCAGTAGGTCAAAAATTATATGTAAGATCTAAAAAAATTATTAAAGAATTTGAAGATATTCATTATTCCATTTCCACAGAAGCAGTTCATTTAGATGAAATAAAACTAGGCTCACTTGATAGTATCTCGTCATCGATGTATCAAAAATTCTTTATTAAGTCATTTACTAGTTTTAAAGAAACCCTAATTACCAATAAAATTTTCGAACTAATCGCTCCATTTAATGACGGAAACCTTGATGTCATACTAATTGACTCAGCCTTTAGAAATGATTTAATTGGTACTTTCGAAGAAATAGCATTATTTAAAGAACCCTATTACTTAATCTATTCAAAAAATAATAAAGAAGTTGAAAAATTAGATATAACCACTTTAAATGCTACTAATTTAAGTCACTTAAACCTTCTTATGTATCCAAAATACTGTCCAATTCATCAAAGAATTAGACAAATCTATCAAGAATTAGGTATCGTTCCACCAGCTATTGCTGAAATTGATTACAGTGAGTCAACAACTACACTAGTATCTCACTCAGATTATGTCACTATATTGCCAAAATCATTGGCTATTAATAAGGTTGACCAAGGGATGACCAATCTATCAATGAAACAATTAGACAGTACTTTTACCCGAAGTGTGTCATTATTTGCACATGATCAAAAAACCATTCAGTTAATTAGCCAGCTGCTATTTGACCCAGAATAAACTCAAAATTGAGTTTATTCTTTCTCTTGACACCTATGTTAAAATTAATTCAAATGATTCTTTAGTTTATGTTAACGCAGAATTAATTCATCTTAATTACAAGTCTATAAATAATTTAATATTAGATTAAAATAAGCTTTAACCAGTTAGATCGACTGGTTAAAGCTTATTTTTTTTGAGGAGGAACCTTATTTTATGCATGAATCTAATTTATTAATGAACAACCTAAAGGTACTACAAGATTTAAAATTTTACATTTACACCCTAACTGATAATAGACTTGATTTCAAATACTTTAACATCTTAACTTTAAAAACAGATGTTCTTGAAATTGATCTCGTACAAGAATATAAAATCAGAAAATACAATGCCACCCTAGCAGAAATTGCACAAGCTATTATTGATAACTATGATTTATAATTTAATAATTTTTAAAATTGACTTAGAAAATTCTTTACGATTCTCTTCCGTTAACGAACCCATATACTGCATTAATTCTACAGTAGGAATATCTGAAAACTGAGGATAACTAAAAAAATCAATCAATTCTAAATCTAATGCCTGTGCAATATCAGCTAATTTATTAATACTAATATTAGCAACATCACCCCGTTCAATTCTAGATATCAAACTAATTGACACATTCGACTTTTCAGCGAGCTGCTCTATTGTTAAATTTAAATACTTTCGTTTGTTATGAATCAATTGACTTATTTTTTTAAACATCGATTTTTCTCCAATCGTAACCTTATATTTTACAATAAGTGAAAAGTCAATCAGCTTAAAGATTTTATATTAACTAAAATTACAATAAAAGAAGATTATAATAGCTATTTTTGCTATAATAATACTTATTAAGTATGTAAAAAGGTTTTATAAGCCTTTTTAACAGAAAATTAGGAGTGATTTTATGAAATAAAATTAATAAAGTACTTTTATATTTATACTATTGTACCTATTTTAAAATGAGGAAGAAAGTGATCGTTCTTAAACCATTCTGTTACTCACAGTACTATTCAAAAATTAATAACTCTAAAATAACTTAAAAAAGGCGGAAAAATAATGTCAGAAAATAATAATAAACAACCTACAGAAAACAACGTACCACAACACAGAGAAGCTATCGTTATCAATAATCAATCAACAAACCAAACGAACCCACTAGGAACAGCAGGTTTCGTTATTGCTTTAATCACACTTTTTCTTGGCTGGATTCCTGTAATCGGCTGGATTATGTGGATTTTAGGGGCATTGTTCTCTGTTATTGGTCTATTTAAAACACCAAAAGGATTTGCTATAGCCGGGACTATCATTTCTTTTATTGATGTTTTTGTTATTTTAGCAATTGCAAGTGGGATTGCTGCTGCAGGGGCAATGTTTTAATTTAAATCATTATTAAAAAAATTGGGAGTGGTATAGCTTATTAAGCTTCATGCCATAAAAGGGAGAAATATGAACGATTTGCTTAAAAAGAATGAATCCAAAATAACTAACGGAAAAAAATTTGTAAAAGGTCATAAAAAATCACTATCTATTGGTGCGTCAATTCTTATCATATTAATTATTATTTTTAGTTTTATCGCAACACGACCTACTAATTTAGTTTCTACTGCTGATGTTACTTTTTCAGGATACGACGGTGACGGCACGTTAAATTATAAAAGTGACGCATTAGATAAAAAAATCAAAGAAATTTCCTACAAAGCAGCAAAAATATCAGAAAAGGACACAAAGATCCTTCTCTCAGATAATACAAGTGCAATAGATATTTTAGAAACAGATCCTGCCTTTGAACAAAAGGAAGATCTTGCAGACTCTTACGATTCAGCAGTAGATGTTGACTTTAACAAAGAATCAAATCTTTCTAACGGGGATAAAGTCACAATGACAGTAACCGTTGATTCAACGGATATTCCCATAAAATCAACTAAAAAAACATTTACTGTCAAAGGACTTAAAAAATCAGCTAAAATAACAATATCTGATATCCTAAAAAACGTTTCATTTAATTTTTCTGGATACAATGGATCCGGCTCTATTCATGAAAAATCAGCTAAATATGGTTCAGACATATTGTCAATGCCAGTTAATAAGTACAACCTTTCTAACGGAGATACCGTTAAAGTTAAAATAAACCCTGATTATATTGATTCTTTAGGAGGAAAAGGTAAAATATTTACTGGATCTCATTCAAAAAAAGTGACTGTTACAGGGCTTAAATCACTTTCAAATATCGAAAATCTTGCCGCTGCACTTACGCAAGTAGATGCCCTTGCGAAAACAGATAACAAAGATGACAAGGATAGTCCAGATATAGGTACGGATACTTTTATCATTAAACGTTTAACTAGTTATATTACAAATATTCGTTCTACTAGTTTTGTTACTTCCGTGACTCATTCAAGTTACAGATTAGCTGTCATTTATAAGATTAATGAAAATAATACTTTCACTGATGACAATCAAAAAACAACATCATATAAAATTTATGGTTATGATTCCATAGATATTTCAAATAATAAATTAGATTTAAAAAATGTATCTTCTAATGATACATTATCCTTATCAAATCAAGCTTATACATCCTTGGATGCGGCTACCTCCGCTCTAAAATCAGCTAATAGTGGCTATACAAAAGTAACCGTAGAAAAATAAGTTTATCTCTATCCCCTACTAAATGAAGGGGTATAACCAATTAGTAAACAAAGGACAGTGAAAATATGAATAAAAACAATAATTCTCTCTTAGCTAAAGTAACTAAAACGCAACTAATTATTGGTACCATCAGTCTTGTTGTTTTAATCACCATTATTTATTTAGTAATAGCTTCTGGAAATGTTAAAAATAATATTGTTGGAACTTGGAAAGTTAGTCCAGATACCGATTCATCTAGCTATTTTGAATTCGATAAAAAAGGTGAATTTTATCTGTACGATTCTTATGGTTCTGAACAAGCAGAAGGCACCTATACCGTTAATTCTAAAAATATTAAAATTAACGCAGACAATTTAGAAAGTAGCGCAATTAAAATAAACGTATCATCCAATGAAAAAAATACAATTAGAGGAAAGGCATCTGAGGGAGAAAATACTGGTAATATGAAACTCGTCAGAAGCAAGTTACCTTAATGATTGAAAGTTTTAGACAATAGAGCCTTACTAATTAATTTTAGTAAGGTTTTTTTATGTCACTATCCGAATTCACTTCATCCATTTTTGTCACACTATATTTGCTTGAATTAGCTATTTCAGGTACGATAATTGTAAACAAGTGAGGTAAATACTATGTATATTCTTTTTATTGTAATTGCTATTTTAGGATTATTACTACTGATAGATCGGCGCAACTTTTTTATTGGCGCCTTATTTGCAATTAGCATTGTCACTTTAATCATGACTTTGCTCGCAATTGGCTTAAAGGTTCTCATTAATCATATGGATGATATTCCGTTATTATACTGGCAGATTATTTTATCTGGTATCTTCATTGCCATTTTCCTAGTCATCCTCGTCGTTATTCCCGGGATGGTCTTTAACACCTTTTTTATAGCGCATAAGGAAGGTAAAGGATTCACTGGGAAATTATCATCAATCTTAGGCGTGAATAATTTTCTAATTATTTTTGTGACTTTAATCTTAATTACATCTAACCTACCAATATTTGCCCGCGCACTCCTATCAACTTTCCTATTAATTGATATTTTTTTCAGTACTTTATTCATTGGCTATCTAATCTACTCACTCATTTACCAAATGATTCCTAAGAGTTTTAAAGTTGATTATATTGTTGTCTTAGGCGCTTGGGTTAAAGATGGTAAAGTAACCCCATTACTAAAAAGTCGCGTTGACAAAGCCGTCGGTTATTATAACAAACAACAAGGTCACTTAAAATTTATCGTTAGTGGTGGTAAAGGCTCTGACGAACTCATCTCAGAGGGGGCAGCTATGAAAAATTACTTATTAAGTATCAACATTCCCGAAAAAGATATTATTGTAGAAGATAAATCTACGACTACGTTAGAAAATATGAAATTTTCAAAACAAAAAATAAATGAAGATTGGACTTCAACCACTGCTCCTAAAATTCTATTCTCAACTAGTAACTACCACGTCTTTAGAGCGAGTCTTTATGCAAAAAAAGCTGGTTTGAACGCTGATGGCATTGGCGCACCAACTTCATTCTACTTCCTACCAAGTGCCCTTATTCGTGAATATATTGCCATTTTAGTGTACTACAAATATTTCACACTGCTATCACTAATTGTCGGTATTGCCATAGAATTTCTTGCCTTTTGGACTCATTAATAAAAATTATTAGCTGAAAAATAAAAAAAGGCTATCTAACAACATTAACAATGCTGTTAGATAGCCTTTTTCAATTTAATGATTTATTGTTCTTTATACCATGTGTAATGGAATGAACCTGGTTTGTCAGTACGTTCATACGTATGAGCACCAAAGTAATCACGTTGTGCTTGGATTAAGTTAGCAGGTAAAACTTCTGAACGATATTGATCATAGTAAGTAATTGCTGCGCTAAATCCAGGAACTGGAATACCAGCTTTAACGGCGATACCAACGATATCACGAACTGATTCTTGATATTTTTTAACAATATCTTTGAAATAATCATCTAATAAGATATTATTTAAATCAGCTTTTTCATCAAATGCATCAGTAATATTTTGTAAGAAACGAGCACGGATAATACATCCAGCACGCCAAATCTTAGCCATATCACCAAAATTCAAGTCCCATTCATAATGTTCTGAAGCCACACGTAATTGTTCAAATCCTTGAGCGTAACTCATGATTTTACTAAAGTACAAGGCTTCACGAATTTTTTCAACTAATTCTTTTTTGTCTAATTCGCCTAATTTAACTTCAGGTTTAGGTAAGACTTTGCTGGCTTCAACACGTTCTTCTTTCATTGCTGAAATATAACGTGCGTAAACTGATTCAGAAATAACAGATTGAGGAACACCTAATTCAAGGGCACTTTGTGATGACCATTTACCAGTACCTTTATTGCCAGCACGGTCTAGGATAACATCAACAATTGGTTTATCAGTCCCTAAATCATCTTTACGTGTTAAGATATCTGCTGTAATTTCGATTAAGTAACTGTCTAATTCGCCTTTGTTCCAGTCAGAGAAAATATCAGCAACTTCTTCCACTGAAAGTCCTAATAATTCTCTTAATAAATGATATGATTCTGAAATTAATTCCATATCACCATATTCGATTCCGTTATGAACCATCTTAACGTAATGTCCAGCACCATTAGGACCGATGTAAGTCACACATGGAGCCCCATCTTTAGCTTTAGCTGACATCTCTTCAAGAATTGGCGCAACGAGGTCATAGGCCTCTTTTTGGCCACCTGGCATCATTGATGGGCCTTCAAGGGCACCAATTTCACCACCAGAAACACCCATTCCAATAAAGTTAATCCCAGAATTATCTAATTCTGCGTTACGACGCACTGTATCTTCGAAGTAAGTATTTCCACCATCGATTAAAACATCACCCTTATCTAAGAATGGTAATAATTCTGCAATAACTGCATCAGTTGGTTTCCCAGCTTTTACCATGATGATAATTCTTCTAGGTTTTTCTAATGAATCCGCAAAATCTTTAATTGAATAGCTAGGTACTAATTTTTTCTCTGAGTGATCTTTCATAACCTGCTCAGTTTTAGATCCCGTTCTATTATAAATTGCTACCGTACGGCCACGACTCTCAGCATTCAAGGCAAGATTCTTACCCATGACAGCCATTCCAATAACACCAATTTGTGCTTTATCCATCATAATACCTCCTACATTTCTTTCATTTTTTGTGAATCAAAATCCATGTAATCTAAGAAAGTATCAGCTACCGACTTTGTCAATAAACCCATTTTAACTTTCAACATCAATTATACACCAGACACCAAAAATTCCTATCTATTTTGCCTTTTTTTGTTATACTGATTTCAGGAGGTCATTCAAATATGAAATTAGTTGAAGTTCAAGAATTATACTATGCTATTGATACTTTTTTATACAGTCGCGCAAAAGCAGAATTTTCTAATAACATCCCTACTTTTGACTTAATTGTTCAGGTTAACGGGAAATTATTGACGGCCGATTTTTTAGATTTAAAGGACAGCCGTATTCAAATCTACAGTACAACTAGCCAACACACTATTGCATCTCAATCTATCCCTTACGAAGATGACAGTAGTAATGCATTCATTAGTCCCATTAGAAAAGCAATCTTTAAAAATTATCGTTCTGAATTTTCTGGTTGGTCTAATCTTAGTAACAAGCCTGAACTATTACTAATAGATTTAATTGAACTAATTAAATCTATTAGTTCATCAACTTTTAAGGCAGTTAAAACACCAGCTAAAAATGTGACTTACATTGAAAGCCAAGCTAAACTCCCTTTCCAATTTTTTGACCCAGAGACAGATTTTGAAATTATGAGTTTAACAATTAACGAAAAAAGATAAAATCCAAATGGATTTTATCTTTTTTTATGTACAGAAAAAGCCTTAACACCATGGTTGTTAAGGCTTTTTACTTAATGTAGCTTTAGTTGTTTACTTTTACGACTTCTTTTCCGTCATAAAAACCACAGCTAGGACATACATAATGTGATTTTCTTAATTCGCCACAGTTAGGGCAAGCGCTCATACCTGGGACTGTCAACTTGTAATGCGTACGACGCATTCTCTTACGTGTTTTTGATGTTTTACGTGCTGGTACTGCCATTATCAAACACCTCCTTTAAAATTATCCAAAACTTTTAATAAAAGTATTGTTATGTTTATTCCTCTTCAGAACCATCGTTATCAAAGAAATTTTGTAACGAGGCAAATCGAGGATCAACTTTTTCTTTTCTAACCTGTACGAGTTTATCTTCAGTAAGAACTTCCCAATCGTCTCCAGTTGGTAATTCTTCTGCTTTTCTCTCATCGTCAGTCAGTATCTGCATCGGAATCTGTAATAAAACATTATCCTCTATCACAGAATTCAAATTGAGCATATCTTCTTCCAAAACAATTACGACATCATTTTTATCAAATCGTTCAAGTGCTTTATCGCGATAACCCACATAAAATTCATCTACTGAAAAATTCAATGGAACATCGACACTCTCTAATGAACGCGTTGATGGCATTTCAACTGTTAAACTAACATTAAAATGTCCAATAACATCTTGATGGTCTGCTGATAGAATGCCCGTAACGTGGACTTCTGAAACCGACGTAATCGTTTTGTTGCGCGACATTAAGCCTTCTGAAAGGTTTAACATTTCGTCAACTTGAAGTGGTTCATCACTTTGTTTTTTTAACTCAACTAAGGACCATTTCATGCAAATATGCCTCCTAATGCAACGCTTATGATTATACCTGTGATTAAAAACATTGTCAATGGTATTCCCTTGACAGGATGTTATTTAATTTGTACGGGCTTTCTAAAAAGATCGGATTTTTTATGACTAACTAATCCATAAATAATGCCTGCTCGATAATCCAAATGATAAAGGCCTTCTTTTTCCTTCTTACCAATTTTAGTTAGTAAGGGATATGGTACCTCTTTTTTTAGATAATTAAGCAAAAATTGACCTTTTTTTGAGAACCCTAAGACATGATAATAAGGCTGCTTGTATTGTTTGTCAATTTCATTTTGCTTTATTTGCAACAAAATATAAGTTGCAAGTCTTGAAATTTTTGTATAAGTCACTCGTTTTGATTTCACTGCTTGGACCCAATCATCGAAATTAGCGTCATCAGGCAGTTGTTCATATTGCTGTAGCAATCGGTACTCAATACCCTCAGACATGCCATAAATCATCGCTAATTGTTCTGGCGTTGACAACCTCAACTGATATTTAAGATAAGGCCAAAAATCTGACCAATCAACCCACTTTTCATTTTCTGAATCAAGATTCGTTTGCTCTGGGACAACTTTGGCAATCGATATGTTCTTTTTAATAGCTAGCCTAATTGCAGTAGCACTTGTAATCTCTTGAGTTGCATCAAAATTAACTTCATGGTAATCAGCCTTAACTCGTTGAATCGGACACAACTGGATAGCTGCTTTTTCTGCTAAACAAGCCTCAGCATAGGCCAAACCTAATAAGTCATTTGGCTGATTAATAGTGATACCTGTTTTTTCAAAAACAGCTCGTTGGTATTGCGTCGCATAAGTTTCATTAAATTGATCAAATCCATTATCCAATGTTTTAATTTCAGTCGCAATAAACTTAAAATCCAGTTTAGGATGTTCAGCACCAAAGACAAGCCGCGTTACCTGCATCCCTGCCAACAACTTAATTGCCCCTTTAGCAAACAAATCAGCTGGTTGAACAGAAAATGCAACGGGTAACTCAATTATTAAATCGACACCAGACCGTAATGCTTCCCTTGTACGGCTCTCTTTATCAATTGCTGCTGGAACACCCCGCTGTAAGAATTGACCGCTCATAATGGCAACAATCGTCGTATCAGGATATTGCGCTTTTATCTGATTAATTTGATATAAATGTCCATTATGAAATGGATTATACTCAACAATAATCCCAGTCGTGTCCAAGTGCCTCACTCCTATTTATCGCAGACAAAAAATAATCTTGTCGTTTTTTCATCAACTTCACTAGTCCCAAAGTCAGCAGATATTTTAATAGTCTTAAACCCAGCATTTTTTAATAAGTCAGTATATGTTTCAACTGAGTATGTTCGTTCATGATGATCTTCAGTTAATCTTTCAAATTGGTCATTACTCTCATTTTTAGTAAAAAATGTTAATTCATGAACCACACTGTGTGGTTGGTCATCTTTAAAAGTTGACCATAAGAAAGCTTGATTATCATCTTGATAGTTATACATATATCCAGGATAAACATCGTCCGTTTGATAAGTCGATATCACATCAAAAATAAACCGCCCATTTTCTTGTAATAATCCATGAATTGATTTAAAAACATTACCTACAGATTCAGAATCTGGTAAATAACAAAATGAGTCAGCAAAACAAGTAACCGCATCAAATTGAGGTAATTCTAAATCTTCCAAGTCCATCATATCGCCCTGTAACAATGGTAAAGACACGTTCGCATCTTGCGCATGTTGATCAGCAATTGATAACATTTCTTCAGATAAATCCAAACCAATAACTGAATACCCAGATTGCGTTAATGCAATAGCCAATTGACCTGCACCACAAGCCAATTCAAGTATCTCAGTTTTTTTATCAGGAACTTGTGCTTCGACAAAGGTTTGCCAAGAATCATATAGATCAGGATCCATTAATTGATCATATAATTTTGAAAAAGTGGTATAAATCATTATTCTTCAATCCATGCTGATAAATCTACAGATGCGCCTTCAGACCAGAATTTTTCTAAATCATAAAATTCACGTGATTCAGTTTTGAAGACATGCACAATTAAATCACCAAAATCTAATAAGACCCAGCTAGTTGAGTTACGGCCTTCAATACGGCGCACTTCAACGCCTGCAAGTTCTTCTTGATCTTGAATTTCTTTAACAATAGCTTTGACCTGACGAGCTGAATCAGCTTGTGTCACCATGAAATAATCTGCTAATAAGCTAATTTCATGAACATCAATAGCGACTGTATTTTCGCCACGTTTACCATCAGCAGCCTTAACTGCAATTTCTAATTTTTCTATACTATTCATTATTACTCCTCTATTCTGCGACCCATTTATTAAAGGTCAAAATTGTTTTAGGATACACTTTTTTATTGGTATCAATTAAATAACTTAAGGTATGTTTTGTTTCAAAACCAACTGCCTTATCTAAGTTGACAGCGGCAATTTTTCTCGCTTCAATAGCACCAGGAAAAGTTCGAGTTTCTTCAATAAAATCAGCCACATAGACAATTTTATCCAATAAAGTCATCTCGACAGCCCCTGTTGTATGCTTCACAATCGACGTCAAGATTTCAGAATCTGAAATACCTAATTCATCATGAATTAATTCTGCACCAACAATACCATGCCAGATAGCATTCCCCCAATTTAATAAATCAGGATCCAAGTGTTTTTGCTTAATTGTTGTGATGAATGTTTCGTCTGACCGTTCCTTAGCATAGTCATGGATTAATCCCGCAATACTAGCTTTTTCGATATCACCATGATTGTGCTGAGCAAGTCCAATTGCCGCTTTTTCAACATTTAATACATGTTGAAATCTTTTTTCGCTCAAGGTATCTTTCAATATTTGCACTAGTTCTTCCCTAGTTCCATTGAAAAGATTTTTAGAATAAATTAAATTACTCACGATACAAACCCTCTTTCTCAATGTAATCAGAAACTAACTTAGGTACTAAATAATTAATTGAACACCCTTGTTTAACCTTATTTCGAATTTGAGTTGAACTAATATCAATTGTAGGCACGTCAACCCAGAGAATCGGGTACCGACTTTTTTGTTCAAATCCCGTTCGTTTAACACCAACGAAATGAACTAATTTTACCAACTCATCAATACGAGACCACTTAGGTAAGTAATCAACCATATCACCACCGATAATAAAATAATAATCATTTTCTGGATGAGCTGCCTTTAAAGCAACAATGGTGTCATACGTATAACTAATTCCGCCACGTTTGATTTCAGCATCTTCTAGCTTAAACTTGGCATTATCAGCGATACTCTGATTAACCATATTAAGCCGATACGTCTCATCAATCGCTTCTTTTTTATCCACATGTGGTGGCGTTGCATCCGGCATAAACCGAACTTCGTCTAACCCTAATTGCTGACAAACTTGATCAGCAATTATTAAATGCCCCATGTGAGGTGGATTAAACGTACCTCCAAGAATGCCCACACGTTTTTTACCATTATCAGGAATGGGTTCTGTTTTAAATTCTGTGACTAAATTAATTTCTTTTAATTTTTGTACTTGAATAGTCAAGTCAAAAACCTCCTCATAATTTTAAATTAAGCGAGTAAATTAACTTTATCAGAAATATCACGATTTTCAACATCTGTTGCAGCTTGGTAAACGACCAAAGTATGACCAATCACTTGAACAACTTGAATTGAACTATTAGATTCAATAAAAATGCGAACTTCATTTGCATCAACTGTTGCATTTTGTAACATGTTAATTTTAATTAATTCACGTTTTTCGATTGCTTCACGAATTTGATTCAACCAATTAGTCGAAACGCCTTCTTTTCCAACTTGGAAAAGTGGACGTAAATGATGTGCCTGACTGCGTAAATATCTTTTTTGTTTGCCTCTTAATGTCATATTGTAATTAACTCCTCTTATATCATTGCTTTACGTAAAAGAACTGAAACACCTTTTGGTGCCCAGCCAGCGACTTTAGCACCCTCGTTGATGGTAACCCATCCAAGACCGGCGAATACTAAATCACTTTTTTGTGTCGCTTTAAATTCAAAACGAACTAATTCTGGGAAATCAGTCATTTCATCATCTGTTGGTGGATTTAATAAACCACCCGCATGTTTTTCATAAAATTCACTTGCTGTCTCAGTTTTTGTGCGATGAATCATTAAATCATTATCAAGATAAACAACAACCCCAGGAGTCCCACCAGAAATGTAATCAAATCTAGCAACAGCCCCGAAGAATAATGTTTGGTCTTCATTTAATTGGTAAACACGTTGTTTAATTTCTTTTTGAGGAGAAACTAATTTGAGTGCCTTACCTGATAAATAATGAGCCATCTGATCCTGATGAATAATTCCTGGTGTGTCAATCAAGGCGCGATCATCATCCAATGGAATTTCAATCTTATCAAGCGTTGTTCCTGGGAATCTTGACGTTGTAATCAAGTCTTGGACACCTGTTCTTTGTTTGATAATTTGATTAATTAATGTTGATTTACCAACATTAGTTACCCCAACAACGTACACATCACGACCTTCACGATATTTTTCGATTAATTCCAACAATTCATCAATCGCAAAATTCTTCGTTGCACTTGTCAATGCAACATCAATTGGTCGTAACCCTTGTGCGTTAGCTTGTTGTCTCATCCAATCCTTTAACTTCGTACGTCTTAGTGATTTAGGTAATAAATCAGCTTTATTCCCAACCATTAAAACGGGATTATCACCAACAAATCGGTGTAATCCAGGGATTAAACTACCATTGAAATCGAAAATATCAATAACATTAACAATTAATGCATCAGCATTACCAATTTGGTTTAATAATTTCAAGAAATCATCATCAGTTAACTTAACGTCAGCAATTTCGTTGTAATGTCTTAATCTAAAGCATCTTTGACAATATAATTCATTTGTTTCAAGGCCTTTTTTTACCGCAGACTTAGGTGTA
The DNA here is from genome assembly GCF_054941065.1 of Dellaglioa sp. BT-FLS60. Lineage (NCBI taxonomy): Bacteria > Bacillati > Bacillota > Bacilli > Lactobacillales > Lactobacillaceae > Dellaglioa > Dellaglioa sp. BT-FLS60. The sequence goes on from NZ_JBSOLI010000031.1 coordinate 131,122, forward strand.
TAACCTAACTCGTCTACATTTTCACTTTGAATTTTTGAGCCACAGCCAATACAAAAAAGATCTTCGTCAACTTCTGGTACTTCAATTATGTCAGTCATCCAATGAATTCCCCCATTTAGTTTTAAAGTCATGTTTTTTAATTAAATGATTCTTAATTCTTTTTTCAACGAAACGATTAGGTTTTGTGTTCCAAGCATCTGATTTAACAAGTGGTTTAACCAAGATACTTTTAATGCCCGCATTATTTGCCGCAGCAATATCCGTCATTAATTGATCACCTATTAAAACTAATTCTTGATTACTCATCTTAAATTCATTCTTAACTTGGTTAATGCCCTTTGTGAACGGTTTTAAGGCTCTCGAAACAAAAGGTAATCCAATGTGTTCCAACGCCTTTTCAACACGTTCATGGCTATTATTAGACACAACAACCACAGGAATTGAAGCTGCCGCAATAAGTTCCAACCAGTTCTTCAATTCAGGTGTTCCATTTGGATTATCCCATGCAATTAACGTGTTGTCTAAATCAGTCATAACCACTTTAATTCCATGATTTTGTAAATCTTCTGGTGTTAAATCATAAATAGATTCAATCATCCAGGTTGGTTTATATCTCTCAAGCATTTTAGCTACCTCAATTTTAGAATAATAATCTAAGTATAATGTACTTTCAACTAAATTGCATGTTTTACATGAAAACAATCAAATTTAATTTCATTTAAAAAAAGATATCCTCTTAAATTAAGAAAATTTTACTTATTTTTAAAAATAAAATTATCCCATGTTTGATGCTCAAGTGCCATTCCCCAAAAATTATATTCTTCTATACTACTTATTTTAAATGCATTTTCCATTGCTGCAACTGTTTCTCCATCTGATTCATTCGCAACTCTATCTAATATATGCCGTTGATCAACAACAGATTTTTTAAGTTCCTCAGTTGCATATGTTTCAATCCATCGTTGATACATAGGGTTAGGAGAACCTTTATCGATTAATTTATAGCCAATTTCTAAATAGAGCCAAGCACACGGTAGGAGTCCAGCAAAAGCTGTTTCTGGATTAAATTCCACTAATTGTCGATACATATGAGAAACGTAATGGTAAGCAGTTGGGGCAATTTCAGTTTGACTGATTTCTTCATCTGTTATATTTAATTCTTCGAAAAATTCTTTTCTAATCGCCAACTCACTTTGTGCTAAACCTTCAGCAGAAGCAAACATTAATTGCTTAATTTCCACATTATTCGTCTGTTCACCAACTAATTGATGGATCCTGCTAAAGTGCATTAAGTAATAATGATCTTGAATTAAATAATACCTAAAAGCTTCTATTGGTAATAATCCAGTAGTCAATTGTTTGATAAATGGATGTTCAAAACTGAGTTCCCACCAATTATTCGAAGCTTGTTGAACTTTTTCCGAAAATGACATGCTTAACTCCTTTACAGAAATTTTATTAAAAAAAGAGCACTTGACGCTTGGTCAAGTACCCTCTTAAATTTATTATTTGCTTAATGCTTTTTTAGCTTCTTCTGCAACAGCAGCAAATGCTGCTGAATCTTTAACAGCTAATTCAGCTAACATTTTACGGTTAACTTCAATTTCTGCTAATTTCAAGCCATGCATCATCTTACTGTAACTTAAACCGTTCATACGTGCTGCAGCGTTAATACGTGCAATCCATAGACGACGGAAGTTACGTTTTGTTTGATGACGATCACGGAATGAATATTGGTAAGATTTCATTACTTGTTGTTTAGCTACCTTAAATTGGATATGTTTTGATCCGCGGTAACCTTTTGCTAATTTAAGCATTCTTTTACGACGTTGACGTGTAACAGTTCCACCTTTAACTCGTGGCATGAAAATTCCTCCTTATTGAGCCATTTAAAAACGGCATCAATTGTCTAATTTATATTTATTATTTCATTTGTGAAAGCATTTGTTTGATACGCTTGTTATCTGATGCTGACACTGTAGTTGATTTGCTTAATTGACGACGTTGTTTCTTAGTTTTACCATGCATACGATGACTTGTATAAGCTTTAGAGCGTTTCAAGCCACCATTCCCTGTACGTTTAAAACGTTTTGCTGATGCACGATGAGTCTTTTGTTTTGGCATAATCTAATATCCTCCTAATATAGCTTTACTTTTCAGCCTTAGGTGCAAGCATCATGAACATACTACGTCCATCCATCTTCGCTCTTGATTCAACTGATGCAACTTCTTTAGCTGCGTCAGCGAAGCGATTCAAGACATCACGTCCGATTTCTTTATGCGTAATTGCACGGCCTTTAAATCTAATTGATACTTTAACCTTATCCCCTTTTGCAAGGAATTTTGAGGCATTTTTCAATTTTGTGTTGAAATCATTAATATCAATTGTTGGACTAAGTCTAACTTCTTTAACATTAACAATTTTTTGGTTTTTACGGGCTTCTCTTTGTTTCTTTTGTAATTCAAAACGATATTTCCCGTAATCCATGATCTTAGCAACTGGTGGTTTTGAATTAGCAGCAACTACGACAACATCTAAATTGGCAACTTCTGCCATATCTAATGCTTCTTGTTTGGTTTTAACACCAAGTTGTTCGCCATCATCACCAATCAAACGAAGTTCCGACGCACGGATACCTTCATTGACCATTTTGTCTACTTTATCAACTGCTATGGCAATGCACCTCCAAATTTTTTTGAGAAAAAACACAGAAAAACGGGCAACAATAATAAATTATCGCAGCCCGCTTGAAATCCATTTTAATTGGAATTTAATTTCAATATTATTCTGCCCAGAGACTCTTTTGTCTCTTCAGGCGAGAAGCGGGAGCCTCTGCTTTTTCTTAACTTTTAAATCATACCAACTCATTCCCCTTTTGTCAAGACGATTGAATTATTTTTTATACTTTACGACTATAGTTAGCAATTTCTTTTGTAATATTGTTAATAAAGTCTTCTTTTGTAAAGACATTAGAATCATCTTCACCATGACGACGAACAGAAACTGTATTTTCAGCCACTTCATTATCACCAACCACAAGAATATAAGGCACTTTATTCACTTGGGCTTGACGCATCTTGTAACCCATTTTTTCATTACGTTCATCAACTGTAACGCGAACACCACGCGCAACTAAGTTAGCACGTAAATCATGTGCATAATCAGCATGAAGGTCATTTTTAACTGGAATGATTGTCACTTGTTTAGGAGCTAACCATGTTGGAAAGGCACCTTTATACATTTCTGTTAAGTAAGCTGTGAAACGTTCCATTGTTGACACAAGTCCACGATGAATCATAACTGGACGATGTTCTTCACCATCATCACCAATATATGACAATTCAAATTTTTCAGGCATCATGAAATCTAATTGGATTGTTGATAAAGTTTCATCATTTCCTAATGCTGTTTTTGTTTGAACATCTAATTTAGGACCATAAAAGGCTGCTTCACCTTCGGCTTCGTAATAATCCAAGCCTAAGTCATCCATAGCACCTTTTAACATATTTTGTGATTTAGTCCACATTTCGTTATCATCAAAATATTTTGCTGTGTTAGCTGGATCACGGTAACTTAAACGGAATGTATAATCAGCGATACCGAAATCAGCATATACTTCCATCATTAAACGAAGAACACTTTTGAATTCTTCTTGAATTTGATCAGGAGCAACGAATGTATGACCATCATTTAGTGTCATTTCACGAACACGTTGTAGACCAGAAAGTGCACCTGATTTTTCATAACGATGCATCATCCCTAATTCAGCAATTCTGATAGGAAGATCACGGTATGAACGGATATGATGTTTGTAAACTTGAATATGTGAAGGACAATTCATTGGACGTAATTCCAATTCTTCACCATCACCCATATCCATTGGTGGGAACATATCTTCACGATAATGATCCCAATGACCAGAAGTCTTGTATAAATCTAAATTAGCCAAGATTGGTGTGTAAACATGATCATAACCATTTGCAACTTCTTTATCCACAATATAACGTTCAATTGTACGACGAATTGTCGCACCATTTGGCAACCAGTAAGGTAATCCAGCACCAACTTTAGGATCAACAAAGAATAAGTCTAAATCGTTACCAATTACACGGTGATCACGTTCACGCGCTTCTTGACGACGAACTAATTCAGCATCCAAGTCTTTTTGTTTAAAGAACGCTGTTCCGTAAACACGTTGTAACATTGGGTTACTTGATTTACCTTGCCAATATGCACCAGCAACTGATAATAATTGGAAAATTTTAACATCAGCAGTTGAACGTAATTGAACACCATCACTCAAATTAACAAATTCACCTTGTTTGTAAACTTCAACTTGCCCATTTTCATCAGTAGCTTCTTTAACTAATTCAGCACGGTATGGATCCCCCGCAACTAATTCAAGCGCTTCAGCCTTTGAAATTAATTGACGTTCAATTTTTAAATTTTCTTTAACAATGGCTTTCATCTTGTCTTGAATTTTTTTCAAATCATCAACACTAACTTGTGCTTCACCATTATCTGTATCGAAATAGAACCCATTTTCAATATCAGAACTCATACCAAATTTCATACCTGGGTATAATTGTTGCAAAGCATTGGCCAAAATTTGAGCAGCCGTATGCCATAAAACAACTAAGCCATCTGCAGATTCTTTAGTCACGATTTCAATGGCCCCATCAGCTTCTAATGGACGAAGATAATCAACCAAGACACCGTTAAATTTACCGGCAATCGATTTTTTAGCTAAACTAGGACTAATTGATTTGGCAACATCTTCTGTTGTAATGCCCGCATCAAATTCTTTGATGACACCATCTGGAAATGTAATATTTATTTTTGACATGTTAACTTCCTCCATCATTTTTAATTTTTTGATACAAAAAAAGTCCCTAATACACAATAAGCTTGTGTATTAGGGACGTCGATTAACGTGGTTCCACCCAAATTCAAAGTTTTACCAAAGCAAAACTTTCTCCATAGATTTTAACGGATTCAATCCGACCTAACAAAAGTTAGGCAACATTATGGAAGTGGTCATCACTTATTCTCTGCCAAGAAAGCTTCCAGCTATGCTCTCTCTCCCTGTAGACATTAAAAAAGAATGTAATCTTCCGTATCAATTTAATAACTATTTAACCATTTTTATCACATTTTAGCAACCATTAATCTTATTTAGGGCGACGATTTTTACCAACAATTTTAACTTCTTTTGCTAAAAAATGGATTCGTTCCATAATTCGCTTAGCTTTAAGAGGCTCATCTTCGCCTCTTTGGCTAATTCGTAGATGTTCCTCTTCCAATTGTTTCATCGAAAAATTAGAACTAAAAAATGTTGGTAACTCTTCTTGCATACGATATTGTAAAATAACCCCTAAAATATCATCACGAACCCAACTAGACATTGCGTCAGCACCAATATCATCAATCATTAAAATTTCAGATTTTTTAACAGCATTCAACATATCATAAACTCGATTATCGCTAATGGCATTCTTAATTTCAACTGCAAAACTAGGAAAATGCATTAATGTTGTTTGGTATCCGCGATTTGCTAACTCATTAGCCATTGCACCTAATAGGTAAGTTTTACCAACGCCAAAACTGCCATAAAAATACATTGCTTGATGATAAGACTTAGGATCCGCAACAAATTCTGTAATAAACTTCAAGCTTTTACTAAGTGCATCCCCACGTTCATCCATATCAAAACTGTTCATAGTCGCATTTTTGATATCCTTAGACATGCTCATTGATTTAACCCGCTTGGATACTGCTCTACTCTTTTGTGCTTCAATAAAAGAATCCGTTGGAACATAGGAAACATTAATCATATGATTATTCATGACTAATTGAGGCTTATATCCAGGTGCTATCATCCCTTTACCAAGAATAACTTTATTCTTTTCAGATAAAAATTCATATAGCTTTGCATCAGCACGTTGAATGTTTTCTTCGGTTAATTCAGCTTTATTTGCTTCTAAAAATCCAATGACATCAGAATCTTCATAGACCTTACTCATCAGATCACGATAATTCACATTAGGATATCTGTCGCTCAGATTATCCTTTGCAAGAAATTTTTTAAGTTCTGTTCCTAAATCTTCCATTATTATCCTCCTTTGGGAGCCGTTTTATTAAATTCTGCTAGCTGTCTTTGTAGTTCGGCTTTATCAATTTTGACATCTACTTCTGGTGCTTGATAATCATCTTTAGCCCAGTCAGGTAGAGTCTCTTTTTTAATTATTTTTCTTTGGCGCTGATTAGATACTTTAGTTTCTGTTTTTTTAGTATTGAATTGACGAACCTGATTAATGGCATCTTCAGGCGTCTTCACTTTTTGTTGTGACCAATCATTGGCCATTGTATCAACAAAAGATTTATTCAATGTCGCTAAATCTCGATCAATTAAAATATAGTGACTCAAAATATTAATAACTGCATTCGAAAATATTTGTCGTTGAACAAGTTGTTGCAGCAAATAGGATTCACTATCAGTCACATAGCCACCCTTACTCTCCTTTAACGATTTCAAGAAATCGAAAGGATTATAAGCTTCACTAGCGAGAATTAATTGTGAATCTTCTTTAGAAAAGCCCGCTTTTTTTAGTGTCTCAACGGACTTTGTCTTAATTTTTTTACTGTCCTCATTTTTTGATTCAGCTTGCTTTTTCAATTTAATCTGTTGATTATATTTATGTGCAATATGCTGTTTAAATACATTATAATCGACTTCATTTGTTGATAGGTCAGCTGAATCGCCAATAAACTGGGCCATTTCAATCTCATCAATCCCATATAAAAGATGTTCTGAAATAATTAAATCGCGTTGTTCATTAATTTTATCCAATGACACAAAACTTTTTTCCAACAGTTCAATAAAAAATTTAAAATCAAATGATTCAATAGCACTTGTTTCAACCAATTTCTGTGGTGCTTTTTTATTCGTTGAAAAAGCCTTTTTACTTTCAGCAATAATATCAGGTTTATCTGATAAATGTGCCTGGTTAACTTGAAAAACATCTAAAAAGCTTTTTGACGTTTCTTTAAAACCATCTAATTTTAAAACGGGTAATGCAAAACGGGCGGTAATTGCTTGATACCTACTATCACCAATTGATTCCCAAAGTAAAATACTGAGCAAATCATCCGTGAAAAAATCTGCTGCCTGTAAAGGCCGACGCAATTGGTAAACAACAACTTTACCCAAAGCATCTTCTTTTTCGAAGCTCTTTAGAAGGCCCAGTGCTTCAAGGGCACTTCTTGCCTCATAAAACATTGGCAAATCAATATTCAATAATGCCAGTAACTCACTGTGCATTTTTCGGTTAGACAATTGTGGATTCTGACTTGCTTCACCTTTTAATAGTGAAAATAGACCACTCGCAATCACGCCCATAACAGGTTGATACAAGTAGTCTAGTCGTTCAATATCATCATTTGTAACCTTTTCATCCATTAAGACAATGTAGCCATCTTTCGGACTCATATTTTCCCATGTATTAATCATTTGATTATCATTCCTTCAAATCTTGTTTATCCGTGGGTGCTTTATCCCGATCCATCATTTCGTTCAATTCCTTCAAGAAAACACTCATATCTTTAAATTGACGGTAAACACTAGCAAATCTAATGTACGCAATTTCATCTACATCAGCAAGTAATCCCATGACATATTCACCAATCAATTGACTTGAAATTTCATTTTCACCTAATGCTCTAACACTATTTTCTACTTGATCCACAAGATGTGTAATATCTTTCATTGAAACAGGTCGCTTTTCTGCTGACCTAATAATCCCCTTAAGAATTTTTTCACGATTGAATTCTTCCCGCGTGCCATTTTTCTTAATAACAAGTAACGGCGTGGCTTCAACTCGCTCAAATGTTGTGAATCTAAATTCACAATTTTCACATTCACGACGTCGTCTGATAACGCGACCTTCATCTGTTGGTCGACTGTCAACGACTCGAGAGCCATTATGTTGGCAATGTGGACATTTCATAGTGACACCCCATCATTTTTATTTACCTATTAGTTAGACATTATTTTGAGTACTAAGCCAGTTTAGCACTTGACCCCTTGTAACGGCAACCGTTGCTGAATTATCTATTACAAAATCAGCTAACTCTTTTTTCTTCTGAATTGACCACTGTGCCTTAATACGAGACTGCGCCTCATCAAAAGTCAGACTATCTCGCTTGATTAATCGCTTTATTTGTACATTTTCAGGTACGAAGACAACCATGACTGCATCACATAATAATTGATAATTTTGTTCAAACAGCAAGGGCATATCTAAGACGACTAACTTACTGTCCGATTTCTTTTGTATTTGGATTTGTGCTAAAATTTCTTTTCTAATAATCAGATGCATAATATTATTTAATTTTTCTAACGCCTTTTTATTACTGAAAACTAACTTACCTAACTTTTTACGATTTAGCCTTCCATCTATTGTGACGTATTCTTCACCAAATGTCTGACTTATCCTTTTTATCGTTTTTGATCCTGGCTCAACAACTTGCCTTGCAATTACGTCTGCATCAATAACTGGCACATTTTCTTCTTTAAAAATGTGACTAACCGTCGATTTACCTGTTGCAATTCCGCCAGTTAACCCAAGTATATAAGTCATTTTTAAACTTCCTTTAACGGTTGGCAATGCGGACAATAATGCGTCCCACGTTGTGCCACTTTTATTTTAACAATAGGTGTGCCACATCTAGGACAAGGCTTACCCGTCTGACCATAGACATTTAAATCAAATTGAAACAGACCTGTCTCACCAAACGCACCCGTATACGACCTAATTGTCGTTCCACCTGCCTGAACCGCAGTCGCTAATTCAAGAATAATATTTTTACGTAATTTAGCTAATTTACCATCAGAAATCGAATTTGCTGGTTGTTCCGGATTAATTTTACTCATCCACAATACTTCATCAACATAAATATTTCCCAACCCAGCAACTGCCTCTTGGTTTAATAACACAGGTTTAATCGCCATATGCTTACGCGACAAGTACTTTTTAAAATAACCAAGCTTAAATTCTTCATCTGTCGGTTCAGGACCCAATTTTTTAAGACCTGGTAATGTTCGTTCCTGACCAGTCGGAATTAACTGCATCCGACCAAATTTACGAACATCATTGTATCTTAAATCTTGTCCATCAGTAAGATGAAAAATAACATGAGAATGTTTTTCAATGGGTTCATCTGAAGTCCGAACAAAATATTTACCTTCCATTCTCAAATGAGATACCATTGTCATTTGATTATTAAAACGAAAAAGTAAGTATTTACCTAATCGATCAATCGATTCAATTTTACTACCTTCTAATTCACGTTTAAAATCTAGTAAATCCCCATTTACAATCTTAGGCCATAAGACATCAATTGATTTAATCGTCTTACCAATAACTAATTGACTCAGACCTCTTCGAACCGTTTCAACTTCTGGTAACTCTGGCATTTAATCACCCCTAAATAATTTTATTTAGTATCAAACCATGTCTCTCCAAATGCACTTTCAACCTTTAAAGGAACTTCTAAAGAAACAGCCGCATCCATAACTTCAGGGACTTTCTTTTGCAAAATAGCAATCTCTTCTTCTGGTGCCTCAAAAATTAATTCATCATGCACTTGCAATAACATTTTGGCTTGCAAATGTTCTTCTTCTAACATTTTATCCATATTAATCATAGCAACTTTAATAATATCAGCCGCACTTCCTTGAATAGGCGTATTCATTGCTGTTCTTTCAGCAAATGAACGTAAATTAAAGTTTCGACTATTAATTTCTGGTAAGTAACGACGACGATGAAATAACGTTTCGACATAACCTTTATCTTTAGCTTCACGTACAACATTTTCCATATAGTTCTTAACACCTGTAAATTCATTTAAATACGTATCAATAAACGTTTGTGCTTGTTTTCTAGTAATCCCAATATTTTGTGATAGCCCATAATCACTAATGCCATACACAATTCCAAAGTTAACTGCCTTGGCCGTACGACGCATATTCGATGTCACATCATCAGGTGACTTTAAATTAAAGATTCTCATTGCAGTATTGGCATGTATATCAATACCTTCTTTAAAAGCTTCTTGCATATTTGTATCATGCGCAATATGCGCCAAAACGCGTAATTCAATTTGAGAATAATCAGATGAGAAAATTTTCCAGCCTTCATGTTCAGGAACAAATGCTTGTCTAATTTTTTTACCTGCAGGAACTCGAACTGGAATATTTTGCAGATTAGGATCTACAGATGACAAACGACCAGTTGCCGTTAATGTTTGCAGGTATCTCGTATGAACTTTCTTATCTGCATGTCTCACTTTCAATAATCCTTCAACATAAGTCGATTGAATTTTAGCAATCTGTCGATATTTTAAAATTAAATCGGCAATTGGAGCCACAGTACTAAGTTGTTCTAAAACATCAACAGCAGTTGAATAACCCGTTTTCGTTTTCTTAACAACTGGTAATTTTAATTTCTCAAATAAAATCACACCCAATTGTTTAGGCGAATTAATATTAAATTCTTCACCTGCTTCTGCATAAATTTTAGTTTCCATATCTTTTAAAATAATTGAAAACTCACCTTGCATAACATTTAATCGATCTGCATCTACCGTAATTCCGCGAATTTCCATCTTGGCTAATACAAGTGACAATGGTAATTCCATATTTGTATACAAATCTAATTGTTCATGTTTAACTAATCCCGCCATCAAAGGCTCTTTTAAAAGGTGTAATGCCTCAGCTTTCGATGCCATATGATTGAAAAAGACAGCATCATCTTCCGGAATTCCGCGTTTAACACCCTTACCATAGACTTCCTCATCAGTCTTAACATCGTAATAATCATGTTTTTGAGCTACCTTACTAAGATCATCACTATTATCACTTGTATCTAACAAATATGAGGCTAATAAAAGATCAAATCCTGTTCCATCAAGCTGAATCCCCAGTCGATTTAACGCAACATAATTACGTTTGAAATTAAATACATTCTTTTGCACTGAATCACTTGAAAGAATATCAACTAAGATTTGTGATTTTAATAGCTCAACATCGCGTGTAACAAAAAATTGATTGCCATCACCAATCGTAAATCCATCAAAATTTGCAGTATGATAATTATCATCTAACATCTCTAAATAAAATGATATTGGCTGTTTTAATTGAGCGATTTCAGTCAAATTATCCTGAGTTAAAACTGTATAATCCGTTTTTTTAGGCTCTGAAAATAAATCTATTTCAGCATTATCTGACGTTGGATTTAAATTCAGTTGACTCAAAAACTTTTTAAAATCCATTTCTTCATAGAATGCAACTAATTTGTCTAAATCTTGTCCATTCCATTTTGTCTCTGGAAAATCAACCGTAATAGGTGCATCTTGGCGAATTCTTGCCAAGTCTTTACTCATAAAGGCTTGATCTTTATCTTCAATTAAATGTTCTTTCATTTTACTTTTCTTTAATTGATCAATATTTTCGTAAAGATTTTCCATTGACCCATATTCTGTCAATAACTTAATCGCTGTTTTTTCACCGACTTTAGTAACACCAGGATAATTATCAGAGGTATCACCAACTAATCCTTTCATATCGATGATCTGCAACGGTGTTAATCCAAATTTATCCATCACATGTGCTGGTGTAAATTTTTCTATTTCGCTAACTCCTTTTTTAGTAACAGAAACAGTCACTTTATCAGTTGTTAACTGAGTAAGATCCCGGTCTCCGGTTACAATAGTCACATCATACCCAGCTTTTTCACCCTTTTTAGCCATTGTGCCAATAATATCATCCGCTTCAAAATCAGCTAATTCGTAAGTTTTAATCCCATATCCTGCCAATAATTCTCTAAAATAAGGCATTTGCTCTTTTAATTCTGGAGGTGTTTTTGATCTACCCGCTTTATAATTATCATATTTTTTAGTTCTAAAAGTTGTTTTCCCTGCATCAAACGCAACTAATACATGTGTTGGTTTTTCAGTTTCTAATATAACATTCAACATATTATTGAAGCCATATAATGCATTTGTATGCAGACCTGCTTGGTTCGTAAATCGATCTACCGATTGATAAAGTGCAAAAAATGCACGATAGGCAATGCTATTTCCATCAATTAGTAGTAATTTTCCATTAGTATTAGTCATCTGATATCCGTCTCCTTTAAAAATCTCTATCTCTATTTTACCAAACATCAGCCGTGATTAATAATGAATCACACAATAACTCAATAAGTAATAAAAACCCCTAAGTTATCAAATGCCTAACTTAGGGGTTTAACCAACTTATTTTGTTCATTTAATATTTAATCTCTACCACCATAACCAAAAATTTGTAAGAACGAAATAAATAAATTAATGAAATCAAGATATAACATCAAAGCACCCGTCATAGCTAGGTTAGAAACCGAAATATTGCTATCACGTTGTAAAAAGACTTGTCTTAATTTTTGTGTATCCCAAGCTGTTAAAATGGTGAAAATAATAACAGCAATATATGAAAATACGTAATTAATAAGCTCACTTTGTAAGAACAAGTTTACAAATGAAGCAACAATTAATCCAACTAAAGCAGCTAAAGCTTGTGTCCCTATTTTAGTTAAATCTCGTTTAGTAACATTACCCAAAATTGTCATTGTTATAAAAACAGCTGAACTTGCGGCAAACGCAGCAATAATATTGCCAGCTGAATACATTGATATAATCAGCGACAGCGTTACTCCCTCAAGTACTGAATAACCCATCAATAACGCAAATGTAACAAATGGCGCCCGTGATGCTTTGACGTTAATATTTAAAACAACAACCAATTGAACGATAAAGAGTACCCAAATTGACCATGAATGTGCTGACATAAATCCGAAAACTGATTGTTGGAAGACCGTCAAAACTAAAAATGCGGTAATAGCTGAAACGCCAACGGCTAATGCCATATAACCATATAATTTTGATAAGAAATTGTTTAATCCATCTTTTTCATTAATAATAACTCTATTCTGATTATCCATCTCATTTTCCTCCTATTAATTAAGAAATTTTGGGTGGTTTAACCATAATTAACGCATCCAAAACTCTTTCATTTTCTTTATTCGCTGCTTCAACAGAAATAGTTATAACTTCCTTCATTTCATCTACACGAATAATTTCAAACTTAAATGTAATATTTTGATTTTGATAAATTGGTAATATAAAATTCGTTGAAATGTTCACAATTTGACTACCTGGGCCCGGAAATAACTTAGAAATTGAACTTGTTATAATACCAATTACTAATACCGGAGGCGCAAGAATTGTTTCAAAATCAGCACGCTCAACATAATCTTTTTGCGTATATAAAGGATTCGTATCATTGGTTAATCCTAAATAAATCATAATATCGCGGTTAATAATCCGTTCAGTCACGGTTAGTTTATCGCCCTCAACAATTTCATTAATTAATTTACCGACATTTGCCATACTGTTAGCTCCTTTATTTACCATTTCGTATAAGCACCAGTGTATCAAATTATTTAAGATTATCAAGCCATTTTACTTTTCTTTAAAAAGAATTAACTAATAAAAAAGAAATGACTTTTACGTCATTTCTTTCCTAACAATTAATTATTTTTAAAACTTAAATTACTTAATAAATCTTCATACGCATATTCATATTTTTGAACGTCTCCGGCACCCATGAAAATAACAACTGCATTGCTATAATCAAGCAATGGTGAAAGATTATCAAGTTTAATAATCTCGCCACCCTTAACAATTTTTGCGCCAAGATCTTCACTCGAAACATTACCTGACGTTTCACGAGCAGAACTAAAAATATCCGTTAAATATACTTTATCGGCAAGATTTAAACTAACCGCAAAGTCATCCATCAATGCAATTGTTCTACTGAACGTATGTGGTTGGAAAACAGCAATTAATTCTTTATCTGGATATTTTTGACGAGCAGCATCAATTGTTGCTTTAATTTCTGATGGATGATGCGCATAATCATCAATAATCGTCATATCACCAATATATTTTTCACTGAATCGGCGTTTAACCCCTTTGAAGCTTAACAATTCATTAGCAATTTCTTCTAAATCAACTTTTTCAAAATGAGCGACAGCAATAACAGCTAAACTATTTAAAATATTATGTTCACCAAATATAGGAATATTGTAGTGACCTAATGCTTCATCATGATAAAAGACATCAAATTCAGACCCTTTAGTCGTTCGTTTAATATCACGAGCTTGGAAATCATCAGCTTCCTTTGTTCCATAATAATAAATTGGAACATCAGCTTTGATTTTACGGAGTAAAGGATCATCCCCCCAAGCAAAAATACCTTTTTTAGTTTGTTTGGCAACCGTTTCGAAAGCATCAAAAACATCATCAATGCCAGTAAAATAATCTGGATGATCAAAATCAATATTCGTCATAATTGAATAGTCTGGGTGATACGCAACAAAATGGCGACGGTATTCATCAGCTTCATAGACAAAAAATCTTGCATCAGGTTTCCCCTTACCAGTACCATCACCAATTAAGTAGCTCGTTGGTGCGATTCCACTCAAGACATGAGCAAGAAGTCCAGTTGTACTTGTTTTACCATGAGAACCAGCTACTCCGATACTTGTGTAGCCTTCCATCAAACGACTGACCATCTCAGGATAACTAACAACATCTAAGCCCATTTCACGGGCTTTTTTTATTTCAGGATGGTCAGCAGTAAATGCATTTCCCGCAATTACAGTTAACCCTTCATGAATATTTTTTTCATCAAATGAATAAACCTTAATACCAGCTAATTCCAATCCACGTTGTGTAAACGTGTACTGATCGATATCAGATCCTTCAACGTTGAATCCTTTGTCATGTAAAATTAATGCTAAAGAACTCATCCCTGAGCCTTTTATTCCTACAAAGTAATATACCTTTTGATTATTCATAATTATCCTCTTTTCTGACAGCATTCTCTATAATTTTACCATAAACTAAACTCAAAATAAGGTAATATATTCAGAATGTCATTAAAATTCTGCTCTCATTCGTCTTAATTCATCTTCAGTCAAATACACATCTCGGGGTTTAGACCCTTTAGCATGTGAAACATGATGATGATTTTCAAGTTCATCAATAATATTTGCAGCTCTATTATAACCAATCGAAAAGACGCGTTGTAATTTAGAAGTGGAAATAGTCTGTTCATGTGCAATAAAATCTAAAACACCTGGTAATAAATCGTCTTGTTGCTCATTCTGATCTGCCATTTTCTTCAATCCATCTGGATTAAACGCATATCTTGGCTTTCCTTGTGTTCTAACAAAGTCAGTAATCAAATCAACCTCATCTTCGATATAGGTTCCTTGTAACCTAACAGCCTGGCTTGACCCATTACCGAGGTACAACATATCGCCTCGGCCAAGTAACTTTTCAGCACCCGCCGTATCCAAAATTGTTCTCGAATCAATTTGACTTGATACCATGAACGCAATTCGAGTCGGAATGTTATTTTTAATGGTTCCTGTCACAACATCGACACTTGGGCGTTGTGTTGCTAGAATTAAATGAATCCCTGCAGCTCTAGCCTTTTGCGTAATTCTAGCAATATAATCTTGAACTTCATTTGAAGCAACCATCATTAAGTCTGCCAATTCATCAATAATAATTAAAATATATGGCATTTTTAAGCTAAAATCACCATTTACTTCTGCTTTTTGATTAAAGTTACCAATATTCTTAGCTCCAGCTGCAGCTAATTTCTGATAACGTTCTTCCATTTCATCAACAGCCCATTTTAAAGCCGCAGAAGCCGCTTTAGCATCTGAAATAACTGGCGCCAATAAATGTGGAATATCATGGTATGGTGCCAATTCAACAGCTTTAGGATCAATCAATAGCAACTTAACTTCATTTGGCGTCGCTTTATATAAAATAGAGACTAGTAAACTATTGATAAAGACTGATTTACCAGAACCTGTAGCCCCAGCAATCAAGCCATGTGGCATTTTTTGTAAATTAGTTACTTGTGCTTCACCAAATAAATCAACACCTAATGCAACTGTTAATGGTGATTTATTTTCCATAAATACAGGCGACCTTAATACCTCTGAAAGTAGGACAGGTCTTGATTTTAAATTAGGAATTTCAATTCCGACACTACTACGACCAGGAATTGGTGCTTCCACACGAATATCTTTTGCCGCTAAGGCTAATTTTAAATCATCGACAAGATTAGTAATCTTGCTTACCTTAACACCAGCAGCCAATGATACTTCGAATTGTGTCACCGTTGGTCCAACTGTCCAACCATCAACTTCTGCATTAACATGAAAAGCTTCTAACGTATTATTCAACACGTCAATTTGAGAAAGAACCCAATCATCCAATTCACCAGCATTCTCTAAAATAGGATCTGGCAATAAATCAAGCGATGGAAATTGGTAGGTTGCATCCGCAATGGCAATTTCTTCATCAGATTGGTCATCGTAATAACTGTCTTGTACTTCTTGTACTTCTTGTACTTCTTGTACTTCTTGTACTTCTTGTACTTCTTGTACTTCTTGTACTTCTTGTACTTCTTGTACTTCTTGTACTTCTTGTACTTCTTGTACTTCTTGTACTTCTTCATTAGTTTGATGATTCTTATCAACAGATGCAAGCTCTTCTCGTGACGAAACTTCAGGTTTATCTTTAAAAACAGATAACTCTTTTTGAGCTTCATTTTCAGAATTTGAAATTTCAAACAAACCACGAGCTAATGCATGTTTGTTATTAACAACCATCTTTCTTGGCTCTTGATTAATTTTTTCAATGCTATCATGTTGTACTGGCTTTTCTGCCACTGTTTCAGCTAAAACGGATGGCATTTCTGGTATTACTTTATCCTCAACTACTGGATCTGCAATATGGATTGGTTTAGTGGACTCTGTTTTTGGCTCTTCAATCTCTGCTTCAACAAAGTAACTAGTATCCTGTTTGTCAAATAACAAATAAGTATCCTTTGCCTTAGTTAATTGCACTAAAAGCTGACGATACTCAACACTCTTATTATGTTTTTTACTCGTTAAAAATGCGGGTATTTGTTTTGGCTTAAATCCTCGAGAATAATGATTCATTTGCGAACTTTCATTTTGACTACTAGTCTCAATTCCTTTTCGTGCAAAATGATCATTACGACGAGGCACATTTTCTTCTTTTTTTATCGTTTTTTTATAAAACGCGGGTCCATCGTAACGCTCCATTAAATTCATCCTAACTATGTAAAAAACTAATTGCTAATAACCGCAATTAGTTTTTTTAAATCTATATTATGCGAATAATTTAGCTGCTTTTTCAAAATCAAAAGCATCACCAACATGATTCGTTTTTTCATCTAAAACCAAAATACCATGTGCAGTTGGGGCATTAGGAATCCCTAATTCTTGTGCTGAACTAACCATCCCATAACTGTCAATACCACGTAATTTGCCTGGCCAAATAATGGCCCCAGTTGGCATCATTGCACCAACTTTTGCGACTACTACTAATTGTCCCTGTTCAATATTAGGTGCCCCACAAACGATATCCAACATTTGATTATTATTAACCTGAATTTTTGTCACATGTAAATGATCTGAATCAGGATGTTCAATAGATTCCGCTACATATCCAACAACAAATTTAGGATCATCATCAATGATAAGAACATCATCAAACCCAGCAGCACTGATAAGCTCGTTCAACTTATCTACTTGATTTTCATTTAAAAAGACTTGTCCATTACCTAACAAATCAGGTAATTCTTTAGAAATTTCTAAAAAATTAAAGCCTAACGTTTCATTCGATTTCTCATTAAAAATACGAACAACATTGTTTTTTAATTCTGAATTTTGTTTTTCTGCATCTTCACGTAAGACGACCATTAATGTATCGCCAACATTTTTTAAGTTATAACTTGCTATCAACATGTTTATTTTTT
Source organism: Dellaglioa sp. BT-FLS60 (assembly GCF_054941065.1). NCBI lineage: Bacteria > Bacillati > Bacillota > Bacilli > Lactobacillales > Lactobacillaceae > Dellaglioa > Dellaglioa sp. BT-FLS60. Next base: position 149,091 of record NZ_JBSOLI010000031.1, read on the forward strand.
AGTTCCCTTCTTATCATCGCTGATGACTAAAACATCACATGGTGCATTTCTAAGAATTGCAGCTGTTGTTGACCCATTTACAAATCGTTCAACAACATTGGCCCCAGTTTGACCAACCATGATTAAATCAACGTGTTTTTCTTCTGGTATTTCACGGCTCAATAATACCTTAGGAGACCCATAAGCCAAAACAGTTTCAACGTTTTTAACGCCCTTGTCTAATGCAACTTGCTTGTAGTCAGCTAATGTCTCATTCAAACGTTCAACTTCCGTCGTAACATCATCTTCATCTTCCGAAAAGGTATTATCAATACTGTGTTCAACGACGTGCACAATTAACAAACTTGCTTCATTTTTTAAAGTACTGTCAACTGCTTGATTAAATGCACGTTCAGACTGAACACTACCATCAATTCCAACCATTACTTTTTTATAAACTTGCTCAAACATGACCATCACCCCAATTAGTTTAGTTTGTTCATAAATGCTTCGATTTGTTCTTTTGTTTTACGATCTTTATTAACATAACGATCAAGTTCAGTACCATTTTCATAGGCAACAAAACTTGGAATGCCAAAAATACCCCATTCTTGGCAAAGGTCAATTTGTTCGTCTCGATCAACTTTATAAAATTTAAAATCAGGGTATTCTGCTTCAATCTCAGGCATCATTGGTTCAATAAAATTACAATCTGGACACCAACCTGCCGTAAAGTAGAATAATGACTTCCCATTTGCTAATAATTCGTCAAATTTGTTTTTTTCTAAAACTTCTAATTTTTCCAATTTAACTACCCCCTAATGATTGTATCAACAGTTGAGCGGTCTAATCCTAAAATTGTCTTTTCAAGTAATTCTTTTGCTGCTTCGTAATCTCTAATTGAAAACATCGTTTGATGTGTGTGAATGTAACGTGCACAAACGCCAATAACAGAACTTGGAATACCATTATTTTCCATTTGAGCAGCACCCGCATCAGTCCCACCTTGAGAAACAAAATATTGATAAGGAATATTATTATCAGAAGCAGTATCTAACAAGAATTCTTTCAATCTAGGAAGTGTTACTAATCTTGGATCGTAAATTCTGATTAAGGTGCCTTCACCAAGGTGTCCAAATGTGCCTTTGGTTGTTTCAATATCATTTGCTGCTGAACAGTCAACGGCAAAAAATAAATCTGGTTTCAGCATATTCACTGCACCTGGTGTTCCTCGCAAACCAACTTCTTCTTGAACATTAGCACCCGCAAACCAAGTATTTGGTAATGGCGTATCCTTTAATTTTTCAAGTGTTTCAAGTACTGCAGAACATCCATAACGGTTATCCCACGCCTTACTAATGATATTTTTACCATTAGCTGTCTTAATTGTTTCAACATCTGGGACAATGTAATCACCTGGTGCAATCCCAAATTCTCTTGCTTCATCTGCAGATTCAAAACCACCATCAAATAGAATATCATTGATTTGTGGTGTTGCGTTTTGATGGTTATCACCACGCAATAAATGAGGTGATACCGAAGAAGAAATAATTGGATAGGTTTGACCTGAGCGTGTTGTTAATGTAAACCGTTGTGAAGAAACAACGAATGGGTTCCATCCGCCAAGTGGACGAACTGAAAATAAACCATTGTCATTAATTGCAGCAAGCATAAATCCAACTTCATCCATGTGCGCAGCAGTCATAATTTTAGGTGCATTTTCAGCCGCATTTTTACGAATACCAAAAATACCCCCCAAACCATCTTGGACAATTTCATCCACATTTGATGTCATTTTTTCACGCATGACCTCACGTACATTATTTTCAAAACCACTTGTTGCTTGAAGTTCTGTCATTGTTTTAACTAAATTAAACGTTTTATCATTCATAATTAGGAAACCCCATTTCATTTTATCTCACAATTTGGTTACAAATTTTACCATTAACTCGTTTAATATTTCTTAATTTATATTATATAATATTACCATAAAAGAAGCTAAGAATGTAGCTCAGTTACCATTTAAAGCAGTAATCATAGTCTTTTTAATTTTAAACGGTTTTTTTGCAAAAAAAATCTGGAATTCTTATTCCAGATTTTTAAGTGCTTTAAAATGTGCTTCTAATTTATAAATAGGTTGTCCTTTTTTACTAAATTTTTCTTCATATTCAGTCATAACGTTATCTTCAGCTTCTATGCTGGCATGTAAATCAAGCCAAACTTGATCATAAGACATCCCATACTCATTCAAACTAACTAAAGAATATTCAAACAAGCCTCGATTATCCGTCTTAAATTCAAGATGGCCTTCATTTTTCATAACTTTTTCATAGCCCTTTAGAAAACTACTATGTGTCAAACGACGTTTAGCTTGTCTTGTTTTTGGCCAAGGATCTGAAAAATTCAAATAAATACCATCAACTTCATTATCATCAAAGAATTCAGTTACTGAATCACCATTACCCAAAATTAATTGTAAATTTGGAATTTGTGCTTCAACTTGTTTTTTTAAAGTAATTGCCGCAATTGTCGTTTGTAATTCAATACCAATAAAGTTATATTCTGGAAATTTTCTAGCCATCCCCATAATAAAACCACCCTTGCCCATACCAATTTCGATAAATAGGGGTTGATTCTTTTCAAATCTTGATTGCCAATTACCTTTAAATTGATTAGGTGACGTCACAAGTAATTCGGGATGTTCTGCAATTAATGGTTCGGCCCATACCTTATTTCTTAATCTCAATTTGGATATCCTCATTTCATTTTATAAAGTAAGTGGGGCTAGAACGTATTAATCGTTTTAGCCCCACTCTCTTTTAATTCATTTTCATGTTGTATTTTTGCAATTCGATAAGTGCCTGATTCATTTCATGAAATCGGCCTAACCCATGTGCTTTTTTTATTCGTTGTAAGTTGGCTATTATAATATACCAATTAATTCTGTTCAATAAATCATTATCCTCTAATGACTCATGGTACTCACTCAACCAATCACTCCATTGGGCATTTGGAATATACTCCGACATAATCAAGCTCAAATCCATGGCTGGATCAGCAATCTTTGCTGACTCCCAATCAACTAAATACAATTGATTGGTATCAGACCGCAACCAATTTCGATGGTTCAAATCACCGTGACAGACTGTATATTCGTCCATTGATAACTTAGGTTGATGTTCATTTAACTGTTGAAACATGTCCGCCAACAAAGGATTTTTTTTTAAATCATCACTCAAATCATCAAAATAATTTGCCAACAATCCACTTGGTGTTATGACTTCCCCACCAACTTGACTCAACATATTTTTCAATTGTTTTGAACGATGAATTTTAGACAGTAACTCAGGAACCATTTTTTGATCCATTTCATCAGAATTAAGATTTCGACCATTCAACCATTCCTGCGCAGTTATTGTATCACCACTCGAAATACGTTTAGTCCAAATTAATTTTGGCGTAATACCAGCAACTGACAATGCAGCTAAAAAAGGTGACATATTTTGTTTCAAAAACACCTTTTCTTGCGCACGAGTACCCATGTATGCGGTACCTGTATCTCCACCAATTGGCAGCAATTGCCAACCGGGATCCAAATTAAAATCCATCCTATTGCTACCTCTTTTTCTCAACTAAACTCTGACCTTATAGTTTTATATTACAAACATCCTTATTCTACGTCAAGGATTTTTTTAACTCTGACAACTAAGTAGAAATGAGTAAACAGTATTATTTCGATTAAACTTACCAAAATACCATAACCTAGCATCAAAAATTGGCCCGTTCCAATATAAAGTGCACTATTTAAAAATACAGCACTTATCACTAAAATAATTAGCGTGAATTTTTTAAAATTCTTAATTTGATGGTCTTTTCCTCTTGGATACAATCTCGTAAAAATGATGTTATCATAATGCTTTGCAAAAGGAAGTAATTGAAAACCAATCAGATAAATAAACAAAGCCAAAAATGCAATTGCTAACCAATCATTTGAAATAAACGCAAGAATCAATGACCCCATTAACGTTAACCGAATGAACAAGCCACTAAATTCAGTCCCACGAATAAATCCTCTTGCATACAAGAAGGCATAAACATTTTTATCATCCTTCTTAATCCAATTTAAAATAAAATCAAGATAGGCCCTTCTTTTAACTTGGCCCTTGACCATTGGGACATCAGTGAACAAATTAAAAAAGCGATAAATTCCTAACATTCTATTTTCTTCAAAACTAATTGCTTTTTTCCAATCAAAAATTTCTTTGAAATCTTTTTTTGCCAAATAATGCAATACAAAACTGCTTAAAATAGCAATCATAAAACTCCCAACAAAACTGCCATATAGACCAAGACTATAAAGTACAATTGGAAACAAAAGATTAACTAACCCTTTATTCAGCCGACCAAATCTGTTATTTTGATACTTTTCCAATAATGAAATTGTTAGCCAATTATTTTTCAAACATAATTGCGTCAGAATTAAAAATAGGCTATTTATTAATGAAATTCGCATGCCAATGATCATAACCGGAATAAGTAACACAATAAACCCTAATTGCATCAAACTAGCCATAATTGTTGAATACCGTTTTGCCTTTTTTAAATAAATAATTAACGCATACTCTTGTGGCAAAAGGAAAACAACATCCGCTTCTTTTAGCAACGTACTTAATCGACCAATTTGTAAAATCACCAATAAACCAACAATTAGAGCTGGTCGATACCAAATCAAATTAACCGGCATTACTTTTAAGCCATTAGAATAAGCCAATCCAAGTCCACCAATAAAAAACATGATTGCTACAACAAAATGATCATTTAAGACATATCGTAAATATTTTAATAGTAATAACTGGTGATTTTTTAAACGAGTTATCCATAAATCTTTCATTTTCTTACCTCATCCTTAGTTAGACCGAGATAAATTTCATCTAAAGAAGCATCAGGCTTGTTATAAACTTTTCTCAATTCAATCATTGTACCTTGCGTTTTTATTTCACCTTTATTCAATAAAATAAACCAATCACAATATTTTTCAGCAGTAGCCAAAACGTGAGTTGACATTAAAACACTTGCGCCACGTTCCTTTTCAGCGACAATTAACTCTAGTAAATCATTAATTGCTAATGGATCTAATCCAAGAAATGGCTCATCAATAACGTAAAAGTCTGATTCTGTTAAAAAAGCACAGACAATCATCACTTTTTGCTTCATCCCTTTTGAAAAATTAGCTGGAAACCATTCTAATTTATTATCAAGTCTAAATATTTTCAGTAATTTATTAGCTTTTTTCCATGCCTTTTCCTCATCCAATCCATAAGCCATCATTGAAAGCTCTATGTGTTCTTTTAACGTTAATTCTTCGTAAAGAATCGGCGTTTCAGGAATATAAGCTAAATGTGATTTATAAGCTTGGCTATCTTCCCTTAATGTCACACCATTTAATTTAATAGTCCCTTTTTGTGGGGTTAATAACCCAATAATATGATTAATTGTCGTTGATTTACCGGCACCATTTAACCCGATTAAGCCAACAACGTTTCCAGGTTTAACTTCAAAAGAAATATCTTTTAAGACTGGTATTTGAGAGTAACCGCCCACTAAGTTTTTAACTTCTAATGTCATTTAATAATTCCCCATTTACAATTTATTTACGCCTTTGATTATATCATATTATGATGAATTATCATTCATGATGTATAATGTAAGCATTAACTAACTTTGAAAGAAGGCAAACTTATGACTGACTGTATTTTTTGTAAAATTGTTGCTAACGAAATTCCTAGTTTCACTGTGTACGAGGATGATAACATTAAAGCTTTCCTTGATATTTCACAAACAACTCCCGGACACACACTTATCATTCCAAAAAAACATGTGGCAGACATCTTTGACTATGACCAAGCACTTGCTAGTAAAGTATTTGCCAAAATTCCAATGATTGCCGCTGCGATTAAAGCAAGTAATCCAGATATTCAAGGGATGAATATTGTTAACAATAATGGTGAGATTGCTTACCAATCTGTTTTCCATTCACATTTTCATTTAATTCCCAGATACACATCAAAAGATACTTTTAAAATGTCATTCAGAGACAATTCAAAAAAATATACACCAGATCAACTTGAAACAATCAAAACATCAATCAAAAATAAGATTGGAGAAAATTAATGTCAAAAACGTTTAAACGCGTCGCCCTTTTATCATTTCTTGGTGGTTCAGCCTACTATGTCTACATGCATAAAGATGAACTTATGACACGACTGACAGAAAAAGTTGCCCAAACAAAAGAAGATTTTTCCGATTATCAAAAAGATATTAACCGTCTAACTAACGCATCAAAAAAAATGCAAGATGCAACAGACATGCTGAATAAAACGGTTGAACAAACATTACCCATTATTACTTCTATCAATGATCGTATTGATAAATTTAGCTATGAAATCCAACCAAACATAAATAAGATCACTAAAAAGTTAGAACAGTACCAATAAAAAATGATTTGTAAAGTTTGACTTTTTTGTGAATTTTCATGCAATTACTTTCATTACAACGTAATTATGGTATATTAAGACTATTGATCTTTCATTGAAAAGACAAAAATTTTAAGAAATAGGATGTGTTAGGTTATGAAAAAATGGCTTGTAGCTTTAGCCGGCGTATTATTAACATTTACATTAGCGGGTTGTGGGAACTCAACAGTCGCAACTACTTCAGGTGGTAAAGTTACAGAAAGTGCTTACTACGATAGTTTGAAGAAAACATCAAGTGGTACATCAATTTTACAACAAATGATTTTGAACAAAGTATTGGAAAAACAATATGGTGATTCTGTTTCTACTAAAGCTGTCACAAAACAATACAATACTTATAAAGCACAATACGGATCAAGTTTCTCATCTGTTTTATCACAAAACAGCATGACAAAAGCAAGTTTCAAAGAAGAATTACGTTCTAACTTACTTTTGAAAGCTGCCGTTAAACATTACAGTGATTTAAGTACAACTGCTGTAAACAAACAATGGAAAGAATACCAACCAAATGTTACCGTTCAACGTATTCAAGTTGCTGATAAAGCAACTGCAGAAAACATCATTAAACAACTTGATAAGCAAAAAAATGCTAAAGATTTAACTGCTAAATTCACTGCATTAGCTAAATCAAAATCAACTGATACAACTTCTGCAAGTACTGGTGGTACTTTGGCTGCATTTAACAATACAGATACAACATTAACATCAGAATTCAAGAAAGCTGCATTCGACTTGAAACAAGGTAAATACACAACTACCCCCGTTAAAACAACTTCAGGTTACGATGTAATCTTAAGTGTTAAAAACGCTGGTAAAGGTAAAAAAGCCGATCATGTTTCTGACTTAAAGGAACAAATTGTTACTGAAAATATGGCCAACTCAACTAAGCTACAAAAGATTGTTGGTAAAGTACTTAAAAAAGGTAACGTATCAATCAAAGATAAAGATTTGAAAGATGTTCTTTCAAGCTACTTATCATCTTCTTCTTCAAAATAGTTCAGTTAAAACATCAGATTTTATCTGATGTTTTTTTTTGCAAAAAAATAACACAATGGAAAAATTCCATTGTGTTATTTAGTAAAATTAATTATTTGGCACATCGTTATTAAGATGAGGCTTATAGAAATTACGACCATCCATCCCAAAAATGCGTTCGGAAAATTCGCCCTCTTCTGTATGAGCTAATGATCCCTTCAACATTTGGATTGATGCATCTATATTGTCAATTTGATGTAAAATATCGGCTTCAATCAAATGTGGTTGCACTGGTGATCCATATTCGAGCAAACCGTGGTGAGCAAGAACAACGTGACGTAATAAAATCATGTCTTCTGATTCAAGATTAATTTTCAACTCACCAGCTGCTTTAACAATTTCTTCATCAATTAACACAATATGCCCGATTAAATTACCCGCCAAAGTATAGGTTGTCGCAACAGGTCCTGATAATTCGATTGTTTTACCTAAATCATGCAAAATAACCCCTGAATAGAGTAAAGGTGCATTAATCACATCACCGTACTCAGCAACGATTGATTTGGCAAGTCTTAACATCGAAAGTGTATGGTATGCTAGTCCACCAGAAAATGCATGGTGATTTTTCTTTGCAGCAGGATAGCTAAAAAAGTCATCATGTTTTTCAGTTATCAAATACCGCACAATTCGATTCCAATTTGGATTTGTAATTTCAAAAATGGTTTTATTAAATTCTTCTTCCATTTCATCTTTTTTCATTGGTGCACTAACAACAAATTGACTTGGATCATTAGGTTCGCCCTCTTCAGTCAATCTCATATGATAAATTTTCATCTGTGGATTATTTTGGTAAACTTCTCGTTTTCCTTTAATGAAGGCAACTTTTCCTGTTTGAAATTGTTCAATTGCTTCAGGTGTCGCGTCCCAAAGTTTAGCACTAATTTGACCGGAACTATCTTCAAAATTAAAGGCAATAAATTGCTTATTATTTTTTGTATTTCTAACTTCTGCGCTCTTAATTAAAACAAACAACGCAACATTTTCATCAACTTTGTATTCAAATATTTTCTTTTCTTGTGCCATGTCCATCCTCCTATAACTCGATTATCTTATCACTATCAAATTCAGTTAATCCTGAATCATCAGCTGTTAAATATATAACTTGAACTGTCTCACTTATTTCTCGTATAAGTCGTAACACAGCATTTCTTCTGTTTTTATCGAAATTAACAAACCCATCATCAATAATCAATGGTAATTCTACTGATTCATTAATTGTCATAACTAAGGCAAATCTAAGTGCAATATAGAGCTGTTCTGCTGTTCCTTGCGATAATTCGCCTATTTCAAATGATACCATATCAGAAGAAACAACCGTTAATAATCCCATTGAATTATTTATTTGTGTGAAACGCCCTAAGGTTAATAATTCAAAGTAATGATTGGCTAATTTAATCATTTGTGGCATTCTAACACCTGATGAATCCTGCAACGCTTCATTAATCCAATTAATAGTGAGTTTTTGAGTTAACCATTTATCTGCTAACTCGCTCAGAACAGTTACTTTTTCAGCCAGATTTTGGCGTAACTCTGTATAATTTCCTTCTACTTTTAAAGTCTGTAACGCCGTTTTTTGGTCAATAATGGTCTGATTTATATGCACTATATCATTTTGAATTTGAGTTGCTTGCTCTGTGAATTTAGCTAATTGTTCATTCAGGCTTGCCTCGGATTCAAACGTATCAAGTTCTTTTCTGACCTCCATAGGTAGTTGCGCATTAATAGTATCCAATTTAGATTTATCTTGAATAAATTGTTTTTGTGAATCATAATTTTTTTCAAACTGATCAACTTCAGTTAGCTGATACTGTGTCAATAAGTCATTGATTTGATTTGAAATATCATTATGTATCTTATCTTCATGCTTTTTTTGCTCATCTAAATAACTCATTTTATTTTTAATCGATTGTGATTCAGCAATTAATGGTTTTAATTTATTATTAAAAATCCTAATTCTACTTAAGCCATCTGATAACTCATTTTTATTGATAGCTAAAAAACTATCAGCAAAATCCGCTTGATTTAAATAAGTCAGTATTGCCTCTGACAGACCATCAATCTCTGCAGATTTTTGATTAACTTGACTCATTAAAGACTCTAAGCGATTTAAATCATTTTGCATTGGAAGCCACTGATTTCTTGGAAAATCTGTTAACCCATATTGCGCTTGGTAATTAGTCAGTTCAACCTCTGTTTGATTCAACTGCCCTGTTAATTCATTTATTTTCAATTGAGTTGCATCAATCTCCGCTGTAAGCGTCTGCAATTCAATTTGAGATTGCGTTAACTGTGTTGGATTCGATTTGTTTTTTGAATTATGCTGTTTAAATACATATATGGTATATACAATTGCTATAACTGTTCCTAACCACCCTATTAATTTTGATGGGTTAAAAATCAATATACTTAAGACAATTGCAATATCTATTGCACCCATTACAATCATTTGTTGCATAGACCATTTACTTTTTTGGGGGATATTTTCTTGATTAATTTTTTGATTTAGCGCCAAAACATCTTGTTTTTTTGCAAATTGACTTTGCTCAATTTTTTGTAAAGTTGCTTTATTACTTTCTTCAAGTTTAACTAAGTCGACAACTTGCTTAAGATCATTTGCACTAAACACTGTTGGCATTATGCCTTGAGAATTTTGATATTGAATCGTTAATCGTTCTTGTTCAGCCAACAACTGATTCAAGTTTGCCTGCTCCAATAACATTTTATCTAATCGTTGCTGGTTCTCAGACAACTGAGTAAACAAGGTGTCAAAGTCACTTTGATTCGCTTCATAAAAATTGATTAAATTTAAAGCCGCTAAATTTTCTTGCTCACTAGCCACACTATGATCAATTGATTTTAATCTTTCGTCATTCACTTTTTGCTTACCTAACAAGTTTTGCATCGTTTGATAATTGTCATTGGAAATCATTTCATTTCCATCAACTTGTTTTAACTCATTCACTAATACTCTTGATTGTGCATAAATTGACCAATTTTGTTTTAACTGTTCATAACGTTGTTGGTCTTTTGTTAGTTTTTGTTGGGTTACTTGTAATTCTTTAACTGCTTCTTTATTTTGATCCAACTTTTTCTGCGTTGCAACATATTCTGGAAACTTCTGTTTAGCATGATTTATCTTATCAACTAAATTGTTGTATGCTGCAATTTCCTTATTTAACTCAGTTACGCGACCAGCTGGTTTATAGACATGATCTGCATTTTTTTGAATTTGTTTAATCAATTCTAGCCATTCTTGACTACCAACTGCACCCATAGTCGTTAAGTACTCATTCAAATCTTCATTTGTTAAATCAAATACTTGATTCAATGCTTGCTGATTAAATGAAAATACTTGATTATACAGATTTTCATCTACTGGTTTTAACCATTCCTGCAATTGATTACTTGCGACCTTTGCACCAGTCTGGCTGTTGACAATAGCTACCTTGCCACCGGCTTTCCCTTGTGTCCGTGTTAATCGATAAGCAACATCATCAACCAATAATTCTAGTTCCCCGCCATATGTAGAGGCATCTTTAGGTAGATACTGTTGATATTTCTTTTTCGCAGTGGCAAATCCAAACAACATACTTAACATAAAAGTTGTTAATGTTGATTTACCGGCTTCGTTTAACCCAAAAATAACTTGATTCGTTTGACTAAAATCAAATACTTGATCATGCCATTTTCCAAATCCATAAATCGTAACTTTAGTTATTTTCATTTTTACGGCCCTCAATTGCTTGATTTTCACGAAGCAATACTTTCGCACTTTCTTGTAATTCTGATAAGTGTCCATTCCCTAATAAGTATGTATTTAGTTCTGGAATTTGTAATAATTTATCAGCTAACTCAGTCATTTTATCGTTCGTAAACACACGCTTTGCGCTTTCTTCCCAGTACTCTTGGTCAATTGACTCAAAAGTCACTTTTTCATTAACTAACATTTTTATTTTAACAAGCCAATAATAATTATCCGGCGTATGTTTTTGAATCCAAGCCGTCAATAAATCACCATTTTGAATTCGATTTAATAATAAGTCACTAAAATCATCTAAATCAGTTAATTGCATTACCATTAAGTACGCTTTATCTTCAGAGAATTTTTGACATTCGGCATCAATCTTATCAATTGCATCTGACAAGGAGTTAATAGTTGCCATAGAGACATCAACTGTCTCCCAATCAATCGTAGAGGAAGTAACAAATTCAGGAACCAATTTACTTCCCTCACTACTTACCAAATAAAAGCCCTTATCGCCTGATTCTTTACGATGACGGCCCTGCGTATTCCCAGGATAGATAACTGGGGGCATTTCATTTAAAACTTGTCGTACGTGAATATGCCCTAATCCCCAATAATCATAATTTTTCTGTAGTAATTCTTTAACCGTAAATGGCGCATAACTTTCAACTGAAGTTGAACTCACACCTTCATTTGCACCATGTATTAATCCAATATGCCATTTTTCATTACCACGTATTGGGTAATCAGCTATCTTTGAAGGTTCCCATCTGTGCGCATAGCTAAATCCAGTTAATTGCACCTCATCGCCATTTTTTAAAAGATGGGTCACGGTTTCAACTTCACTTGTAAATAACGTTACATTTGGCGGAAAAGCTAAATGATTTTGACTATTATCAGAAAAGTCATGATTACCAAAACTTAAGTAAACGGCTATCCCCGCTTTTTGAAGTCGTTCACACTGATCAATCAATGTCGTCTGTGCCATAATACTCATCTCGTCTGAATCATATAAATCACCAACTAAACAAACGAAATCAACTGATTCCTTGATAGCTGTATCTACAAGATTGCTCAGAGCTTTAAACGTTGACTGATAAATTGAATCCATTAATTGATTAGGCACATTTTTTAATCCGCCAAAAGGACTATCCAAATGCAAATCAGCTGCATGAATAAATTTCATCTTTCCACTCCTTTATAAAAAAAGCCTGGCACAAAACATAAACTGCTTTGCCTCCAGGATTTTTATTCAAATTAATTACGATATAAATCTTGTATTGGTTTTGTGATAATTGAATTAACTTCATTCATAACTTCACTTAACACACGTTCTTTGTCCATTAAATCTTTAATTGCATCAAACTCACCAATTTTTTCTGAAAGTTTATGTGCTTTTTCAAGTTCTTCGTCTGTCATTTCTTCGCCGTTCATTTGTTTTTGTTGCAATGCCATTTGAATTGTTTGAAATTCCTTAAATAAGTTATAAGCAACTTCATCCTCTTGCATTTTTGTATAAGCTAATTTTAAAGCCTTATATTCTTCCGTTTGACCAAGATCTTGACTCATTTGATTTGCTGTATCATAAATATTAACAACCATTTCTGCTTCCTCCAATAATAGTTTATATTAACCTAATAAGTGTATCATTTTTATTCATAATTTGCATTGATTCGTTCTAATTTCCAAACATTCCTTTAACGCCATCACTAAGCCATTTTTGAGCTTTTTTAGCGGAATCAGATAATTTATTTTTTATTTTATCCGTTTGCTTTTCAACTGAACTCAAAATCCCAGTTCCATTATCATCTGAATTAGTATTATTCGCCAAAACGGCAGCAGATTTCGTTGAAAAACTTGTTTTTGGTGTATTTGGTAAAATACCTGTCATTTCATCTTTAAATAAAGAATCAACAACGTTGCCACTTAAATTTTTCAAGTAATGAGTATCATCAGTTGTATCAAATCCAACCCATGTTGCAACGGTAACATCTGGTGTGTATCCAATCACCCACTGATCTTTCGTACCATTTGTAGAGCCTTTTTTTGCCTCAGTACTTCCCGTCTTTCCAGCAATTGTATAGCCAGCTGGCGCAGCAAGTTCTCCGGTACCTCCAGTCTCAAAAACACCCATCATCATACTTGTCATTGACTTAGCAACCTTGCTACTCATCACTTTATTTTCACTATCATCTGAATGATTAGCAATCGTATTACCAGAAGCATCTACAATTTTAGTAATAAAATGAGCCTTTTTTTGCACACCACCATTAGCAAACGCGGTGTAGGCACTAGCCATTTCATACGGTGACACTCCGGTAGTCAATCCACCCAAAGCTAAATCTAGATTTTTATCAGAACTTTTAACGGGTATCCCAAATTTTTTAACAGCTGCATACCCTTTATCAACACCAATTTTATTTAATAACCAAACTGCTGGCGCATTTTTACTAAGTGCGAGTGCTTCATACATCGGTATTTTACCTGAGTATTGGTTATCATAGTTATTTGGCGAATAATTATTTGATCCATATGACTGCTTTTTATCTTTCAATTCAGAATCATAAAAGTAACCATTCTCTAATGCAGGCATATAAACTGCAATAGGTTTCATCGTAGAACCGGGTTGACGATGAATCTGTGTTGCACGATTGTACCCTCGGAAGACATGGGTGCCACGACCACCAACAATTGCCGTAACACCACCCGTTCTTGAATTAATTGCGATTGAACCACCTTGTGCCTTTGTACCATCATCAGCATTTTCTGGGAATAAAGCTGAATTACTGAACGATGTTTGCATTGTTTTTTGATGCGTTTGATCCATCGCTGTATAAATTTTATACCCACGATTCATGATTTCAGATTCAGTTAAGCCATAGTTTTTGATTGCTTCGCTAATCACAGCATCAAAATAATATGGATATTTATATCCTGACTGATAGTCATACGTATCCTTCAGCGTGATAGCTGTCTGTTTAGCACTCGATAATTCGGAATTAGATATTTTTTTGTTCTCATTCATAACATCTAAGACAACATTTCGTCTTTGCTTGGCTGCTACAGGATGATCTATCGGATTGTAAGCTCCTGGTGAGCTCAACATCCCCGCAATAACTGCAGATTCACTAATCGTCAACTCTGAAGCATTTTTACCAAAGTACTTCTTCGAAGCATCTTGAACACCCCAAACACCATTACCAAAATACGCATTATTGAGATACATGGCTAATATATCCTTTTTCGAATATACATTTTCTGTTTGAACTGAAATAAATATTTCTTTTGCCTTACGACTAAAAGTTTGTTTCTGTGATAAAAAAGCATTTTTAACAAGTTGTTGTGTAATGGTACTCCCACCACCACTAATTGCACTGCTACCCGTTAATCGATTTTTAACCAATAAAACAGCAGCACGGGCCATCCCTTTGATTGAAAATCCATACTCATGGTAAAAATTTCGATCCTCAGATGAAAGAACTGCATTCTGAATATTTGGCGAAATTTTGTCCAATGACACATAAGTCCCTTTTTGAGAATAAAGCGACCCAGCACGATCACCATCTTTGTCAAAAATTTCTGTTGATTGCTGCAAGGCAGATTTTAATCCACTAACATTTGTTGCCTTCGCCACATAAGTTAAATACGCACTTGAACCTAAAATAATTACAAGAATAAAAATAGTTAACCATTGCCAACCATGTAAAAAATGCCATACTTTGTGGAACCAATTTTTAAATTTAATTAATAATACGACAAACCAATTTTTATTTTCAGGTTCACTTCTTCTATTTTCAGTTTCCATTAGTCATCCTCATACCAATCTTAATATCTTTTTATCATTTTACCATAGCGTTATTATAAAAAGTAAACTGGCCATTTTATTATGAGATTTTTAAGAACTTAAAAAGGACTAAAAAATGACTTACGTCCATTTTCTAGTCCCTTAATCATTAAATTAAATTATCTACATTAGCGTGTTCAGTAAAAATAGCATAAACTCGTTCAGCAGCCTGTTCATCTGGACTGATAATCATAATTGTATCATGTCCCGCAACGGTTCCAACAATATCAGTTAAACCAAAATCGTCAATAATTGCTGCCAACAAATTACCATTACTGGGAATTGTTTTAACAACGTTCATAAATTGAATTTTAGTAATATTAGTCACTACTTCAAAAATAATTTCAAATAGATGTACTTCTTCGCTAAGATTACCTGATTTAAAAATGACATACCGCAAGTTTCCTTGTTCATCTTGTGCTTTAACAATTTTCATTTCACGAATATCTCTTGAAATAGTCGCTTGCGTTGCCTTAATTCCAACACGTTCTAATTCTGCAATCAAGTCATCCTGCGTTGCAATTATTTTTTTATTAATTAACTGGTCAATTTTAGTTTGCCGTATCTCTTTCTTCATAAGAATCCCTCTTTGAATGAGTATTTATTCTTAGTATAGCAAAAGATCGCAAAAGATCGAAATAATACGCTTAATTTAAGACAATTTTATTCATTTTATTGAATTTTGATTCAAATATTAACATCCCTGAATCTTTAATAATATAACCATCTAATACTAACTTTTGAATAACACGGCCAACCGTTTCACGCCGCGTCCCACTGATTGTCGCAATATCTTCATGCGTAATTACATACGGAATTCGCCGACTATTTTCACCATGCTTATCTGCTAAATTTTCACTTAAATATTGTAATGCTTGTGTAATTCGCGTTGTCGTACTACTGCATACTGTTCTTAACCTTAACACCTCTGAACAATTTAAAATGTTTTCAAATTGACCAAATAAATAAGCGGAAACTTCGTAATGTGTCTTAATTAAATTTTCGATAAGTACAACCGGAATTTTAGCAACGGTTACCCTTGTAGCAGCACGACTTGAAACCGTATAGTATTCACTCTGCATCATCCCACCAATTGGAAACAATTGTTTTGGTGTAACGTACATGTGATTTTGAAAAATACCAGCACGGTCACCCCGTTCAATTTTGACTAACCCATCCAATACAGCATAAATAAAGTCACGTTTATCATTCATATCAAAAATAGCATTTCCCTTTAAAAATCGTTTAAAAGTAATTTGTTCAAAACAAACGGTTTGTTCAACATCATTCAAACACCTAAATAACTCATGACCAACAAACTCTGATCGATACCTTTTCATTTCTTTTTCTGTAATCATCCCTTTACTCCCTTAATGCCCATATTTATGATATATAACTATCAACACTATCAGATTAAATATGGAATGTCGATTTATTTTTCGGATTTTGGAGACCCTGGTTTATTTTTTCGATTCACTGATAGCTCTAAATCGTTAATCTAACAGTAGCAAATACAAAAAATTCACTCTGGTACATTCGCACACTCACTTTGTGTCTAAACGCACAACCATCATCAAAAAGGATACGAACTAAGCATTAAACAAAATAAAAAAGTTAACAATTAAGTTAACTTTTTTAAGAATTACATTTCTTTCGGTGCATTGACGCCTAATAATCTTAATGATTCTGTTAAAACAACACTTACACTTTGAACAAGTGCTAAACGTGCTAATTTTTGATCATCCTCAACTAAAATTTTTGAATTTGCATAATATTTATTAAAAGCTCTTGATAAATGAATAGCATATTTAGCAATCACTGATGGTTCATACTCTTTAGCAGCACGCTTGATTATTTTAGGGAAGTCACCAAGTAACTTAATTGTATCCCATGCAGCAGGATCAGAAAGTTCGTTATTGCTTTCACTAATCACAACGTCACCCGCTTTGCGGATAATACTTTGTGCTCTAGCATTTGAGTACTGAACATAAGGACCCGTTTCACCTTCAAAACGAACAACTTCTTCTAAAACAAAATCAAAGTTATTCATTCGTTCATTTTTCAAATCATGGAAGATAACGGCACCAACACCAACATCCTTAGCAACTTGTTCAGCATTTGGTAAATCAGGATTTTTATCTTGAATTTGTTTTTTAGCAAGGTCAGTTGCATCATTTAAGACTTCTTCAAGTAAAATAACACGACCTTGACGCGTTGATAATTTCTTACCACCTTGTGTAATCAAACCAAATGGAATATGGTGCATATCATCTGACCAATCATTACCCATTTCTTTTAAAACAGCTTTTAATTGTTTGAAATGGTTAGCTTGTTCATTACCAACCACATACAATGATTGTACAAAATCATACGTCCGTTTACGGTAGATAGCTGCAGCCAAATCACGCGTAATATAAAGTGTGGCACCATCCGTTTTTTGAATCAAAGCAGGATTTAAATCATATTTTTCAAGATCAACAATTTCTGCGCCTTGACTTTCTTTTAACAAGTTTTTATCTTTTAACATTGTGACAACTTCGTCCATCTTGTCATTGTAAAAGGCTTCCCCTTTAAATGAATCAAATTGAACACCAAGCATGTCATAAATTTTGTTAAAGGCAGCTAAGGATTCTGAACGGAACCATGTCCACAATTCGATAGATTCTTTATCGCCATCTTCAAGTTTTTTAAACCAAGCACGGGCTTCGTCATTTAATTCAGGTTTTTCTTCTGCTTCTTTATGGAAACGAACATAGTATTCAAGTAATTTATTGATAGGGTCTGCTTTAACTTCTGCTTCACTACCCCATAATTTGTAAGCAGTAATTAACTTACCGAATTGCGTCCCCCAATCACCTAAATGATTAATTTTAATTGGGTTGTAATTAATTTTAGATAAGATATTAGCGATTGAATTACCAATCACGGTTGAACGTAAATGTCCCATTGAAATGGGTTTAGCTATATTAGGTGATGACATATCAATCGGTACATTCCCATCATGACCAATATCAGATGCCCCATATTCACTACCATTTGAGAGCACTTGTTCAATGATATCTTGGCTAAATGCCGCTTTATTCAAGAAAAAGTTCACATAAGGTCCGACTGCTGCAACTGATTCAAATTGACTTTGATCAATTTGTTCTACTAAATCTTTAGCAATCATTTGAGGTGCTTTTCTGAACGCTTTAGCTAATGCAAAAGCTGGAAATGCATAATCTCCCATATCAGAACTTTTTGGTGTTTCAATTTTGGCAATAATTTCTTCTTCAGTTAGGTTTCCATCAACGACAGCAACCAATACTTGTGCAACTTGTTGTTTATAATTCATTATCCATTCCTCCTAAAATTGTATAAAAAAAGCCCCTTACAAATAATTATGTAAGAGACGAGAATTCCCGCGGTACCACTCTAATTGATTAATATCCACTCAAAGTATTCAGTTATTTCTAAAAAGTACGATTCAACTAACGCCTTTATCTAGCTTCCACCACCCTAGACTCGCTTTGAAATTAATTAGTTTACTAGCTTTTATCATCGAATTTATAACTTGATTGTAACAAATTAATATTGTAAAAGATAGTGATTTTATCATTTAGATTGATTTTTAGTAAAGTACTTCTTCACGATATCCCTTGAATCAGTCAATCTGTTTATACTATCATTAAAATGAATTGATACGAAAGAATAATAAATAAGATCTACCGCATACAACTGTGCTATTAAAGAAGTTGTTGCAGCACTTCTAAATTTCTTATTTTCCCCGCTATTATCATGTTCTAATACAATATCAGCTAACTTTGCCAGCGCACTTTTCTTGTTGTGTGTTAAAACGATAACTTTAATTGCTTGTTGCTTTGCGAGATTCGCTAGCCTAATTGCATCTTGGTTTTCACCTGAATTTGATATTAAAAATAAGATTGTTCTTTCTTTTAATTGAGACATCCCAACAGCAATCAAATGTGTGTCAAGTGTTTCCATCACAGATTTCCCAACTCGAATAAATTTTTGTTGAAAGTCTTTAGCGACAATTTCTGATGCACCAAGTCCATAAACATAAACCATTTTTGACTCTTCAATCGCTATTGCTGCACTTGTAACTCTCTCGTCTAACGTTTTATTAGACTCTTCAATTGTGTGTTGTATTCTCATCGTTAATTTTTGTTTCGTTATTTTTAAATTATCATTAGGATCAATTTCCTCAAGCATCGATTGATCGACTTGAATCTCCGCTGCTAATTCCAATTTTAAGCCTGGAAAACCACTATCACTCATATTTTTGCCAAATCTAGTGATTGCTGCAGTACTAACTCCCACTTCATCTGCCATGCTCTGTGTACTCATTCTTATTACTTTCTGTGGTTGCTCTAAAATAAATTGTGCTACTTTCCGCTCTACTTTTGTATATTTATCCATATTAACTTTAATTGTGTACAAACAATTTTCCATGCCTTTACCTCTTTTCCATAGTGATGCTATGCCTCTGTTTCAATCATAGCATCTTTTGGAACACCAAAGAAGAACGTTAATACAAAACCTCCTGCGTATGCCGCAAGTAATCCAAAAATATAGCCCAGCCAATGACCGTTACTGATTAAAGGAATCAGAGCCACACCAGAAGGTCCAATTGCGATTGCACCAATATGACCCATACCACCGATTACCGCACCGCCAATTCCACCACCTAAACAAGCTGTAATCATTGGTCGTCCTAGCGGTAAGATTACCCCGTAAATTAACGGTTCCCCAATCCCTAGAAATCCAACTGGTAAAGCACCTTTAATTAAATTCGTTAATTTTTTATTTTTACGACAACGAATCCATAATGCAATTGCTGCCCCAACTTGTCCCGCTCCTGCCATTGCTAAAATTGGTAATAATAAAGTAGACCCTGTCTTAGCAATCATTTCAAGATGAATAGGCGTTAAAATTTGATGTAATCCTAACATTACCATTGGTAAGAAGAAAGTTCCTAAAACAAACCCAGAAAATGCGCCACCAACTTCTAAAACCCAATTAATTGATGTAACTAAAGAGTTTGAAATAACCCCTGCAATTGGCATGACTAAGAAAATGGTCATCATCCCAATGACAAATAATGAAATTGTGGGTGTAATAATGATATCTAATGAATCTGGAATCCATTTATGTAATCTTTTTTCTAAAAAGGCTAATACCCATACTGCAAAAATAACACCAATAATACCACCCTGACCAGCGCTCAATGCCTGACCATTAAAAATATTGTGTAGTGGTGCTTCTGGGGTTACCCCACTCAGTAATGTAACAGCTCCAATAACACCACCAAGTCCAGGAGTAGCACCGAATTCGCTAGCACTATTTATCCCTACATAAATAACTAAGTAACTGAAAACACCGTTTTTAATAACATTCAGCACAGCAATAAAATCTGTCCAACTTGAACTCAAATCTCCAGCAACCATCATATTTCCAAGAACAGCCGCTAATCCACCAATTAACCCTGCTCCAACAAATACTGGAATTAATGGCACAAAGATATTTGAAATTGATTTAAGTACTTTTTTTATTGGTGTCTGTTTTTGTTTAGCTTTATGTGCCGCTTTAACTTCAGCTGCCTTACTCTCAACCAACTCTTTATCAGTCATTTCTGTCGATTCTACTAAAGACTTTGCAGGAAATGGTTCACCCAATTTAACGCCTACTTGATCAACCATTTCATCCGCAACTTTATTAACTGTTCCTGGACCAACAACTACTTGTAGCGTGTCATCTTCAACAACACCCATAACTCCATCAATATTTTTTAATTTTTCAATATCTACTTTATCTTCATCCCTAATTGTCATCCTCACCCGAGTCATACAATGAATTAATTTTTCAACATTTTCTGGTCCACCAACGTTATCGTAAATTTCATTTGCAATTTTTTTAATTTTTTTGTCTGCCATGATAAAGTTCCTCCAAATAATTTATTTGATTGCTTCTCTAACAAACCCATGTGCTTTTTCTAATTTTTCTTTAGCTTGTACAACATCTTCATCCGTTAAAATCATAACAATTGCGAGCTTAATATCGTGCTCAGAACTTTCAAATGTCCGCTCTGATTGTTCATAACTAACTCCCGTTGCATCCATAATAATACGTTTTGATCGTTCGACTAACTTTTCATTTGTTGGTTTTACATCTACCATTAAATTTTTGTATATTTTCCCAATTCCAATCATCGAAATTGTTGAAAGCATATTTAAAACTAATTTCTGAGCTGTCCCTGACTTTAGTCGGGTAGAACCTGTCAAAACTTCTGGACCAACCTCAACTTCAATAACCGTATCTGCATGCTGACCGATAAGTGAATTTTTATTACATGCTAAACTTACTGTATTTGCGCCTACAGACTTCGCATAATCAAGCCCACCAATGACATAAGGCGTTCTGCCACTTGCCGCAATTCCTACAACCGTATCTAACGCGGTTAATTGAATCTTTGCCAAATCTGCTTCACCTAATGCTACCGAATCTTCGGCACCTTCAACGGCTATTGTCATCGCCTGCATACCACCAGCGATTAATCCCTGAACTAAACTTGGATCTGTCCCAAATGTGGGAACACACTCAGCGGCATCCAAGACGCCTAATCTGCCACTAGTACCTGCTCCCATATAAATTAATCGTCCACCATTATTAAACGATTCAATAATTTTGCTAATAGCAGTATTAATTTGAGGTAACTCTTTTTCTACACTTTTAGGTACCGTCATATCAGCTTCATTCATTAGTTTTGCAATTTCAGAATGTGTTAATTCATCTAAATTCATTGTTTGCTTATTTCTAGTTTCTGTTGTTAATTTTGTAATATCCATAGTCTATTCCTCTTTTATGTTTGTATGATTAAATTTTATTTTCTGTCTTGCGCCTATATAGTCAATTAAATCCAAATCCTCAGGCTTAACCCGCCCAATCAGATTTACCTTATCATCAATGGGTAAATTAGTTTTCACAATCTGTAATTCGCCAACATATCTACCATATAATTTATTATCTTGCGTTATAGACCCTCGTAGTCGGACCTTTTTATTGTTAAATGGGGCTATAATAGCCTTATTTCTGATCCTGCCCTCTTCTAATCGAACGACGTCTCTTGCCACATCAGCTCGATTATGCCATGTTTTCTTACTCAGCTCACTATAAGTACTTTCAATGTTTATTTCCATCGTTTGATATCTAAAATAATTAACTATTTTACTTATTGTGCCTCCAGAGATACGTGGATCACCAATATAAACACTATCTGTATGATTATTTTGAATTAAATCTATCATCGCTGCCAAAACATGATAATGGCGATGTTTTTCCAACGTTGGCAATCCCTTGCCAATTGGACCTCTAAACGATTCGTTACCTGGTACAAAAGCCATCGTCCTAAATCCTGATTGCTTTAACCAACTGTTCTTATTTTTTAACCAGTTTTCATCCAATCCTGTATTTGGTCGAGGATAATAATTATGCCACGCTTCAATATTTTTAAAATTTGCGTGATTATCCGTTAATTGCTGAATATCCAAATCTGAAATTGTACTAGCGTTTAATCCAATTTCAATATCAGTTGACAACGCAGCCACTTTTTCCATACTGACGCCATCGTCAATTCTTAATCCAGTAACCCCTGTCTCTTTTAAATCAAAATCTAATAAGTTCAAACTTTTCTCTGAAATATCAACCATTAACGTAAAATTGCTTTTAAGACATAACTGTCCTAAAATTTTTAACGCTTTAATTATTGTCCCACTATCTTCTTCAGGAATATGTAACGACGTAAAAACCCCCTCAAATCCTGCATCGTGCATCACCTTAATATACTGTTTAGTCTCATGATTAATCCCATCACCCAAATAAATTGAAAAACCTAGCATCTGTATTAATCCTCCATCCTAACGAAAAAGAAAACGCTACCATCGATAAATACATCATAACTTAAACGATATAAAATTACAACAAAATTTACTATTAAGTATTTAATTATGTAATTTTATATCATATTTACAAATAAAAAACATCCAACCTAAATTCAAAAAATGAATTCAGGTTGGATGTTTAATTTTTTAAATTCCTTTATTACTGCTTATTCAAACACAAATTGGTTATTATACAATTCAGAATAAAACCCTTTTTGATCTAATAACTCTTGATGATTACCTTGTTCAATCACTTTTCCATCTTTTAAGACAACAATTTTATCAGCATCTAAAATTGTTTTTAAGCGATGAGCAATAACAAAACTAGTACGTCCTTGAATAACTGTATCCATCGCTTTTTGAATTTTAGCTTCGGTTACCGTATCAACGTTAGACGTTGCTTCATCTAAAATTAAAAGTGTTGGATTCGTTAAGATTGTTCTTGCAATACTAATCAATTGTTTTTGACCCGTTGAGAAAACTGAATTTTCATCTGACACTGTCGTATCATAACCCTTTTCTTGACTCATAATAAAATCATGAATATTAGCTTGTTTAGCGGCAGAAATCATATCTTCATCTGATGCCTCAGGTTTACCAAAAACAATGTTATCCCGAATTGTTCCTGAGAACAGAACACTTTCTTGAAGAACAATCCCCACATGATTACGTAGACTCTGAAGCTCAAGATCTTTTACATTCACACCATCAAATTCAACTGAACCACCTGTAACATCATAGAATCGATTCAACAAGTTCATGATTGTCGTCTTACCCGAACCAGTTGGCCCAACTAATGCAACCATTTCACCCTTATCAACATTAATTGAAATATCATGTAAAATTTCTTTACCAGGATTATAGCCAAAATCAACATTTTTCAATTTAACACCACTCGTTAAACCTGTTAATTCTTTTTTGTCCATTGAATTAACTTCATTGGGTTCGTCAAACATTTCGTTCAAACGACCAGCACCTGTTATAGCAAGCTGGAACATACTGTACAATGAAGAAATTTGTGAAATTGGTTGATAGAATTGTTGTGAATATTGAATAAACACCACCACAAGTCCTAAAGCCGTTGTACGACCCATATCACCATTCAAGGCTAACCAACTACCAAAGAAAATAACGATAGCTGTATTAACCAATGAAAGACCATTCATTACTGGGAAAAGCATCCCTGAGTAAACTTGCCCTTTGAAAGTTGCTTTACGAACACTTTCATTATATGGCAAGAAACCATCGATGGCGTCTTTTTGAAGACCATTAGTAATCACAATTTTCTGACCACTAATTTTTTCATTAATGTAGCCATTTAACTTACCAACTTCTTTTTGTTGAATATCAACATACTTACGCGTTTTAGAAATTAAGATAACAGCAAGAATTAATGCAACAGGAGTTGATGCAATGGTTACCCAAGCAAGCTCAACATTTTGTTGGAACATCATAATAATAATCCCAATCATCAAAGCAATATTACTCATAATTTGTCCCAAAGCTTGGTTCATTGCATTTGAAATATTATCTAAATCACTTGTAAAACGACTTAAAATATCACCATCTTTATGTGAATCAAAGAAACGAATAGTCATTTTTTGTAATTTTCCAAATAATCCTTTTCTCATTCTGTTTGTTGAATTACCCGTAATAAATGTCACAATAATATTTGAAAAGAACATTGCAACAATTGAGAAAATGTAGAATAAAAATAACATCCACAGTGAGTTAACAAAGTTTCCTTTATCACTCACTCCTTTTGTTAAACCAATCACATAATTAGCCAAAGCCGTAATTGCTTTTCCCATATATACAGGTGCTTTAACTTGGAAATAGGTTGATGCAATAATCGCTATAGTCATGACTGTAAAGCCTAATTTATAACGTTTCAAGTAGTGGAAGAAGAATGCCATAGATCTATTCATATCTTTCATTAGACAGTCTCCTTTCCTTTTTGAGTATTATAAATTTCTTGATAAATCTGACTGTTTTTAACAAGTTCTTTATGTGAGCCTTCGCCAACTAATTTACCATCATCCATCACAAAAATGCGATCAGCATTAATCACAGATGAAATTTTTTCGGCAATCACAAATGTTGTTGTCTCTTTTAATTCATTATTTAACGCTTTTTGAACTAATTTTTCAGATTGTGCATCAAGTGCTGACGTGGAATCATCCAAAATTAATATTTTAGGTTTACCAATAACCCCACGTGTGATTGACAAGCGTTGTTTTTGACCACCTGAGAAGTTTGCTGAACGTTCTTCAACTTCTGCATCATAGCGTGCTGGCAACCGATTAATAAATTCAGATGCTTGTGCAATTTGACTGGCAATATCCATATCCTTTTCGTCTGCATTTTCTTTGCCTTGACGTAAATTATCTGCAATCGTCCCTGAGAATAAAATAGCCTTTTGTAGCACAAATGCAACTGTTTTACGAAGTGATTTTTCGTTGATTTCTTTCAGGTTTTCGCCACCAACTTTAACCGTTCCTTCTTGTGGATCAAATAAACGTGGAATCATTTGAGCTAATGTTGATTTACCTGACCCAGTTGCCCCAACAATCCCAATCATTTCTCCAGGTTTAACATTAAAACTAACGTGTTTAAGTGTTGGTTTATCATCACCCTCATATGAAAATGAGACATCTTCAAAACTAACAGAACCTGTTAACGCTTCTTCTGGAACATCTGGATAATAAATATCTGGTTCTTCATCCAAAATTTCACGTAATCGCTTGATTGATACCATTGCACGAGCGCTAAATGTCATCATCATTCCACCAATAATAATAGCGAACATGATTTGCATTAAGTAATTAACAAACGACGTAATTGCTGTAACCGTACTTGGATCCGTTTTAGCCAGATCACCAACAAAATAAATGGCAGCTACAACGGCCATATTCCCAATTAATGTAAATGCAGGAATCAAAACAGAAAATAACGTTCCTACGTAAATGTTTTGTGCATTTAAATCATCAGAAACTTTATCAAACCGTTTTTCTTCATTTTTTTCTTGGTTAAAGGATTTAACAACACGTACGCCCATTAAATTTTCTTTAGCCAGTTCATTCACACGATCAATTAACCCTTGCATCATCCCAAAATGGCGTCCCATACGACCAAAAGTCAACATTGAGATACCTAAGACACATACAATTAAAATAACAATAACCCACCATAAATCAGCAATGGTATTCATCGCTAAAATAAAAGCACCAATAAATAAGATAGGTACTCGAATTAATGACTGAAGAATGGTCATAATTAACGTTTGAATTTGTGTAATATCATTCGTTAAACGAACAACAATATTCCCTGCTTGGAATCGTTCGATATTGCTAAAAGAAAAGGTTTGAATCTTTCTAAAAGCTGTTTCACGAATATCTGCACTCATTGATTGCGCGACTTTAGCTGACAAAATCGTGTTCACGACCCCAGCCAATAGTCCAACAACAGCAACACCGATTAAATATAACCCAAGTGTTGTAATCTTATCACCTTGATCTTTCAAGATAGCGTCGATTACTTTTTGTAACAACTTAGGCTGCCATAATGTTGAAATAGCCATAATTACGACCATAACAACTGCCCAAAAAATATCCATACGATATTTTTTTGCATGTTTTAGTAAAATATCCAATTTCTTCCCCCTTAATTCTGTGCACTTTAAAGTTCTTTTCACTGAAAAAAAAGAACTAATATCAGTTACTAAAGTTAGCAAAAATAACACACAATTGCAATCATTTTAATTCATTAAAAACGATTTAAAAGTTAAAATTTTGCACAAAAAAAATCCAAGATACACAATCTTGGATTTAAAATAATTTATTATAACTACTTTTTAAGCGGGCGACGAGAATCGAACTCGCGACATCAGCTTGGGAAGCTGGAATTTTACCACTAAACTACGCCCGCAGAACGTTAATTAGTATAGCATATTTCCTCACTGTTGTCATAACTAGTTAGACAAATTTATTTTCTGCCTTTTGTTCAGAATCTAATCGTTTTAAATTTTTAACTGCTTTCACATATGAATAAATTAAAACAACACATGAGCCACCCCAAGCTAATGGATTTGCAAAACAAGCTCCTGCATAACCAAATGCACCAGCTAAAAAGATAGCCGCAAATGACCTCATTAACAATTCAACAACTCCGGCAACTGTGGGCACAATACTTTGTCCCAACCCCTGTAACGTATATCTAATCACAAATAATACTGATAATAAGAGGTAAAATGACCCATTAATATTAAAATAAACTTGTGAGAGTGCCACTACTTTGGGCGCATTATTTCCAACAAACAACGTTACCAACTGCTGTCCAAACAGAATGACTAACAAACTTGCCACGATACTAAATGACCCTGACATCAACAAACATTTTTTAACCCCGTCTAAAACGCGACTATATTTTTTTGCGCCATAATTTTGAGCAGTAAAAGTTGCCATTCCAATTCCAAATGACATCATTGGTTGCGTCGATAACTGATCAATCTTCGATGCTGCAGTCGTACTGGCAACTGCAGTCGTTCCTAGCCCATTTAAAGCAGATTGTAGCATAATGGCACCAATCGCAATAATTGAGGCTTGAAAGGCCATTGGCAATGCTACATAAAGATGTTGGTTAATATCCTTCTTTGTAATGCCTTTAAAATGATGTCGCCCAATATGTAAAACGGGAATCTTTCGATAAATATAAACGAGACAGAATACGACAGAACATGATTGTGCAATAATGGTTGCAAAACCAGCCCCCGCAACTCCCCAATGAAAGACTAAAATGAACAATAATTCTAACCCAACATTAATAATGCTGGCAAAAATTAAAAAGTACAACGGCGTGCGACTGTCACCCAAGGCCCGAATAATATTAGATAAAATATTAAACGCCATTGAAGCAAAGATACCGCCAAAGATGATACTAATAAAAGTTTGTGCATCCCCAAATATTTCTGTTGGCGTCTTCATGAGCGTTAAAATATCTTTTACAAAAAATAAACTAACGGCTGTTAAAATTATCGTCGCAACTAAGCTGATCATAAGCCCCACTGCGAAACTCTTTCTCACACCACGATAATCTTTTGCACCAAAACGTTGTGCCGTAATGATGGATAACCCTGCAGTCAATCCTTGTGCAAATCCAATAATTAAAAATTGGATACTTCCGGTTGAACCAACTGCGGCTAGTGCATCTACGCCTAACGTTTGTCCAACAATTAACGTATCAGAAATACTATATAATTGTTGAAATAAATTACCAACCAATAACGGAATGGTGAACATAAAAATTAATTTTGCTGGATTACCTGACGTTAACGATCGCAAATGAGACCCTTCTTTTCTTTATATTTTATTTAATAGCCTTTTTCATTCAATAATAGGTTAAATTTTTCCTTAAAATTAGCTCTATCTTGATTTGAAAAGGCACTTGGCCCCTTCGTCCGTTGGCCTGATTTCCTTGCCATAGCACTCATGTATCTCGATTCTAATAAACCATCAATATTATAATTTGTGTATTCAAAACCTCTATGATGCATCACAATCACACCTTTTGGCAATAAAAGTGAGGCTAGCCCATAGTCCTGTGTAATAACAATATCGGATTTTTCAGCCAATTTTACAATTCGATAATCTGCCGCATCTGGTCCTTGATCAACATAACTGACTGACACATTTTCAGGATATTCTTTAGTTGAAAAATGTGGTGTACTTGTAATTAATAGAACACTTAACTTTCTATGCTCAGCTTCAGAGATAACCTCATTTTTAACTGGAGAAGCATCCCCATCAATCATAATTTTCAACTTAAACACGCTCATTCCTAGTAAAAAAACTTTCAAGGAATAACCTCTTGAAAGTTTTATTTAGCTTTTTGTTTTAATAAAGTACTGATTGCTGGAATTTGTCCCAACCCGTCAATTGCATTGCTAGGCATAACAACTGTATTTGCCTCACTCTTTGCAAGTTCTTTGAAAGCCTCAATATTTTGACTGACAAAATAACCATCGTCAACTTTAGTTAATGAAAGGTTCACTGCATCGATTCGGTAAGCTTCGGCATCAGCTGTCTTTTTAACCGCCTCAGCTTTAGCTTGAGCTGAATTAACCCATGCATCATTATCCGCTTTATTTTTCAATGCAACTGACTTACTATAACCTTCAGCTTCTGCAACAGTTGCATCACGATTTCTAGCAGCTTTCAAAAGTTTATTCATTGAATCTTGAATTTCAACTGATGGCTTAACTGTATCAATATTAATTCGATCAACATTCAATCCATATCCAGCAGTTACATTAGAAATTTCGCCAAATAAACCACGATTAATTTCTTGTGTCCCATTCAAAACCTCATCCAACATTTTATTACCAATAATGCCACGTAATGATGCACGCGTATCTTGAATCATACTACGCACTGAATCTTCATTTTTAAACACGAAGTCTTGGATATCAGTTACGTGATACTTTAATGAAATCTTCACTTCAATTTCAGCATTATCTTTTGTTATCACAACTTGTTTATCAAGATCTAAAGGCTGTTGTGCTGTACTTACTCGAATTACTGAAGAAATAAATGGTTTAATGAAATGTAATCCTGGAGCCAATGTTGTTTCATATTTTCCTAAAGTAATAACCACACCTTGATGCGGTTGCCTGATAATTCTGATTGTAGCCGGTAAAATAACCACCAATAGTACAGCAACGATAATAATAACAACTAAAAGTCCTAACATAATAATTTAACCACCCTTATATTTTTTTTACATCCAATCCCTCAACGTGCGTTTTAATAATCTGAACTGTATCGCCAATTTTCAAAGTTTCATCACTGAAATAGTGATAATAGATGCCAAAGAATACAACCGTACCTTGATTATTTTGGCTATCAATTGTAAATTTCCGGTCAATTAACCGCTCATCAATAATTGATTTTTCATCCATTTGAAAGCCCCTCCATTCGTTATCTTTAAACGTATCTCATTTGCACTATAAAATCAATCAATTCCGTTATCAAAAACAAACTGATTTCGATCTAAAATAGTCACTTTCTCAATATGCTTTTCAATTTGCTTACTTTCAGGCGGTAGTTGTAAATAATCGCCGTACAAACGGCTCAAAATTGCATCGTATGCACTCAAAATAGTTACCGTAAGGTTTTCAAAAGGAACTGAAATAACAGACGCCAATTCCTTTTCTGATAATAATTCCTTTTCATATGAATATTGTGAAGCCAAATTCTTATATTCCATAAGTGTTCTATCTTGATTATAGGTTCTAACAAGTTCTTCTCTTTTTTCTTTATATTCTTTTATTTTGAGACTTTGGTCTGGTTGTAATTTTCTGATTTTTGCGTTAATTTCAGTATCCAATAACCGATAATTACTCAATAAAATAATTCGAGCATTCAGATATTTGTATCGTGACTGTTGGATTGAACGTTCAACATTCCCCGTTGGAACCTTATCAAAAGGAAATATATCCACAAAAACACCTTTTCTAGCATCGTTAATATTTCTTTTCTCTTCAATATAAATAGATTCATCCAGTAACTTGGCATAACCAAACGCATATTTTTGATCACTTTGATCCGTTTGAAGAAAATAATAAGGCTGGCTAAGTGCCTCGGGTGCCACTTGTAAGAATCGATCATAGTCCTCTCTTACCATACCGATATCAACATCATCATCCCATGGAATAAATCCCTGATGTCTGACCGCTCCTAATAAACTACCACCAATCATAAAATACTTGATGTCGTTTTTTTGACAAATTGTAATAATTTCCTGAATTAAATCTAACTCTACTTTGTGTAATTCCTCAATTTTCATTTTATCACCCTAAGCCGTCTTATTTCTTATTTTAATTGTACCAAATTAAACTCTGAATACGAAAACTATTTACTTTTTATTAAGTTAATCTTTTTATTTACTTTGTTTCCTAACAACATGATATGCTTAATCTATCAAATAAAAGGGGTGCCCAAATGCAAGAAACCATTATTGACTTAATCAGCCAACATGGCTATCTAGGTGTTGCGTTACTTATCGCAATCGAAAACATTTTCCCACCGATTCCTTCTGAAATCATTTTAACGTTCGCTGGATTTATGACACTATCCAGTAATCTCGAACCGATTGGATTAATTTTATCTGCTACCATTGGTGCCACTATTGGCGCTTTAATTTTGTATTCAATTGGCCGCTTTTTAAGTACTGACCGCTTAAATCAATTTTTTGCCAGTAAATACGGATCATGGCTTGGTTTAAAACCCACCCATATCGCAAAAGCTACTGAATTTTTTATAAAATATGAAAATCGTGCCATTTTCTTAGGCCGCTTTGTCCCAATTGTTCGAAGTCTAATCTCAATCCCCGCTGGTATTACAAAATGTAAATTACGCTACTTTATTCCCCTAACTTTTTTAGGTACATTCATTTGGAATACTGTTTTAATTTATCTTGGTGCATTTGCCGGGAACGCTTGGGCACAGGTGGCTGCCACAGTCGATATTTTCGCCACAGTTGTGGGTATCATTTTACTCATATTGTCATTCTTAGGTATCTATAAATTAATTACTTTAAATAAGAACAAAAAAAACGATTAAATTCATTTCTGAATTTAATCGTTTTTCACTACTTTTATTTTCCAAAAAGTAAAATTAATCTTCCGCAACATCAATTGCTTCTAATAAAATGTTTAGTTCAGAACATTCCATTTCAAGCGATTTTTCTTCTTTAAAAAAACTATCTCGAATTGATGATTGTTGTCTATTTCCAATGTTACTTCTAAGATCAGCAAGTTTTTGCATCGCTGCTTGATACTCACTCATAATATCAAGTTTACAACTACTCATTATGTTACGCCTCCGAATGATGACAACAATTTGTTGTCAGTATTAATAATTTATAATGTTTAATTTAACACTTTTTTAATAACTTGTTAACCCTTTAAATATTACCGTTTTGTTACAAAATAAAAAAGACATCGTAACACGACATCTTCTTCATCTCAGAACACTATTCTAAAGGCTTATTCTTACATTAATGATTGCACATCACGTGCGATAACCAATTCTTCATCTGTTGGGACAACAATGACCTTAACAGCAGATTCTGGTGTGCTAAGCATGACTTGTTCGCCCATTTTTTCATTATTTTCAGCATCAAATCCAATACCTAGATAGGCTAAATGTTCAACAACACGGCGACGAATAACACGATCATTTTCACCAAGTCCAGCTGTGAAAATAATACCATCGACACCTTGCATTTCTGCAATGTATTGACCAATATATTTAACAATATTATGCGCATAAATTTTAACTGCTAAATCAGCACGAGGATTTTTACCTAATTGCGCTTTAACATCTCTCATATCAGGAGAAATGCCTGAAATACCAACTAATCCAGATTCACGATTCAAGATATTAATCATTTCATCAATATCTGTGATTTTTAATTGTTTCATCATGTAAGCAATCAACGACACATCCACGTCACCTGATCGCGTGGCCATTGTAATTCCAGCAAGCGGTGTGAAGCCCATTGATGTGTCAATTGATTTACCACCAACAGTAGCTGTAATTGATGCCCCAGCACCTAAGTGAAGTGTAATTAATTTTAATTCTTTAGGATCTTTATCAAATAATTTTTCAGCTTCTGAGACGACATAACGAACACTTGTCCCATGAGCACCGTAGCGTCTTGCGCCATATTTTTCATACCATTCATAAGGCACACTGTACAAGTAACTTTCTTCTGGCATTGTTTGATGGAAAGCTGTATCAAATACAGCAACACTTGTGGCTTCTGGTAAAATTTCTTCAAAAGCTTGAATACCCAAAAGGTTAGCTGGATTATGTAATGGGGCTAATTCAGATAATTCATCAATTTTGGCAATTGTATCAGCGTTCACTAATGTTGATTTCTTAAAGTACTCACCACCAGCAACAACACGATGTCCCACACCTGAAATTTCACTGAAATCAGCAATAATATCTAATTTAAGGAGAAGTTTAAGTAATAGTTGTACCCCTACTGAATGATTGTCAATATCCAAGACATCTTCATACTTTTTACCATTATCATATTTAATCGTCAAAATTGAATCTTTAAGACCAATTCTTTCAATCAATCCCTTAGCGATGACGATTTCTTCCGGCATACTAAATAATTGAAACTTTAAACTTGAACTACCTGCGTTAATTGCAATAATTTTTGACATATTCTTCCTCCAGTTATGATTTCAATTTTAATAATTAACTCTATACTCTTCATATTACTTTAATCCCCAAAAAACGCAATCAAAAATGATTTTATTTTCTAGTAATATATTGTGTTAGCATACCTCTTTTAGAAAACGCATACAATACTTTTAAACAAAAAAATGGTAAACAGAAAATTATTTTCCGTTTACCATTATTTTATTACCAAATTCTTTCATTAAACTAAGCAATTCAACGACTTTAGTTTCACCTAAAACATCCACCCAAGTATCAAAACGCTGTTTAATTGATTCGGTCACAACGTGCTCCACTTTTGCACCTTGATCAGATAATCGCAGATTAATTCGTCTTCGATCAATTGTATCTTGTTCTTGGTAAATATATTTCAATTGTTTTAAAACGTTTAATTGACGTGCAATTGCACTTCTTGAAACATTTCTCTTTTTAGCAATATCCACCATGCTAATATTTTCAGCATTATGAATATCTTTTAAAATTAAAAATTGTTCAAAAGATAAATTATACTCACCAGTGGGTTGTGAAATAAAACCTTCTACATACTTAAATGTTCCTAAATACATGCTAATATAGTCTTCCATTAAATTACTTGTTGTCATGCTATTTCTCCCTTGCATCATTATGCGTATAGTTAAAGTTAGCATACAACACAGTTAATTACTATATTTAATCAGCCGTATTTTCAGATTGTAGTGTTAATTGCTTACGATTTAAGAAGGCCCAAATTGCACCTAATACCGCTACTGTAGCAAGTAAAGCAAGTACCGGTCCAATCATCCCTGAACCTTGACTATTAATTGCGTAAGTAAAGCCATTTAACACATGAGTAACTGGTAAAAATGCTGCAAAAACTTGATAAGTATTTGATAACATTGTATTTGGAATAACTTGTCCTGTAATCACTAATTGAACTAATAATAGTGCTAATGACAAGAGAATTCCCATTGTTCCAAGCAATTCATCAATCACTACACATAAGAGTGTAAAGATGACTCCTGAAAGGAACGTAAAGATCACGAAACTAATTGAATGTTCTATTGTCACATTAAAGAACACTGTTAATAAGAGAACGCCTGCCGTTTGAATGGCTGAAATAAATAACATTAAGAAAAGATTTTGTAACCAATTTTGTGATAATTCATTTTTCTTACGGTATCTGAATAAAATCAATTGTGTCACAATTGCACCAACAAATAATGATAAGACAATCACTAATGGGGCAAGCGTATTTTTCAATGTTTTTGCAAGATTATTACTCTCAGATTCAGTTTTAACAGGTTCAACAAATTGTGCAACATTTTTAGGTGATGAATTAATATCTCCAACTTGTGATGCACCATCAGCTAACTTAGTATTTAATAACGTTACACCATCATTTGCTGTACCCAATCCAGTTGTCACTTGTTTTGAACCATCAGCTAATTGTCTTGAGCCATCAGCTAATTGTGGACTAGCGGATGCCAATTGCGTCTCTCCATCTGTTAATTGTGAGCTAGCTGCCGTTAATTGTGACCCACCTGCTACTAATTGTGGACTAGCTGCCGTTAGTTTTGACCCACCTGCTACTAATTGTGGACTAGCTGCCGTTAATTGTGACCCACCTGCTACTAGTTGTGGACTAGCTGCCGTTAATTGTGACCCACCTGCTACTAATTGCGCCCCACCTGTTGCTAATTGTGGACTAGCCGCCGTTAATTGTGACCCACCACTAACAAGTTTATCAGACCCCGCTTTTAATTGAGTTCCTCCTGCTACTAATGTTTGTGTCCCTGATTCAAGTTGACCACCAGCTGTCACAAGTTTTTGTGATCCCGCTTTTAGGTCAGATACACCAGTTGTTAAAGTTGGAACATTACTATTTAATTGATTAATCCCATCCGTTACTTGTGATGTTCCTGCTGTATAACTTAAAATACCCGCAGACAACTTCCCAACACTATTTGTCATAGTTGATTGATTAATCGTATCACTAATCGTTTTTTCATTTGTTACATCAACACTTGAGCCATTAACACTGGCATTTAATTTTTTAGCAACTTGTTCATTAGAATTTGATGCTGTCACTAATGTATCAATTTGATCACTTAAATCTTTTGTATCACTTAAGAGACCAATCATTGAATCACCTG
Organism: Dellaglioa sp. BT-FLS60; assembly: GCF_054941065.1. Classification (NCBI taxonomy): domain Bacteria; kingdom Bacillati; phylum Bacillota; class Bacilli; order Lactobacillales; family Lactobacillaceae; genus Dellaglioa; species Dellaglioa sp. BT-FLS60. Next base: position 184,549 of record NZ_JBSOLI010000031.1, read on the forward strand.
TTAATGCATCCGTACCACTCAACAATGCATTTGCTTGTGTTGTAATTGTATCAAATTTCTTTAACATAGCAGCAAGATCTACATCACCCATTGTTGATTTAAATTGGGTCATGAGTGAATTCATATCACCCATTGTTTCTTCTAGCATCGCTTTCGTTGTTAATAAATTATCTTTTATTCCGTTTGCATTTGTACCCACTTTTGCAATGTCGGTATCTGTTGTTGTTACTTGTTTTAATACGATATCTTTTTCTTCTTGACTCATTGTTTTTGAATTAGTAATCAGCGTCTGAACTTTCTTATTAGAACCTGCTGACATACTATTATAAATTAACATAGCACCCATTTTACCTGTTGTACTTGCATTAATTTTATCCATTTGAGCTTGGACAGTCGTTAGTTTGTCGCCCGCTGCCAACAATTGTGTCACTAATGCAGGTAATGCTTGCAATGTTGTGACTGATTCTTGAATTTCAGCAAGTTCATTTTTTAATTCTTGTGACCCATTTTTCGTTTCTTTTATTTGTTTAATGATTTCTGGTATGTGTTCAATAATATCACTACGAGATTTTAGTTTCGTTTGAATTTGCGTGACACCCGTTTTAATACCAGTTGAGTAAGCAGTTAACCCTGCAACTGCCATTGGTAGTGACTGACTACCTGACATGCCTGCAGCCAATGTTTGAACACCAGCATTTAAATCAGCTGAATTAGAATTCAACGTGTTTGCCCCAGTAGCCAATTTTCCAACACCACCTGCCAATGTCGAACCACCACTTTGTAAGGTAGAAAGGCCCGCATCTAATGCTTTATTCCCCGCAACATACTGCGTTACCCCATTCGCTAATGTTGGTGCACTAGCAACAAGCGTATTGATTCCTGTTGATAATTGCTTGTCACCATCAACTAAAGTATTGACACCGTTAGTATACGTCTTGACGCCACTTGTATAAGTGTTAACGCCACTTGCTAACGTCCCTACACCATTAGTATACGTGTTTACCCCACTTGCCAACGTCCCTACACCGTTAGTATACGTCTTGACGCCACTTGCCAACGTCCCTACACCGTTAGTATAAGTTTTTACCCCACTTGCTAATGTATCTACACCATTAGTATACGTGTTCAATCCCGTTTTTAACGTTTGATTCCCTTTATCGAAAGTTACCATACTTGTTGCTAATGTATCTAAGTTTCTAGTTACTTCTTTACTACCATTTTTTAACTTAATGGTCCCTTTATTCAAGGTTTTTACACCCGTTGAGGCTTCTTTAACCCCTGACCCTAATTGTTTAACAGAGCTCAGTAAGGCAGAATCATATGCTTTTTGAATATTCGTTAAAACTTGTGATTTCAATTGTTCTGCAACTTGTTTTGTAATTAATTGAGAAACATAATTATTTGTATCCGATTGTTTTGTCTTTAACAAACTTACTTTCGGCGTCTTATCTAGTGCAGTCGTTGCATTTTTTGAAAAATTGCTTGGCAACGTTACTGACATTGTATAATCACCTGAATCTAAATGTTTCTTTGCCGTTTTTGCGCTGACAAATTTCCAATTAGCCTGCTTATTTGTCTTAAGGATTTTAGTAACTTCCTTACCAACATTTATTTCTTCCCCATTGAACGACGCTTCTTTATCGTTATTTATAATAGCTACTTTTAAATTACCTGTATCCATTTGTTGCTTATTTGAAACTAATTTGTACATTCCATATGCAATTAAGCTTGGAATTAAACATGCGATTGCAATATATGCAATGACCTTCTTGTTATTTGACATCAATTCTTTGAACAAAATTATCCACCCTCTCTTTATTCGTTAATGGCATTAACTAATTTGGTAATAGTTAACCTCGTTAACAATATATGACTATATGGGTTTTTTATTCTTTTGTCAAATCATTTCATAAAAAAATATTCCAATCGTTAGTTAATTAACGATTGGAATATTTATAAACTTTTAATTTTTGATCAAATAATAATACATGAATTGACCAGGTGCAATTAAAATCAATCCCGCAAATTGAACAACATGAATCAATAATCGAGTCACGTTTTCAGTTGATATCTTGCGTGTATTCATTTCTTGTCTAGATTTTGGCTCTGCTGCTTCATCTTTTTTAAATTTCTGAATAACCTTTTTATTTAATCCGTCTAACTCAAGGTTATATGGATAAAACGTTAAAAAATTTAATATTAGATAATAATTACTTAGTGACTGCCAATCAGACGGAATGAGTAACTTTCCTATCGCTAAAAGAATTATTAAAGAAGCTAACCCTTTCAGCAAGGATATTGAATAATCTTTAAATCGTTTCACAATAACCCTCCGGAAAATTTTCTTATTCATTCTAGAATAGCATAAATCACTTAAAAACACCGATGATTGGCGGAAACCTTTACCATTTGTTAATTATTAATTGTCCAATAACAACAATTTATTGACCCTAATTCTCGACCGGTTCACCGCAATCATCGTCACAACATACAATGTAACGAAGAAACTCGTCTCAATAGTCGTTCCAACGAATGCGCACACAAGTGCCATAAAAAACAGCACATTACCCAAAATTTGCCATCTTCGTTTCTCAATTGCATAATCCGCCAATATTTTAGTTTCTTCGGGACCCAATGAATCCACAGTTCTAATATTAGCCTGACGTACTTTAGTTAATTGCAACGATAATCTGATATTATAAATAATCAATATTGCCATAATTAAATATAAAACTGCTTCCACGAGCAACCCTTCTCTCTTTTAATTGATATAACTACTTTTTAATGGTTCTTTGCTTTATACTGAATTAACTCATAAAATAATAAAAGGGTTGCTAAATTACGCAACCCCATTCATTATTTAACAACTAAGACATCACAAGGTGCTAAACGGGTAACATAATCTGTAACAGCACCCATCAACATTCTCTCCACTGCCTTCAAACCAGATTGACCCATAATAATCAAATCTGAATGATGATCTTCAATGAAGTCTTTAGCAATAACTGTTTTAGGGCTACCGAAACGAACATGGATATCAACATCGCTGAACCCAGCTTTTACAATATTCTCTTTTAATTCATTCATATATTTTTCTGTATCTTCAAAAGTTTGGTAGACGATTGAACCGCCACCATCCATCATCCCTGAAAAACTTACAGAAAATTGACGTGTATCAATAACGTTTAAAATATCTAAATGCGCGTGGTTTGCTTTGGCACTTTCTACAGCACGAGCTAACGCTTTTTCAGCTGAATCTGATCCATCAACTGGGACTAAAATATTTTTATATTCTTGTTCCATATTTGCCACCCCATATCTTTTATTTATACGTCTAGTATATCATTAAAATTGTATTAGATGTTAACGTTTTACCTACAAAATTTGAAATAAAGAAGGTTTTCATCATGTTATTAAAAAGAATTACTATTTTTAGTGCCCCTTACTCTGTTCGCGAATTAACCGAAAAAGATACCCCTCAACTGTTAGCACTTGAGGAAAGTCAAGCCACTTATTTACAACTGCAAGGAAAGAACGCCTTAACGACCACTGAAATAAAATCTGATTTAACAGCGCTACCTCTATCTGTTAAAAGTGATCAAAAATGGTCTCTCGGCTTTTTTAAAGAGGATAAGTTAATTGCCATGATTGATTTTTTAACTGATTATCCACAAGTTCAAACGATTTGGATTGGCCTATTCCTCGTTTCAAAAAGTGCTGAAGGCCAAGGAATTGCAACACATTTGCTAAAGGCATTGTTCAAATCCTTCAAGTCTGAGCAATTTACAAATGTCCAAACATTAAAATATGAACAAGAAATCGTTAATCAAAAATTGTTGGAAAAATTTAATTTTATCGACCAACAACCACTCATTTTAAAAAATAATAATAATCTCGATATTCCAGCCATTCTTTCAAAATTAACGCTTTAAATTAACATGATTATAAATTTTAAAATATTACTGTTTGCTAACATTTGTTTATCTTCGTTCATAACACCTATGATTTTAACCATCTAGGTGTTATGATTAATAGTAAGAAACTGGAGGAATAAAACATATGAGCAAAAATTTATTAGCAGATCTTGAGAAAAACCTCATCACAAGTGATGAAACTTCTAAAACATTTAAGGTTCCAAGTAAAAAGGAAGATCTAACAATAAAAGTTGACAATGATATTTTTGAAAAAGTTTCTAAAGATGACGTAAAACTTGAACGATTAATTAAAAACTTGCTTAAGTTTAGTTCAAAAAGCAAGGCCAAAGAACTAATTTCAATTAACAAACGTAACTACCGCATTTTCATGTAACCCACAAAACTAGCCTAGTTGAGACTAACTTTGATCTAGTTTTTTTAATTCTTGTCAATCTGACACTTTTATTTTAAACTAGTAATCAAGGGGTGATTTGTATGTTTTTAACAACCGGAGATGTTAATCGTTCGTATGCAATTAAGGGAATTGTCAATGCCACAGCCAAAATCATTTTAGAAGCTGACGAAATTGACCGTGTAGATGATTTTGATTCATTGTACGACAAAGTTCGTGCAGAATTAGCAGAACGGGCCATTAACAAAGGTGGCGATGGTATTATTAACGTTCATTTCGAACCACAAACCGTTCGTGTAACAATCGCCCCTAGATTCTTAGTTTTACATGGTTATGGTACTGTCATCGAGTTTTCCAAATAACTTATATGCGCTTGTGGCGGAACTGGCAGACGCGCAGCGTTCAGATCGCTGTTTGGGTTTCCAAGTGCAGGTTCGATTCCTGTCAGGCGCATCCGCATCATTGCCATATCAACGTTTGAAGCACTTTTGTGTGGTTGCCGAATGGTCTAGCCACACAATGATTCAACTCACACTTATCTGCGAGTTGAATTTTTTTATTTTAAATACGTATAAAACCTAGCACATGAGGACTCATAATCATAAACGACTTCACCTTTTTAAGAAGTACCCTATTAGTTTCAAAATTTTTTAATATATCACAAAACAAAGCATTTAAAAATAATACAAATGATTGGACTCCAAAAGTAAAATCAAGTACAACTATATATACTGGTATTTCTTTCACTATACAATTTACATTAAATAACCTAACGTGTAATAGACTGATCCACGTTAAAAGCTGCCTAAGGGGATTTTTATCATGTTAGATGAAAATGGGAACGTTGTACCACAGGAAATTAAAGGTTGGAACTGGGGAGCATTTATGTTCAACTGGGTTTGGGGCATTGGAAATAAAACATACTTACCTTTATTATCACTTATCCCAATTTTTAATATTGTTTGGATATTTATCGTTGGTTTCAAGGGAAACGAATGGGCTTGGCAAAAAGGTAATTATAAAGATGTTGAAACATTCAAGGCCGTTCAAAAAACATGGAATATTGCTGGACTTGTAAAATTCATCTTATTTATTGCTGGCATTCTTTTATATTTCTTTTTCGCAGCTGCTTTTATTGCTGCAATAACCGCTGGACTATCTAACTCAGCATATTCTTATTAATTATCATTCAACCATCAGATAAGCTAACCCACTGGCCATATTAAAATAATAAGAGGTTGTAACATAAGTCTCTAAATTTGATGTGAAACCAATTTTTAATGCGTGAATTTGTAATTATACCTTAAATATTTTTAAATTAGATATATTAGGACTAATTCAGCTAAAAATAAAAAAAGAAAGCTACCTGAAAAACCAAACTGAAGTGAACCCCAAATATTGGACGAAACTTTATGCGACTTTCTGAGTTGTAGAAAGTCGGTATTCAACCGGACTTTTATAACCCAGTTTTGTTTTAATTCTTAAAAAATTATAATCTTTCACCCAAATCGATATTTGTGAAACTAACGTTTCATAGGTATCGGTTTCTTTTTGATAGAATGCTTCAGCTTTCATAATATGGAAAAAACTTTCCATCGCAGCGTTATCTAAACAATTGGCTTTGCGAGACATACTTTGAAATATCTTGTTTTCTTTTAAAATACGAACCCATTTTTTATTTTGGTATTGAAATCCTTGGTCAGAGTGAATAGTCGTTCGGTAAGATAATTTGTTTGGAATTTGTTTAATCGCTTCTTTTAAAACATTAGTTGTAAACTTTATACTTGGACTCTTACTAATATTAGAACTTAATATTTCACCTGAATATAAATCATAAATACATGTAAAGTATGCACGTTCTTCAATTGTTTTATTTCCCCAACGAACTTCTGTAACATCTGTTGTTAGTTTTTGATAAGGGCGATCTGTATAGAATCGGCGCCTTACTAAATTTTTAGCAACTGTTCCAACAGTTCCTTTGTATGAATTATATTTGCGTGATTTCTTATTAAAGGCTCTTGATAATAAATTAAGGTCGCACATCAATCGATAAACTTTTTTATGATTAATTGTAAATCCAAGATTTTTTAACTCTCCAAGTAACTCGTCGATATCCATATGCTGGATGACTCTTTTTGATAGATTTAATTGTTTCTTCAATATTCTTGTTGTCGATGGAGCCGTAAGGCTCCTTATGTTTAAGCGTATATAAATACGAACTTTTTGCTATGCCAATTAATTTTAATAGATTAACAAGCTTGTATTTACGCCTTAATTCAGTGACTATTTGTGCTTTTTGTCTGTTCGTGATTGAACTAAGGCTTTTAGTTTTTTTAGATAGTCATTCTCCATTTTAAGGAGTTCATTCTCTTCTTCAAGGCGTTCAAGTCTAGTCTTTTTATCTGTATTTTTAGATTGTTTATCAGCTGTCATTATCTTTGACCGTCCTTTGGATCGATACAGAGCGTTGATACCTTCAACTTCAAAAATATGTTGCCATTGCCAGATAGTCCCTACATTTGAGATGTTGAAATGTAGAGCAGTTTCTGGATATGAAGCTCTGTTCGTTTTCATCCATTTTAAAGCATCTACTTTAAAAGAGCCACCAAAAACTTTCTTAGATGTCGAGGCATCTAATCCTGATGAGCCAAAGGCTCGATATCGTTGAACCCATGAAATCACTAATGAACGACTTTTAACATTGTATTTACGAGCAATTAGTTTATATCCTAATGATGATGAAAGATAATCCTTAACGACTTGAACTTTAAATTGTTTAGAATATTTAACCATAAAAATAACCCCCAGTATTGGATTTTGGTCCAATACTGGGGGTTCACTTCAAACTCGGTTTTTCAAGTAGCTTTCTTTTTGCAAAGGCCACTTATGTCACAGCCTCTCTTGCATAGCGCGCCATTTTAACAAACAAATCGTAATTTACTTGATCAGTTCGTATATTCCTTCTGCATATATCGCAGCAGCTTTTAACACATCATCCAATGGAATAAATTCATTTGCTTGATGCATCGTATCAGGCACACCTGGGAACATTGCCCCAAAGGCAACACCTCGTTTTAAGAGACGACCATAAGTCCCACCACCAACAACTAAGCCTTCAGCTTTTTCACCAGTTTGTTTCGTGTAAACACCTAATAACGTCTTAACCAAAGGATCTTCTGGTGAGACATAATGAGGGCCTTGTAAGCGACCAGCTTCAATCGCAACATCCATTTCATTTGTCACATTTTCAAGACCACGCTTGATATCAACTTCTGTCATACCCTTAGGGAATCGGAAGTTCAAAGCAATTTGACCGCCTTTATCAGCTTTAAATGTAAAGATTCCAGAGTTCATCGTTAAATCACCCATAATATCGTCAGTAAAAGCAATATTAAAGGTATTCATACGTGAATCTTTGTGCAAATAATCAGCAGCCAAACGAAGGTAGTTCGCAGCATCCCCACCAAAATTAAATTGATTTAAGAATAAAGCTAAGAAAGTCCCAGCATTCTCGCCATTTTTAGGTTCTTGCGCATGAGCTGCTTTACCGACCATCGAAACGGTTACGATATCATTGTTGCGTGCCATTTCACCAGTGACAATGTTAGCATCAATGAATTTATTAAACGCTTTTTCCATTTCAGAGCCATTTTCTGTTTTAATAACCGCTTTGGCATCACGAGGAACCATATTTTCACGAAGTCCCGCATCAAATTCAAGCAATTGGTCCTTATCTCCATTTGATCCTTTAAAGTTTAAGAAATAAGTAATATTTCCTTTTTCACCATTAATAATTGGGAAAAAAGCATCTGGTGAAAAACCAAAATCAGGTTCAGGCATATTTTCAAGGTAATGTGTCATCCCTCTCCAACCACTTTCTTCATCCGTTCCAATAATAAAACGAACTTTTTTAGAAACTGGCAATCCTAATTCCTGAATAATTTTTAAGCCATAGTATGCAGCCATACTTGGTCCTTTATCATCTGAAGCACCACGAGCATAGATTCGGCCATCTTTTACAACTGGTGAAAACGGATCCGTATCCCAGCCATTTCCAGCAGGCATAACATCAACATGAGCTAAAATCCCCAGCGTCTCGTCCCCTTCACCAAACTCGATATGTCCGGCTAACCCATCAAGATTCAACGTTTCAAAACCATCACGCGCTCCAATTTCCAAAAATTTATCCAATCCAGCTTTAGGCCCTGGACCTAAAGGCGCTTCAGTTGTTGCAATTGATTCATCACGAACACTTTCAATTTTTAACATTGAAAATAAATCTTCCAATAAGGCATCTTGACGCTTTTCAACTTCTGCTTTCCAATCTATACTCATTTGACTTCCTCCTAAATATTAGTAAAACCATTTTATCACAAAATTTTAATAATCGGTATTCAAAAGCGCATTCTATCAAATATATTGGTATACTTTAATCATTCAATAAAGGAGTGATTGAGATGGAAAAAATAACCAAATCTGTAATAACAACTATTTTCCAACCAAAATTAAGTCAAAATAACATTCAAAAAATAGTCATTGTTGGTGGTAACGAAAATGGTGGCGGTTCTGTTTTTATGACTGCGAAAGCGGCCTTTTATAGTAGTGGCATGCCAATCACTACTGCAACCGACAAATTAAATCTTGGTGCTTTATATGCCAATTTACCTGAAACAGACTTTGTCAATTACTTCGATAAAGTTCAACTTGCAAATACACTATCAAAAGCAGCAGTTATTGTTGCAGGTCCCGGCCTAGGTTCAGATTTACGAAGTTCCGATATTTTAGATGTTGTTCTGGCAAACGTTTCAATTAATCAAACGTTAATTCTTAGTGGTGCCGCACTCAAAATTATCAAAGAATCGCATAAATCATTACCAGAAACAGATTTAATTCTGGTCGCTGATGAAACTGAATGGGCTGATTTTGCCGATATGCCAGTAGTACAACAAACACCAGAAACGATAAAAGCCATTCAAGAAAAGCTTAATGCCACAATCGTTCTAAAAAAGACGTATATCGAGTTATATTCAAAAGACGGAACAATCCAAGTAGATTCATTACAAACGACTCAAACAAGCACAAATTCATTAACTGGCCTCATTGCTGGATTAATTTCCTTAATCGCTGCCCTGCCAGAAACTATTGCGGCAGCAATTTACTTACACAGCTACATCGAATCACAAATTGCTCACTCAGAATTTCCAGTACTTCCTTCTCGTTTAATTGAAAAAATACCTGAATTTATACACGAATTTAAAGCATAAAAAAATTGCCGACTTTGATTAGTCAGCAATTTTTTTATTGAATTGATTCTATTTCTTCATCTGTTAAAACACGATAACGACCTAAAGATAATGTTGGTTCTAACTCTAAAGAACCCATTTGCTTGCGTTCAAGTCTGATAACTTTCATGCCAATAGCGCCAAACATCCGTTTAATCTGGTGATATTTTCCCTCAGTAATCGTAATTAAAACTTCAGATATATTAGTATCCTGATTATAAGATTCAATATACAATTTTGCAGGTTTAGTTTGCGTATCATCTTTTAGCAACAGACCTGTTTTAAATTTAGCAACATCATCATCAGTTACATGTCCCTCAACTTTAGCAAAGTACACCTTTTCAATATGATGCGTTGGTGATAACATTCGATGACCCAATTGACCATCATTTGTAATAAGCAATAATCCAGTTGTATCTTTATCTAATCGGCCAACTGGAAATAAATCATCCCGATAATCAACCCTATTAAACAAATCCATCACTGTTTTTTGCTTTCTATCTTTAGTTGCTGTCAACACCCCAGCAGGTTTATTCAGAAGATAATAATAGTACTTTTGATAAGGAATCACATCACCATTCACCTGAATAACTGATTTAGTTGGGTTAACTTGAATTTTAGCACTAGTAGTTAATTCGCCATCAATCATCACTTGCTTTTGTTTGATAATTTTTCGAACATTACTTCTTGTACCAAATTGCATTTCTGTCAAAAATTTATCAATTCTCATTTCAGATTAAACCTCACTTAATTCTCAATTTACGACGTAATCCAGCAACACGATCACCTAATATTTTATCGGCCAATCTTGTTTTTAAACTGAAGTAAATATAAACATACCCACCCATACCAGCAGCAATAATAAGGGTAATAATGGCACTCATTCGACTATCTATTGGTAACACTAAATAGATTACTTTTACCACTATAAGTGCAACAAAAAATGTCATTAACGCATAAAGCATCATTTTGTTTAATCTTGTCTGTAACAATTTCACATTTAAATGGAACATTTTGTGTAATGATCGAACCATTAACCATGAACTGACACCCATACCGATTGCCGTAGCAGCTAATGGACCAAATGCGCCTAACCAGGCAACTAATGGGTATTGGACAATTAATTTAATGACCATACCAACGACAAAATAAATAATCGCTTTTTTATTTTGATAAACACCTTGTAAAATAGCAGAAACAACTGTAAACAACCCTAGAAAAATGGATTCATAAGCTGAAAATTGTAAGACGTAAATGCCGACTGGATCATAACCATAAAAGATAACGTATAAGGGGTGAGCAACAGCAGCCATCCCTAACGCACATGGCAACATCACAAAAAAGAATAATTGTAATGTATCTGCGGTTTGTTCACTCAAAGCTTTTTTATCATTTCGCGTATATGCCTCAGACAATAGTGGAATGGCCGTAATTGACATAGCAGATGCAATAGAAATAATAATCATTACTAATTTGTTGGCGTTAAAGCTAAATAATGCCCATAATTCATTTTGTACTGTTCGCGAATAATTAGTAACATGCGTCATAATACCAAAGAAAGTATACTGATCAATCAAACCAAAAATTGTAATCGCAGCCCCAATAATGATAAAAGGAATTGATTCCCGAATAACTTCTTTAACAATTTGTTTGGTAGAAATCGTCAGTTTGTTATCACTGTTAGCAACTAATCGATCTAATTCAGGTTTGCGACGATAAAAATACCAAACTAAAACCAGCATCCCGCCTAATGCACCAATAAAGGCTGCAAAAGTTGATTGCGTCACGCCCGTAATATAGCTACCATGGCTAATTTTCATAATGAAAAATGTTGCTGCAAGCATATAGATAACTCTAGCAATCTGTTCAAAAAATTGTGAAATAGCCGATGGAGCCATTTCTTGATAACCTTGGAAAAAACCACGAATCAAGCTCATCATAGGAATAATCAATAGCGCCCAAGATAAAGATCTAAAAACAGGAATAACATTTTTATCACCACTTGTGATATATGGTGCAATAATCCATAAAATTACTGCACAAACGACACCCATAATAGCCATTAGCGCCATCCCATATTTAAATAGACGTCTTCCAATACCATATTCATTCTGTGCATTGTAATGCGCAACTTGTTTAGCAACCGCTGAAGGTACCCCAGCCACAGCAATCATCAGGAAGAAACTATAAACATTATATCCCATACTGTATAAGGCATTAGCCTGCAATCGATCTGGACCCAACCACATATTCCAGGGAATTATATAAATAGCCCCTAAAACTCTTGAAAAAATACTACCAGCAGTCATCCAAGCTGATCCCTGCAGCATTTTTTGTTTAGCATTATTTTGTTCAGGTGCGGTCTGGCCTTCAACCTTAATATCTTCATCCATTACTTTTGTACCCTACTTTCTCGTCACACTTAATCTTACTATTTTATAGCTTTTAAATTTCAGTTGCAATTTATTTTTTAAATTTTAATCAAAAAATAAACGAATACTATAAAATAGACTCATTCTATAGTATTCGTTTATTCAAATGTAAAATTTAGTTTGCAACAATATTAACTAATTTACCAGGAACAGCAATCACTTTACGGATTGTTTTACCTTCAAGTTCTTCTTTAATTTTGTCATCATTTAAAGCTAATTTTTCTAATTCATCTCTAGTTGCCTCTTTTGAAACGACACTATGCTGACGAACTTTACCATTAACTTGTAAAACAATTTCAACTGTATCTTCAACAAGTTTACTTTCATCAACTTTAGGCCATGCAACATAACTAATTGACCCCTCGTGTCCTAATAATGACCAAACTTCTTCAGCCATATGTGGTGTAATTGGTGCAATTAATTGAATAAACCCTTCGATTTGTTCTTTAGCCAATGATTTAGCTTTATAAGCTTCATTAATAAAAATCATTAATTTTGAAATAGCAGTATTAAAGTGAAGTGCTTCATAATCCTCAGTTACTTTTTTAACCGTTAAATTATAAATCTTATCCAGTTCACCATCGTTTTCATCAACAATAGCTGAACTAATATGATTATCTTCATCCATAATTAAGCGCCAGATACGTTCGATAAATTTATGAGAACCATTTAACCCATCTTCGCTCCAAGCAATTGAAGCATCTAAGGGGCCCATAAACATTTCATAAAGACGTAAAGTATCTGCACCAAAGCGTTCAACAATATCATCTGGATTAACGACATTTCCTTTAGATTTAGACATTTTTTCATGATTATCACCCAAAATCATTCCTTGATTAACTAATTTTTGGAATGGTTCTTTAGTAGGCACAACACCAATATCGTATAAAAATTTATGCCAGAATCTTGCGTATAGCAAATGAAGAACAGCATGTTCAGCACCACCAACATAAACATCAACTGGTAACCATTTTTCTAACTTTTTGTAATCAGCAATTCCATTAGGATTGTGTGGATCAATAAATCGAATAAAGTACCATGAACTACCAGCCCATTGTGGCATTGTATTCGTTTCACGTTTACCTTTACGACCATTTTCATCAACAACATTAATCCAGTCCGTTAGATTAGCTAATGGGCTTTCACCAGTCCCAGATGGTTTAATATCTGTTGCCTCAGGTAATTTAAGTGGCAATTGATCAACGGGAACTGTAGTTGTTTCGCCATCTTCCCAATGAATAATAGGAATTGGTTCACCCCAGTAACGTTGTCTTGAGAATAACCAGTCACGTAATTTATAATTGATTTTCTTTTGACCAACCTTATTTTCTTCCATCCACGCAATCGTTTTTTCGATGGCTTCAGCTTTCTCTAATCCATTTAAAAATCCGGAATTGATATATTTACCTGGTACTGTATTAGGTTCATCAGTAATCTCAGATCCTTCAATAACCGGTAAAATAGGCAATTCGTATTTTGTAGCAAATTCAAAATCTCTTTCATCATGTGCAGGAACAGCCATAATTGCACCTGTTCCATATGAGGCTAAAACATAATCGGCAATCCAGATTGGTAATTTTTCACCATTTACAGGATTAATTGCATAAGAACCAGTAAATACACCAGTCTTCTCTTTAGCTAAATCAGTTCTCTCTAAATCAGATTTAACTTCAATTTTCTTTTGATAAGCTTTAACAGCCTCTTTTTGAGAATCAATCGTAATGTCATCAATTATAGCCAATTCAGGTGCGACGACAATATAGGAAACACCATAAATAGTTTCAGGGCGCGTCGTGAAAACTTCAATTTTTAAATCATCAAATTGATCAACTTTAAAATCAACACTTGCTCCTGTTGATTTACCAATCCAATTTCTTTGTTGTTCTTTAATACTATCTGGCCAATCTAAATCATCTAAATCTGAAAGTAAACGGTCTGCATAAGCTGTAATTTTCAAGACCCATTGACGCATCGGTTTTCTAACAATTGGATAGCCACCACGTTCCGTCTTACCATCTATAACTTCCTCATTAGCAACAACCGTTCCTAAATCAGGACTCCAGTTAACGGCAACCTCATCTTCGTAGGCTAACCCTTTTTCATACAACTTCTCAAAAATCCATTGAGTCCATTTATAATAATCTGGATCAGTCGTATTTAATTCACGATTCCAATCATATGAAAGTCCCAAAGATTTAATTTGGCGTCTAAAATTATCAGTATTCGTTTTTGTGAATGCCTTAGGACTGTGTCCAGTATCAAGTGCGTACTGCTCAGCTGGAAGCCCAAACGCATCCCATCCCATTGGATGCAAGACGTTAAATCCCTGCATTCTCTTCATTCGAGCCAAAATATCAGTGGCTGTAAATCCTTCTGGATGCCCGACGTGAAGTCCCTGACCGGATGGATATGGGAACATATCTAACGCATAGTAGTTTTTCTTTTCAGCATCTTCAGTTGTTTTAAACGTCTGATTAGCATCCCAAAACGCTTGCCATTTTTGTTCAATCTCTTTATGGTTATATGCCATTCTTAATAACTCCCTTTCTGATTATATATACAAAAAAGTCCTATAGAAGATAAACTTCTATAGGACGAATTTTCCGCGGTACCACCTATTATTCCAGTATAAATACTGACTCTTTTTCATAACGTGAAATAACGTTCGCACCTACTATCGTTCAGTGAGAAAACTCGAGAATGAGTTCAAATAACCAATTATGTATATTTCCACTACCATATACTCGCTGAAATAATCAGTTAAACTACTAGTTTCTCTTAATCGTTTTATATTAATTTTAGTGTAGCAAATGAACGCTATTATTGCAAATAATCTTTCGTTTTTTTATCGAACAAATTAACAATGATTGCAAGAATAACAACACAAATTCCTGCTACATATATTCCATGAAGTCCTTGATATAATACCTCACGCAATTTTGGTATCAAATGTTGTGGTAATTGATTAGCAGTCTGCGGATTAATCAAGATATCCATCATACTATCCTTAGTTCCAGGCGTTTTTACTATTTCTTTATGCATCTGTGCATTAAATATAATACCAAATACTGAAATCATCAATGTTTGTCCCAGCGTTCGACTTAAAGTATTAAATGATGTAGCCATACCTATGTCAGCCTGTGGCACTAAGCTCTGTGCTGTTACCGTTGTAGCTGTAATTGTAATTCCAAATCCGACACCTAATACTGCTGAAATAATAAAAAACAGGTAAAAAGGAGTATCTATTGGTAATATTCCTAAAGCAACTGCTCCAATTAAAACAAGAAATAAACTAATCGCTAATACCTTTTTAGGTACCCATGCCGCCATCATATTTCCCGCAAAAAAAGATCCAGCAATCCATAAAATAGAACTTGGAGTCACTGCAAATCCCGCCATTGATGCTTTTAACCCAAGTATTCCCTGTGTCCAAGTTGGAATATAAACTTCAAATCCAATTAAAAATCCAGATATTAATGCTGCCACTAAATTTTGAATAACAAATGTTCTATTTTTAAAAAGTTTCAACGAAATAATTGGATCTTCGACCCTTTTTTCCCAAAGTATAAACAAAAATATCGTAACAACAAAAAGAAAAAAGAAAATAAATACAATTAAATCAATACCCACATCACCCCAACGTTGAAAACTATATAAAATAGATAAAATACCAATCATTAAAAGAAAACTACCTAAAAAATCTATTTTTGAACTCATAATTCTACGTTTTTCTTTGAAAAATAGCTGAATCATTACTATCGTTATTAAACCAATAGGTAAGTTAATAAAAAAGACCCAATGCCAATTAAGATGATCAACAATAAAACCACCTAACAATGGCGCAACAACTGACGCTATTCCCCAAGCTGATCCGTTTAATCCCATAACTTTAGCACGTTTTTCTACAGAATAAATATCGGCAAGAATGGTAAATGACACTGGCATTATTGCTCCCGCTCCAATACCCTGAATAGCTCGTGAGATAATTAAAGCAGTCATACTATTCGAAAAACCACAAAGTGTCGACCCAACCAAAAAAATTATTAATCCAAATATGAATACTGGCTTACGTCCTAAGACATCTGCAAGTTTGCCATATATTGGTGTCATCATAGCGTTTGTTAATAAATATATTGAAAAAACCCAATTCATTAATGACACCCCATGAAGTTCACCAACTATAGTCGGCATAGCTGTTGAAACAATCGTTCCTTCAACAGCCGTCAAAAATGTTGCCACAAAAATTGCAATCGTAACTAAACGTACACTCGTTCTAGAATTCATGCAGTACCTCTCTCCTAAACAAAAATAATTTAATTCATCAAGCAATCTTTTAATATTATTCATCGTAAATAATAAATTTTTATCTTCTTAAAGTGAATAATAAAAAAGGAACCTAAACTTATAAAGTTTAGGTTCCAATAATTACTTGTAACGGTCCTAACCGGATTTGAACCGGTGATCTTCCGCGTGACAGGCGGACGTAATAACCCCTATACCATAGGACCAATTGCGGGAGTAGGATTTGGACCTACGACCTTCGGGTTATGAGCCCGACGAGCTACCAGACTGCTCCATCCCGCGATAATATTAAAGTGACCCGTACGGGATTTGAACCCATGTTACCGCCGTGAAAGGGCGGTGTCTTAACCACTTGACCAACGGGTCATAATAACGAAAAACGGAGAAGGAGGGATTCGAACCCTCGCGCCATTTTCACGACCTACACCCTTAGCAGGGGCGCCTCTTCAGCCACTTGAGTACTTCTCCATAAAATAATTGATGGGCCTAAATGGACTCGAACCATCGACCTCACGCTTATCAGGCGTGCGCTCTAAACCAGCTGAGCTATAGGCCCAAAATCATAAAAGCGGGTGACGAGAATCGAACTCGCGACAACAGCTTGGAAGGCTGTGGTTTTACCACTAAACTACACCCGCAAAACATTATAAATGGCGCAGGACAGAATCGAACTGCCGACACATGGAGCTTCAATCCATTGCTCTACCAACTGAGCTACTGAGCCATTAAACGGTCCTAACCGGATTTGAACCGGTGATCTTCCGCGTGACAGGCGGACGTAATAACCCCTATACCATAGGACCTTCATATGAATAATATAAAATGGTAAACTCTTTTTGTTTCGAAAAAAATTCTTCCACAAATTGAGACAAACCTTTTATATACTCTACTATATAATTATATATGACCCGTACGGGATTTGAACCCATGTTACCGCCGTGAAAGGGCGGTGTCTTAACCACTTGACCAACGGGTCAATTTGCAACGGAGAATAAGGGATTCGAACCCTTGAAACAGATAATCCGTTTACATGATTTCCAATCATGCTCCTTAGACCAACTCGGACAACTCTCCACATTACAAAAAAATAAAACTCCGGCAGTAGGACTCGAACCTGCGACATCTTGATTAACAGTCAAGCGCTCTACCAACTGAGCTATGCCGGAATAAAATAATAAAAAAAGCATGGCAACGTCCTACCCTCGCAGGGGGCGACCCCCAACTACTCTTGGCGCTAAGAAGCTTAACTTCTGTGTTCGACATGGGAACAGGTGTATCCTTCTTGCTATCGCCACC
>NZ_JBSOLI010000032.1:0-115252 GCF_054941065.1 Dellaglioa sp. BT-FLS60
AAAAAAAGAGTGTGGTGGCGATAGCAAGAAGGATACACCTGTTCCCATGTCGAACACAGAAGTTAAGCTTCTTAGCGCCAAGAGTAGTTGGGGGTCGCCCCCTGCGAGGGTAGGACGTTGCCATGCTAAATAAAAAACACATTAACTTAATTGTTAATGTGTTTTTTTTGTACAAATAAATATATTAAAAAGCCGCTTGCCGGATTTGAACCGGCGACCCCCACCTTACCATGGTGATGCTCTACCTGCTGAGCTAAAGCGGCATTACTATAAAAGTTTATAGTAATACTTCAAAAAAATCAATCTTTAAACAATAAGAACATTAGAATTATTTATGGAATTTTCTAGTAATGGAGACATCGCTTCAATTGAAAAAATAGACAATGAATGCATTGCTCGTGAACAAAGAGTATACAGGTTTCCAAGATCACTTTGTGATATATAAGTTTTTTTTGAAATATCAAAGGCAACGACTGAATCAAATTCTAAACCTTTAGCTAAATAAATAGGTAAAATTATTGTTGTTGCTGGAATATTTCTATCGGCATCTACAAGCATCGTTAGTTTTACTGATGATCTAAGTTCATTGTAAAGGAGCTTACAGTCTGTTAAATTTTTAGTAATAATTGCTACTGGTTGAGCCTTTTTTTCACTAGTTTCAATTAATGTAATTAAAGATGCTAATGCAGTAGGTCGATTCTTGCTAAAGTAAATTTTTGGTAATTCACCGTGACGTGTAAAAGATTCAATATTGTTTCCATCGGGGAGTAATGATTTTGCAAAATTGGTAATTTCAAATGTTGATCGATAACTTTTATTTAAAATAATTAAGTTTGTTTTTTTAATTTGTAAAATCCGATTTAAATTTTTTAAAAACTTGGTTGGTAAAACTAAATCATAAAATAACGCTTGTTCACTGTCACCTAAAAGTGTTAATTTGGCATTAGGGAAGCAGTTTTTTAGATATAAAAGTTGTAGAGGTGAATAATCTTGTATTTCATCAATGAACAGGTGCTCAATATTTCTGTTCTGGCCACTTCCTGTTAACAAATCTCGTAGTAGTAATAATGGTGCTGCATCTGACAATGTAATTTTATGAAGTTCTAGGTTTAATTGGAAAGTATTTTTTGCTTCCGATGAAATAGTCGTTTCAAGAAATTTTGCATATTGTTCGTAGATATCTATAAAGTAGTTATTGTAAATGGCATCATAGACAATGTTAAATCGATCTTTTAGTATAATAGTACCAATATATGAAATTTCATTATCTACATTGTCGAATTCATCGCGTTCGTAATCTAGTAAATACATTTCATATTGGGAATCCGATAATGAATCAATTTCTTCACGCATCCAGTCAGATTCAGACATTTCAGTGATTCTGGCTTTTAACCGTTTGGTTAATGTATTTTTGGTTGCAGTAAATTTATCTGCTGATAACATATTCTGTGGTAGATGTGTGAATATGTTTGAAATTTCTTTTTTTTCAAAGAATGGTGTTCCTTCGTAAACAATATCGGTGAAAGCTAAATCAGAAGAAGAAACTGATTTTAGGTAAGCTTCAATGGTTTCTTTGAATCGTTCGTTGCCTTTAATAGCAGCTAATTGATGATCTGGATTTGATTCATAGTTTTCAAATAAAGTTTCAACTTTTAATCCTTGGAATCGATTTGAGAAAAATTCGGCTAAGGTGACTTGGCGCATATTTTTTTCACCTAAACTGGGTAGAACGTCTGAAATGTAGTGACTAAATAGTAGATTTGGAGAAAATAATATAATTTGATCAGCATTCAATGATGTTCGTGAATGATAAAGTAGGAACGCGATACGCTGCAAAATGGCGGATGTTTTGCCACTTCCGGCTACTCCTTGTACGACTAATAGGTCACTTGTGGTATCTCGGATGATTGTATTTTGTTCTTGTTGAATGGTTGAAACAATATTTTTCATCTGTGCATCGCTTTGTTCGCCTAATACTTGTTGCAATAATTCATCACCAATTGTTTCGTTAGTATCAAACATTGATAAAATTTGACCTTCTTTAATTTGAAATTGGCGTTTTTTTGAGAGTTCTGTCATTTGTTTACCTTGTGGTGTTTCATATGAAACGTGACCCAATGCACCATTGTAGTAAATACTTGAAATGGGTGCTCGCCAATCATGTATTAAGAAGTTTTGGTGGTCATCTACTAATGAGGCTAAGCCAATGTAGAGTTGTTCCTGTTCTGGATCGCCATCATCTTGAATGTCGATGCGACCAAAATAGGGTGAATCGCCTAATTGGTCTAAAGTGTGTACTTGTCGTTCTAGTATTTCTTCAGTTTGAATGGTTGTTGCTACTAATTGTTTTTGTTGTTGGACTTCAGCATTTGTTTCAATTCGATCATCAATTTCAAATGTATTAATTTTTGCATTATCAACATAATTTTTTTCGACCGATGATGTTTCTTTATGCGCTTTTTCATATAGTGCAGCTGTTTTAATCGATTGTTGTTCAATTTCTTCGACAACTGAATCAACTCTTTGTTGTTCGATTTCTTCTTCTGACATCTTAATGGCCTCCTTGTACTATTGACCTAGTTTAAAGGTTTTTAAAATGTTCGTCTAGTATTTAATATTATTTGATTTTTGTGGTGGAACACGCTACACTTATACTAATAGATAATTCATTGATTATTGCGAAGTAGGGACGCCGACTACAACAGGGACATACTGATTTTGCTGAAAGGTATGGTGGCGACCTGAATTGGATATATGAGAATTTTGGGTAACCTCCTTATCGGTAAGTGGCAGAATTTTATTCTGCAATTTAGGTGGTACCACGAGACAGTCGTCCTATTGTTATTTATTAGCAATAGGACTTTTTTTATAGATAGAAAGGGAGAATAAATATGACAAAAAAAGTGATTTTAACGGGAGATCGTCCCACTGGTAAGTTACATATTGGTCATTACATTGGTTCATTGAAGAATCGTGTTGACATGCAAAATTCTGGCGATTACGAGACATTTATTATGATTGCTGATCAACAAGCATTAACAGATAATGCGCGTGATCCGGAGAAAATTAAGAACAGTTTGATTCAAGTTGCTTTAGATTATTTAGCTGTTGGCATTGATCCCAGCAAATCAACTATTTTTGTACAATCTCAAATTCCTGCCTTAACGGAATTAACAAGCTACTATTTAAACTTGGTGACCGTTTCTCGTTTGGAACGTAATCCTACGGTTAAAGCTGAGATTCAACAAAAGAATTTTGAACGCAGTATTCCTGCAGGTTTCTTTGTTTACCCAGTTAGCCAGGCAGCTGATATTACTGCATTCAAAGCGACAGTTGTTCCTGTTGGTGATGATCAAGAACCTATGCTTGAACAAACACGTGAAATTGTGAGAAGTTTTAATACCATTTATCAACAGGATATTCTGGTTGAACCAGAAGGCGTCTTCCCTCCAAAAGGGCAGGGACGTTTACCCGGTTTAGATGGTAATGCCAAAATGAGTAAATCATTGGGAAATGGAATCTTCCTTGCGGATGATGCTGAAACATTAAAGAAAAAAGTGATGTCAATGTATACCGACCCAGATCATATTCATATTGAAGATCCTGGTAAAATTGAAGGTAACATGGTTTTTACTTACCTCGATATCTTTGGTAAAGATACTAAAAAAATTGCGGATCTTAAGGCACAATATCAAGCTGGTGGTTTGGGTGACGTTAAAATTAAACGTTATTTAAATGACGTACTTGAAGCTGAATTGGCACCTATTCGTGAACGACGTGCTGAATTTGCTAAAGATCCTGAAGCTGTTTATGCAATGTTAAAAGCTGGTAGTGATAGAGCTAATTTTGTTGCAAATCAAACCTTGAACGAAGTTAGAAATGCAATTGGGATTAATTATTTTAACTAGTTCTGTTGTGGACCGTTTCTTCGATTTAGTATGAGGTGAGTTATAAATGGAAAAGTTTGTTTTATTGGATTTGGGTTCAAATTCAGTTCGATTATCAATTAATGAACAACTTGATAATGGACAATTTAAAGAAATCAAACGATTAAAGTCGGAAACGCGATTGTCCGAAGGGATGGGGAAATCTCGCGTATTGCAAGAGCATGCAATGTCCAGGACGATTGATGCTTTGATTAGTTTTAAAAAGCAATATGATGTTTATGGACCAGTTGCGGTGCATGGAATTGCAACTGCTGCTGTTCGAATGGCTCGAAATCAAAAAGAATTTTTGCGTCGTATCAAAGAAGCTGTTGGTGCCGATATTGAAGTTCTAAGTGGCGATGATGAAGCTTATTATGACTATATGGGTGTCATGGAGGCTTTACCGATTCGTGATTGCTTGATTTTGGATACAGGTGGCGCAAGCAGTGAACTTATTCATGTCGTTGATCGAAAAGTAGCCCATCTTGTGAGTTTGCCGTTTGGCGCTGTGACTTTATCTGAAAAATATTTAAAAAATGATCAAATTACAGGTAAAGAATTATTTCGATTGACGGAACATTTAATGGTGGCTTTTCAAAAATTAGATTGGTTAAAGGATGCCATCGAATTACCACTTGTATTACTTGGCGGTTCAAATCGGATTATCGGTCGTTTAAATCGTAAAAAACAGAAGTTAGTTAACACAGAAGCGATAAATGGCTATCAATTATCACGTAAGGCTGTTTCACTTACTTTTGAGGACTTAGTCGGACTAACAACTAAAAAGCGTGCACAGGTTAGTGGGATAGCTTCTAACCGTGCCGATATTATCGTGGGTGGAATTGCACCAGTGGTTGTTTTAGGACAATATCTGAATTCTGTCGGGGTCATTTTCTCTGAAAGTGGCGTGCGTGAAGGTTATTTAACAACTAAATTAGGTAAATAAAAAGATATTAGTCGTTACTGGTGCCCCTAAAGCTGAAAAACTTTAGGGGCATTTTTATAACTAAAAAGAGTTAGCTATGGGTTAATCTTTTTGAGGTAACTATCAGCAAGATAGATGTCATCATGAAAAAAAGAATCATAATTAATGCGATCGTGTTAAATGAATAAAAGGTATCTAAAATGCCCATGCTCCATAAAAATAGCATAGAGACAATACTGCCAACGGTACCAGCAAGAGACATAATCGATGAGACATTTTTTATGGAAGCTTGTTTTTGAATATCAATAACAAGTTGATTATTATAAAGATTGAATGGGATTAAAAATAATATGATTGTCATCAC
Organism: Dellaglioa sp. BT-FLS60; assembly: GCF_054941065.1. NCBI lineage: Bacteria > Bacillati > Bacillota > Bacilli > Lactobacillales > Lactobacillaceae > Dellaglioa > Dellaglioa sp. BT-FLS60. Next base: position 5,216 of record NZ_JBSOLI010000032.1, read on the forward strand.
AAATAATAATTTATTAGTTATACATACGGATAATAGCAATAAAACGGATAATGATGCTATTAATAATAGGTATTTATTTTTTAAATTAACTCTTTCAAAAATATAATTACTTAAAATTGCAATTAATTGAAATGCGATATAGATAATACCAAAATATTTTTTACTGAAAAACTTCTCTAAGAACATAACTTGCCAGAATTGGAAAAATAGTTGGAGAATGATTTGATATAGTCCCAAACTAAGAATATATAATAGTAACTTGTTATTATGTTTTAAATTTTTTATATCGTTTAGGGTGTCTTTTAAAGTGGGTCGTTCGATAAATTCAGCCTTATTATCTTTAAATCCAAATGAAATAATTAAAAAAGAAATCATAATGATAACCAATGACACTATATATAAATTGTCCGAAAAATAACTATAAATAAAGGATCCCATGCCACCACCAATGAGACCGCTATAAAGATTAATATTATTATACTTTATATTGAATGACTTAATTTTACGTTCATCATTTTTGAAACGCCTGACAAAATAGGATTCTAAAGAACCGCTGATTGCGGCGTTACTGATGCCATAGATAAACCATGAAAAGCAGAGAAAATAAAAATCATATGAAATCATGATAATAAAATATGATATGGCGAGTAGACCTAATGATAATTGATACATTATTTTTTCAGACCAAATATCGGTTATAATTCCAGAAGGAAATTCAAAAAGTAATCCAGCAATCATAAAAAAACTTTGTATAATGGCAATCTTACCAATTGTCATGCCCTTATCTAATAAGATTACAGTTAAGACTGCGTGAGGTAAAACGCGAGCAAGATTGTATAAAAAGAAACTTAAAAAATATGTTTTACTATTTATATGAGTCAAAGTGATAATCCTTTCTGCCCGTATTTAAAGTCTTTGAAAAATTAGTATAGCATTAAAATTTGATGAGATAAACATATTTTTTTAAGAAGATTAAATTTTAAATAAAAAAAGAAACCTGTTAGTTGAACAGATTTCTCTTTGGCTTTATTTTTAAGGCCCATAGTCATGCTTATTTAGGTAAAATATCTTCAAATGTCATTGCTGACAAAAACTTTTGGATACGTTCTGAGGGATGATTGAAAAATTCATCAGGTGAACCGTTAAACAAAATGTTTCCGTCTTCTAAAAAGATAATATTATTTGCAACGGCTTTAGCAAAAGCCATATTATGTGTCACGATGATCATTGATTTTTTTTCTGCATCTAATTTGAGTAAAACTTTCAAAACTTCAGCTTCTAATTCTGGATCTAACGCAGAAGTTGGTTCATCAAATAATAAATATTTTGGATTCATGGCCATTGCTCGGGCGATGGCTACACGTTGCTGCTGCCCACCAGATAATTGACTTGGATAGTAATTGGCACGGTCTGAGAGACCAACTAATTCTAAAAGTTCTTCGGCGCGTTGCGCAACAATCAATTTTTGTTCCTTTAAAACGTGCAGGGGTCCTTCCATGACGTTTTTCAAAACGGTTAAATGGGGAAATAGATTATAGTCTTGAAAAACCATCCCAGTTTGACGACGGACTGCCAAAATTGTTTTTTCACTGATTGGTTGAGCAAAGTCAATGACCTTTTCATCCAATGAATAGAGCCCTTCTTCAGGTTGTTCTAACAGGTTGAATGAGCGTAACAATGTTGATTTTCCGGAACCGGAAGGCCCAACAATGACGGTTGTTTCGTGTTCTGGTAATTCGAATGATAATGATTTTAGTGCTTTATGTTGATCGAAATATTTATTTACCTTTTCAAATTTAATCAAAGTTAAGACCTCCTAAGCGTTTTTAATATAACGGGATGTTCTTTTTTCTAGGTAATATTGACCAATATTCAAAATTGAACAGAAAATCAAATAGACGACCGCAACTTCACAGTATAAAGTCATGGGTTCATAGGTTCTCGCCGCAATTTGCTGACCGACAGAGAACATTTCGACAATCGTGATCGAGAAAGCCAATGAGGTATCTTTTAGTAAACCAATGAAACTATTTGATAAAGGTGGTAATGATACGCGAGCTGCCTGTGGTAAAATGACCCGGAGTAACACGGTTGTATGCGTCATTCCAATGGCATAGCCAGCTTCCCATTGGCCTTTTGAAATTGATAAAATAGCTGCACGGATTGTTTCAGAGGCATATGCGCCAACGTTCAATGAAAAAACGATAACGGCAGCAGTAAATGCACCAAATTCAACGGTATAAGGCGCTGGTAACCGTGGTAACCCATAAAATAAAATGAACAATTGTACAATCAAAGGCGTTCCTCTGAAAATCCAGACGTAAAATGAAAAGATAGCTTTACCGATGCCTTTTAAAATTCTTGTAAAAAGACTGCCTTTTTTAATATCTGATATTCGGATTAATGCAGTTATAATCGCAATGATGATACCAATGACAAATGAAATAATCGTCAAAGGGATGGTATAACGAATCCCAGCTTCTAAAATGGTTGGGAGTGAATCCATAATAAGTTTCATGAATGATGACCCTCTCTTAATCTCGTTTAATAAAAAAAGACTGATGACAAAATGGATTTTGCACCAGTCTTTTTTGAATTATTTTTTAGTGATGTCGTTACCAAAATATTTTTTAGATAATTTAGTTAATGAACCGTCGGCACGTAATTCTTTAAGTGCTTTGTTTAATTTCTTTTGTAATTTAGGATTGTCTTGTTGAATTAAGCCAGCAACTTTTAAGGTTGGAATCTCTGAACCTGTTGAGATTGTTTTGATTTTTGTACCAGGTTTTTCTTTTAAGTATGAGTAAACGGCGTCGTTACTATTAATGGAACCATCGGCGCGACCATCTAAAATTAAACTAATTGTATTTGAAAAATCATCTGTTGACACAACTGTAGCACCAAGACGTTTGGCATCTGCACCATTTTCACTTGTGACTGTTTGCGCCATTTTTTTACCTTTAATATCTTTAATTGATTTAATAGTTGTGTTATTTTGTTTAACCATTAAAATCGATTTTGAATAAATGTAAGGTGATGTGAAATTGTATTTAGCCTGACGTTCTTTTGTGATACCAACGTTGTTTAAAACCACATCATATTTGTTAGCGTCGAGACCGGCGATTAATGAATCCCATTTTGATTCGACAAATTTAGGTTTTAAATCCATCTTGTTAGCTAATTCTTTACCAAGCTCAACTTCAAAACCAGTTAGCTTATTGTTACTATCATGGTAACTGTAAGGACGGTAAGTGCCTTCGAGTCCAATCGTTAAAGTGCCTTTAGTCTGTGTTAGATCAGAAGATGTGTCTTTAGATTTGCCGCAAGCTGTTAAAGCAAGAGCAATCAATAACACGCTGGCAAGACTTAATAATTTTTTCATTTTAGTACGCCCCTTTTTTTAAAAGTAATATATTATCTCTTTATAATAGCGTAAAATAGTCTGAGAAACCATTTATTTTCCTTACTAAAAGTAGAAAATAACAAAAAGGACTAAAATAATGATAAAATTTTATAATAAAAAGTGGCAAGATAGATTAAAAACGTTATTAAATAGTAGTGTTATTACAAATGATGAAAAAAATAAAATCGAAGCACAGTCTCTTAATCATGAATTAGGAAATCAAATGACTGAAAATTACATCGCCGATTTTACTTTGCCAGAGGGGATTGCCTTTCACTATCTGGTCGATCAAAAAGAAGTGACTGTGCCAATGGTAACGGAAGAACCTTCCGTCATTGCCGCAAGTAATAATGGTGCGCGTATTATTGCGTCTGCAGGTGGTTTTACGACAAAAATTGACTCACGATTAATGATTGGCCAAGTGATTTTGGAAAATGTCGATGATGCAACGACTACTATGGATTGGGTGGATAGCCAAAAATCACATTTAATTGAAATTGCGAACATGGCGCGTCCATCCCTTGTTAAACGTGGTGGTGGTGCACGCTGGGTACGGACACGTCAACTGGCTGATGATTTAATATCGGTTGATTTGGCGGTGGATGTCCAGGAAGCAATGGGCGCAAATAGTGTTAATACGATGATGGAAGCAGTCGGTGAAGAGCTTAAAATGAACCTTAAACAGGTCGTTTTGATGAGTATTTTATCCAATTATGCGACAGAATCATTAGTTGAATCAAGTTGTTCAATTCCTTTTGCGTTATTGGCTTCTGCAGAAATTAGTGGTGAGCAGTTAGCTGAAAAAATGGTGACTGCGAGTCGAGTGGCGCAACTTGACCCATATCGTGCTGTCACACATAATAAAGGTATTATGAATGGGATTGATGCGGCGTTAATTGGTTCTGGCAATGATTGGCGAGCTGTTGAAGCAGGCGCACATGCCTATGCGAGCAAAGATGGTCATTATCGAGGCTTGACGACATGGGCAATTGTTGGCGATAAGCTAGTTGGGACGATTAAATTACCAATGCCGATTGGATTTGTTGGTGGCTCAATTGATATCGTTCCAATGGTTCAGATTAACAAAAAAATAATGGGTGTGACTTCAGCAAAAGAGTTAGCTAGTGTCATTGCGAGTGTTGGGTTAGCGCAAAATTTAGCAGCACTTAAAGCCCTTGTTTCTAACGGGATTCAAAAAGGACATATGGCTCTGCAACTGAAATCGTTAGCGGTTAAAGTTGGCGCTAATAATGAAGAAGTGGGACAATTAACGACGCTATTAAAAAATGAAAGACGACCGGATACTGCGATTGCAATACAAAAATTAAAAGAATTAAGACAAAAAGGGGATAATTAAAGATGGCTGAGATTACGTTACAACAAAATACACAGAATTTAATAACAGAAATTAAGAAACAGTTTAAAGGGGAAATCAAAATTCAATGTGGTGGTGAAAAAGTAGGCTTTATTAAACATGAACAAGTTGAATCTCGATTGGAAGACGGTAATTTTATGATTAATGTGACTGATATTACGGCACCAGATTATTTAATTTCACATGAATTATTTCATTTTTTCCTACAATTGAATCAAGCGCCTGAACTTATGTTGAAAATGACGACGGATGATTTTGATATTGATGACAAAATCAACGCCACAGCTACGCAACTTTACGACACTATTTTACATGCAACAATTTTCAGATTACAAGAAGAAAATGGCTTTATTGATGATCATATTAGAGAATTATTCTACCAAGGGATTTTGGCCACAGTAACTGCTGAGCCTAAAGAAGGTAAGGGCCCAGATGAATGGGGAATGTACCGTTTAATCACACTTTTGGATGCTTTAGTTTTCTTTCAAAATGAAGATTCAGAGCAAATCACTGAAAAGTTTTTAGAATTTTATCCCGTTTCAACTAATGCAGCACTTAAATTATTAGAAATTTTAACGGCACATGACTTACGAGCACCGTTTGAAGCGCGTCGTGCTACTGTTGCGTTGTTTAAAGCATTCGATGCACAACTTGAAGCTTGGAAACTGCCTAAAATGTATTTAACAACATTTGCAACGTTAACCCCCGTTTTTAGTGAACGTCAATTAAAATTAGAAGTTCGCCAATTGTTTGATATTATGCATTCTGAATTTAAGAGTAATGTTAATTTTGCATCTGCATATATTGGTATTCAGAAAAATGACCAGCAAAATGCGTTTGTTATTACGGTACCTAAAAAGGCCGATGCCAAAGAGACTATTTTGCATACTTACGATATGACGGTATTAGAATTGATGCAAACAATTAATATGCGCTTTTTGATTAGGCCTGTGGAATAATGGTGGCGCTAGCTAAGTATAATCTGGCAGTCATCACAGCTGGAGACGACATTTTATTGTTAAATCGGTTAAAAAAGCCATACGCTGGTCTGTGGAATGGTATTGGTGGTAAGCGTGAAGAAGATGAATCTGAATTGGCAGGTATGCTCCGTGAAATGTTCGAAGAAACAGGGATGCAAGTTACCGAAGCGCAATGTGTGCCAACAGGTCATCTTGAATGGTCAGTGAATCACGACTATCAAGCTTCGATTGCTTTATTTCACATAACATTAACGCAACCATTTGGTGCGCAATATCCCCAAAAAATGCGTGAAGGAATTTTAAGTAATTTTCCAATTGAGTGGGCTTTGGATGACAAAAACCTCGGTTTAACCCCAGATTTGATTCCTGTTTTACCTTATATTTTAAAAGATGATGCTCATCAATATATGACGGACTTTGTTGAGAATCAACTGGTTAGCTTTGATATTAAATGATAACGAAGGGATGGCTGCGAAAATAATGGAACATAGCGAAATTTTTACCCGATTAAATCGTCTAAAAAACAGGTTGCAATGGTTAACTTATTTCCAACGGTTCTTTGATTTTATTCTGTTTTATTTTGGTGGTGTCAGTTTTTTCGGTGGCGATCCAATTACGTTATTCGGAACAGTTTTTACAAAAAGTGAAGGGTTATTATTAACTTTGATGGTGTCAGCAATTACGTTCAGCATCACAGCTTTAAAACAAGATCCAAGACGAGTTGGGCGAATTTTAATTACCATTTTAGATGGGCAATTGTCCGAAAAAGAAATTATGATTATTCGTCAATTCCAAAAATATGCACGATAATTTCAAGGGAGACAGTCTGTGAAACTCACGGATTGGCTCTTTTTATTGTTTAAAACCGGTTAAAAACTATGATATACTATGAGAGAGTTTATACAGAACGAATGTTAAAATACAAACGAAACACGATACGGAAAGGGTCTTAAAAATGACAGAAAAACCCACATTTTATATAACAACACCAATTTATTATCCATCTGGTAAGTTACACATTGGAAATTCATACACAACAATTGCTTGTGATGTGCTTGCTCGTTATAAACGTCAAAAAGGTTATGATGTGTTCTTCTTAACGGGAACAGATGAACATGGTTTGAAGATTGAACAAAAAGCTGAAGAATTAGGGACAACACCTCAAGCTTATGTTGATGGTATGGCTAGCGATATTAAAGCATTATGGAAAACACTTGAGATTACAAATGATAAATTCATTCGTACAACGGATGATCAACATGAAAAAGCGGTACAATATATCTTCGATAAATTGCTTAAACAAGGCGATATTTATTTAGGTGAGTATGAGGGCTGGTATTCTGTTTCTGATGAAGAATTCTTCACAGAATCACAATTGGCTGAAGTTTTCCGGGATGATGCTGGTAAAATGATTGGTGGTAAAGCACCAAGTGGTCACGAAGTTTCCTTAGTTAAGGAAGAATCATATTTCTTTAAAATGGGTAAATATGCCGATCGCCTGCTTAAATATTATGAAGAGCATCCTGATTTTATCCAACCAGAATCACGTAAAAATGAAATGGTAAATAATTTTATTAAACCTGGCTTGGAAGATTTAGCTGTGTCCAGAACGACATTCAATTGGGGCGTTAAAGTTAAGAGTAATCCTAAACATGTTGTTTACGTTTGGATTGATGCTTTAGCAAACTATATTACAGCCTTAGGTTATGGCTCAGATGATACTGAATTATTCGATAAATTCTGGCCTGCAGATGTGCATATGGTTGGTAAAGAAATCGTGCGTTTCCATACGATTTATTGGCCAATTATTTTGATGGCGCTTGACTTACCTTTACCAAAACAAATTTTTGGTCATGGCTGGTTATTGATGAAAGATGGCAAAATGTCTAAATCAAAAGGGAACGTTATCTATCCTGAGATGTTAGTTGAACGTTATGGCTTAGATGCACTCCGTTACTACTTAATGCGTGCTGTACCATTTGGTAACGATGGGGTCTTCACACCAGAAGATTTCGTTTCACGTGTGAACTTTGATTTGGCTAATGATTTAGGTAATTTACTAAACAGAACCGTTGCGATGATTAACAAATATGATGCCGGTAAAATTCCAGCATTAACAGGCAATGTTACTGAATTTGATGGTGATTTAGGTCAAACGGCTGAAGATGTCATTACTGAATATACTGAATTAATGGATAAAATGGAATTCTCAGATGGCTTAAATGTTATTTGGAAATTAGTTGCTAGAACCAATAAATATATTGATGAAACGCAACCCTGGGTCTTAGCTAAAGATGAAACACGTAAAGCTGAACTTGATAGCGTTATGGTTCATTTGGCTGCTAGTTTGCGTGTGATTGCGATCCTAATTCAACCAGTTATGACGCATGCACCGAAAGAAATTTTCGAGCAACTTGGCTTAGATACAGCAGAAATGGCGATTGAAGGGTTAAACTACTCTGACTTCCCAGAAAATAGAGTAGTCGTTGAAAAAGGAACCCCTATTTTCCCACGTTTAGACGTTGAAGAAGAAATTGCCTACATTAAAGATCAAATGACTGTTTCAGATAAGAAAAAGGGACGTAAGGCAATGGCAGTTAACAACGTTGCTGCCGATGAGGATGCAGCAGACTGGAATCCTGAAAACGTAACTTTAAACTTAACGTTACCTCAAACAACATTTGATCAATTTGAACCAAATGAACTGAAAGTTGCTGAAATTATCCAAGTTGAAAAAGTAAAAAATGCCGATAAATTATTAAAATTTAGATTAGATGCTGGCGATCCTGATCATCGTCAAATTTTATCTGGTGTGGCAGAATTTTATCCTGAACCAGAAGACTTATTAGGTAAGAAAGTTGTGATTGTCGCAAACTTGAAACCTCGTAAGATGAAAGGCGAAATTAGCCAAGGGATGATTCTTTCTGCGGAATATGATGGTAAATTGAAATTAATTACAGTTGATGCAGAGATTAAAAATGGCGCAATTGTTGGCTAAATAAAAGATAGGACTGGAAACAAAACTTGGTTTTGCTCTAGTCCTTCTTCATTTTGCTGACCGAAAGGAGGTATCCTATGGAAATTTTTGATACACATACGCATATTAATGCTGATGAATTTAAAACGGAGATTCCTGAAGTGATGGAACGTGCGCAAGCCTTCGATGTCACTAAAATGGCGATTGTTGGATTCGACCAACCTAGTATTTTAAAATCGTTAGACTTGTCAAAAAAGTATCCCAACTTATATTCGATAATCGGTTGGCATCCGGAAGAGGCAAAAACGTATACACCGGAAACTGAAAAAGTCTTGATAGAACAGTTACAAACACCAAAGGTTGTCGCAATGGGTGAGATGGGTCTTGATTACCATTGGGATACCTCTCCGGTTGAAACGCAGAAAAAAGTCTTTAAACGGCAAGTTGAAATTGCGAAAAGTTTAAACTTACCCATTTCTATTCATAATCGTGATGCTTTTGAGGATGTTTATACTATTTTAAAAGAAGCTGATATTCGAGATATTGGTGGGATTATGCATAGTTTTAATGGTAATGCAGAATGGGCAGACAAATTCTTAGACTTAGGGATGCATTTATCTTATAGTGGCATTGTGACTTATAATAGTGCAAAAGAGGTCCACGAGGCTGTTAAAGTGACACCCATCAATCGAATTTTGATTGAAACAGATGCGCCATATCTGACACCTGAGCCTTATCGAGGTCAGCGTAATGAACCAGGGTACACAAGATATGTCTTGGAAGCTGTCGCAAAAATTCGAGAAAGTTCAAGCGTTGATATGGCATCGGCAACATTTAAAAATGCCGAAAAACTATTTAGGATAGGATAATATGCAAAAAATTAGAGAAGTGATTGTGGTCGAAGGACGCGATGATACAAAACGTATCCATCTAGCTGTTAATGCGGATACGATTGAAACGCGTGGATCGGCTATTAGTGATGAAACATTAGATCAAATTGAATTATTACAGGATACGCGGGGCGTGATTGTCTTTACTGACCCTGATTTTTCTGGTGAAAAAATTCGTAAGACAATTTCAGCACGCGTGCCAAACGTCCAGCATGCTTTTTTAAAGAAAAGTGAAGCTGTTCCTGACCATAAAGGAAGTTTAGGTGTTGAACACGCTTCAGTTGAAGCAATTCGTGAAGCCCTAGCGCATTTGTATACAGAAATGCCTGACGGTGAAACGTTGATTAGCTTGGAAGATTTACAAACGGCTGGCTTAATTGCCGGACCAGGTGCCAAAGTTAAACGTGAAAAATTAGGTGAGTATTTAAAAATTGGGTACACAAATGGCAAACAATTATATAACCGGTTGAAATTATTTCAAATTTCACCAGAAGCGTTCGCAGATGCATTGAAAGAAATTAACGAGACAACGGAGGAAACACATGGCTAACAATGACGTGCCAGACATTGCTTCACCTATTAGAACCAAAGCAATTATGGAAACTTACGGCTTAACTTTTAAAAAGAGTTTGGGTCAAAATTTCTTAACGGATAAAAATATATTAATGAACATCGTCGATGCGGGCGATATTACGGCTGAAGATGACGTCATCGAAATTGGCCCCGGAATTGGGTCATTAACGGAACAATTGGCTAGACGTGCTCACAAGGTTTTAGCCATTGAAATCGATCAAAATTTGATTCCTGTCCTTGGTGAAACGCTGAGCCCTTATGATAATATTGATATTGTGGAACAAGATATTTTGAAAGCTAATTTACCTGCTTTGGTAGAAGAACATTTTGATGGCCAACATCCTTTAAAATTAGTGGCTAATTTACCTTATTACATTACAACGCCAATCATTATGCATTTACTAGAAACAGCTGTGAAATTAGATACGATTGTTGTAATGATGCAAAAAGAAGTGGCAGAACGGATTGCAGCTGACCCAGGTAGCCGCACATATGGGTCATTAACCGTAGCTGTTCAATACGAAATGGATGCAGAAGTAGCCTTTGTTGTGCCAAGAACGGTCTTTATTCCACAACCTAATGTTGATTCAGCCATTATTGTATTGAATCAAAAAGAAGGTGACGTTGAACGCCCAATTAATGAAATGGTCTTTTTCAAATTAGTTAAGGGGAGTTTTGCACATCGTCGTAAAAGTCTATGGAATAATCTACAATCAATTTACGGTAAAACACCAGAAATTCGCGAAGCATTGCAAGAAGCTTTGGATGCGTCAGAAATTTCTGCTCAAATTCGTGCTGAAAAACTTAGTATTCATGAATTTATCGTTTTATCTAACAATCTTATCAAAGTAGAAGAGAAATTTAATTAACTTCTTATTGAATTAACGGCATTCGGTGTGGTATAATTGCAAATCTTGTGAAACTATGTTATGATGTTTCATATAAGAAGGTGAAGCCCATCATGCCAGAAACTTTAGCCAGCATCAAGGAAACACTAGATGCCCAAGTCGGAAAGAATCTAACGGTAGTCGCTCAAGCCGGTAGAAAGAAAACTACGGAACGTAAAGGAATTTTACGTGAAACGTTCCCAGCAATTTTTGTAGTCGATTTAAACCAAGATGAGAATTCATTTGAACGTGTTTCATACAGCTACACTGACGTTCTAACCAAAAATATTGAAATCGATTTTGAAGATTAAAAATTAGTATAAAAGCCTAAGTGGGGATGTTTTTAGAACATCTGAACTGAGGCTTTTATTTTTAGAAATAATTAGTATAATTAAAGGTAATTAAGGACATATAGGATTAGGTGAAAACATGGAGATTCGTGAAAAAGCCCCAGCCAAAATCAACCTAAGTTTAGATACGCCGTTTGATCATCGAAATGGTGAACAAGAGTGGCGAATGGTCATGACTTCAGTTGATTTAGCAGACTACTTACATATCAAATCGCTAGAGGATCGAACGGACATTACAGTGGAAACTGATAGTGGTTTTTTACCGTGTGATCACCGAAACTTAGCGTACCAAGCAGCAAAAATTTTACAAGATAAATTTCATGTTAACAAAGGGGCTCAAATACATATTAAGAAACAAATTCCAGTCGCTGCTGGATTAGGCGGTGGGTCGTCAGACGCAGCTGCCGTGTTACGTGCCCTGAATCAATTGTGGGACCTTAAATTATCGTTAGCTGAGTTGGCCAAGATTGGCTTAAAAATTGATTCTGACGTTCCTTACTGTGTCTATAGTAAAACGGCACATGTGACTGGACGTGGTGAAAAAATCGCTATTTTAAAGGGATTACCACCAGTTTGGCTGGTGGTTGCAAAACCAAAAATTAGTGTTTCGACACCAACTATTATTAAACAAATTGATTATGCACGATTGACGCATCCAAATGTGAGTGCGATAGTAGATGCGATTGAGGCTGATGACGTGGATGCGTTACTCGATAATTTGGGGAATGCACTTGAACCAATTACGTCGGAACGTCATCCTGAAATCACGCGTTTAAAAGAGAAAATGGTACAATTCGGTGCGGATGCGGCGGAAATGAGTGGATCCGGCCCCACTGTTTTTGCTATTTGTCGTAAAAAAAGTCGGGCACAGCACGTTTACAATAGTCTGAAGGGGTTCTGTGAAGAAGTTTACCTTTTAAGACCATTAAGTTAATTTAATTGTGTTAATCAGCGTGGTTTGTTATGTTGAAGGCATTAAATATCATTGAAAATGAGGGATAATTATGGAAGCCTTAATTGAAATTGACTACACCAATGATTTTGTCGCAACAGATGGGACTTTAACTGCGGGGAAACCGGCGCAAGCTATTGAGCCTCGTGTGATGGAATTGATGGATACCTTTGAACGAAAAGGTGATTATGTTGTTTTAGCAACAGATATTCATTATGAGAATGATCCGTTTCATCCAGAAACGCAGTTGTTCCCGGCACATAATATTGCGGGCACAAAAGGTCGTGAATTTTATGGACAACTGGAACCTTGGTATCAGGCGCATAAAAATAAAGCGAACGTTTATCTGATGGATAAAACGAGATACAGTGCTTTTGCGGGTACGGATTTAGACATGAGGTTACGGGCACGTTCAATTGATACCGTTCATCTTATGGGTGTTTGCACCGATATTTGTGTGTTGCATACAGCAGTTGATGCGTATAATTTAGGCTACAAGATTGTGATTCATGAAAAAGCCACAGCTAGCTTTAATCAAGTTGGTCACGAGTGGGCATTGTCACATTTTAAAGGATCGCTGGGTGCTGAAATTCAAGACTAATATAGATAAATGAAGGATAACTGATGTTAATTTGGTTATCCTTTTTGATTTGGATAAAGCGAAAGTGCTGAACAACTTTTATCGCTATATTTTATAGGAATAATGGGGTACCATGAATATGTAGCGTAATAAAATTAAGGGGAATAAAGAATGAAATTCGATTCAATGTTTATTTTTATGAGTAGCTTACTAGGCCTATTTGTTGGGATAGTGGCATCGTTATTTTTAGTAATCCTAAATATGTTTGTTCATTTTATTTGGGTGACAATTCCAGGAAATTTAGAGTGGTCATACTATCCATTAGCGGTAGGGTTGATAGGTGGTCTATTAGTGGGATTGTTCCAAAAGCATCTAGGCGATTACCCAAAAACGATGCACCAGACTTTGCGTGAATTTAAAGAAACAGGTTCAGTCCAATATAAAAAAAGAGTTGGAAAAAATATTTTATCAGCATGGATTGTGTTGGCATTTGGGGCTAGTCTTGGACCAGAAGCTGCACTTTCAAGTATTCTTGGTGGGTTGATTAGTTGGGTCGGTGACAAGATGAAGCTGACACTTAAAAGAAGAGAAGAATTTTTGAATCTGGGAATAGGAACGATGATGGCCACAATTTTTCATGCGCCATTGCTTGGTATTGGTGAAGCGATTGAAGAAGATGCCAGTGCTAAAAAGGCAACGGGGAAAAATTGGGCTAAAATTATTTTATATGGCTGGACGACTTTACTAGGTATATTAGGATTTACAAGTGTTAATCGATTATTTCCAAAAGAAGCCTTGTTTGGGTTACATTTTGCTAAAGTGAATTGGCAACTAGAAGCGTTATGGTTAATTTTACCTGCGTTAGTTATTGGTGTGATTTTTGGGATTATATTCTTAAAAATAGAAGATATTAGTGAACGAATTGCTAAAAAAATAACGAATAAAGTGCTAGCAGCTGTTTTAGCAGGCGCACTTATTGGCATATCAGGTATGATATCGCCTTATTTACTTTTTTCCGGAGAACATCAATTACTGAGCTTTTCAGGTAGTGCAGCTAAAGAGTCTGTCTTATTTTTAATTCTTTTAGCATTAGGCAAAGCGCTATTAACGAATATCTGTTTCGCTTTCGGCTGGCGAGGTGGAAAAATCTTTCCAGCTGTATTCGCCAGTGTTGCAATTGGATTTTCAATCATCACTATTTTTAATTACACACCAGGTTTGGTTATTGGGATAGTCGTTGCGGCTAGTGTGACAACTATTTTGAACCAGCCAATTGTTACAGGGGCACTATTATTATTTCTTTTTCCGATACAATTTTTCCCAATGATTGCGGTGGCTTGTTATTTGTCTGGGAAAGTTAGAAATAAGTTAGAGAAAATAAAAATAATTGGATAATACCCCAAATAAGTAACATAAAGCACAAAATTTAAATCTTTTGGGAGGATAGTAACTTTGGAACCAATACAAACGGAACGCTTAATCATCAGATCAATTGTGCAACAGGACCATGATGAACTTGAAAAAATAATTTTAGACGCTAAAGTAGTTAAATATTTACGGTATCAAGTGATTAAAACGCCAACAGAATTTGATGAAATATTTAGTGATCATTTTTTTGCTGATAGTGAGGCTACCTTTGGGATTGAAAGCAAAAAGGATCACACCTTTATTGGATTCTATGAATTTCATGACGAAGGGGATGTCGGACTACTGACATATGCGATTAGTCCTAATGCTTGGGGAAATGGGTATATGGCAGAAGTGGGTCAGGCAATGATGGCATATGGATTCTTAACGTTGGAATTTAACGAAATTCAGGCTGATTATGCTGGCGCAAACCTACAATCAAAACGAGTAATGGAAAAAATAGGCATGCATTCGCTGGGTAAGATAGGGACGCATCAGTTAGATACTGGTGACGTAATCGATGTTATGGCGTACAGTTTAAAAAAAGAGGACTGGCAAAATAGGGTTAATAAGCGAAATGTCTAATCCGTAAAAAATAAATTTGATGATATCATTATTGGTATAAATGTATATGGGGTGGAAATTATCAGCAAAAATAGATTGGAAGCATTTAGTGATGGTGTGATTGCGATAATCATAACCATTATGGTTTTACAAATAAATGTGCCGATGCGTGGGAGTTGGAATGCGGTATTGGCGCCTAATTTTTTAATCACATTTGGCTCATATATTCTTAGCTTTTTATTTGTAGCGAGTTTTTGGGTAAGTCATCATATGATTCTGGCACCAGTAAAAACGGTTAGTAAAAAATTGTTGTGGGTTAATTTATTTCTGTTGTTGCCAATGAGTGTCTTACCAACAGTGACAACCTGGCACAGTGATTTTGTGAATTCCGTTGCACCTAGTGTTTGTTATATAGCGATATACACACTTTGCGTTTTGGGATTATATGTTTTAGCAAAAGTTGCAATGAAACACGTAGATAAGAGTAATATCATGATCATGGAAAGTGTCGCAAAAATAAGATTTTGGATGGTTATGTTTGGCATTGTATCAACGATTGGCACTTTCTTTATTCCCCAAATAGCAACTATTTCAGTCATGTTAATCCTTATTGGTTATCATATTTCCGTATTTATTTTGAATAAACTAAAATGGCATGGATTAATCTTGTAGTTAATTGACATAAACAAAAATATTTTCAGCAATTTTTTCAAGAATAGTTGTTGAAGGGATGAAGAATAAAGTGCCAGTTTCGGCTGTACTGAAATCTAACAAACGGTCACTTTTACTTTTAAACATATTAATTAGCATCTGGTTTGTGAGATTTTCACCATTTACCTGAATATACTGATTTGATTGTTAGAGATATTAATCAGTATTTTATAGAAAACACTTATGATTAAAATGTGATTTTGTAGCACGGTATTACTAAATTATATGTTGAAAAATTACCTGGCCAAGAGTTAATCACAACCTACTCAATCAAAACTTGGTAGTGAAGAGTGGTTAATAACTGTTTTGGAGGCAGATGGTATTGAGATTATTCAAGAAATTGAAGCGGAAAATAAAAATTACTTTTTGAAAGTTGGGAATGGGCAATTTGATTATTGTTAACTATTTAATGGTGATATTGAATTTACAAAAAAATTGAAAAATAACATTATATTTATAAGATAAAATTTTTGTTAAATTAAATAGTTTTAGATATTTAGGCAAACAATCCTACTCAACTTTGAGTAGGATTGTTTGCCTATTTTAGTTTGAGCAGGATAATTGTATTTATTTAATTATAAGTATAATGAATAGGTAAAATGATGAACGAATATAGTTAGACAATAAAAAATATAAATAAATAGTTGACAAAAAAAGAAAGCGGTTCCATAATGAAACTTATGAACGATTTGCTTAAACGTTTAAGCAAAAATAAATATTAGGAGAATTATTATGGAAAAAATTTTTTACCGTCCAAATGAAGCTTATGTGGGAGATGTTATCCCATTTTCTAAAGATGGTTATGCCTATTTATATTTTTTATATGAAGATCGTAAAGTACCTAAAACAGGCATGCCTTGGCATTTAGTAAGAACGAAGGATTACGTAACATTTGAAAAAATTGGTGAAAAATTACCTTCAGGTGGCAAAAGTAAAGATGACTTTAACTGCTATACAGGGAGTATCGTAACAGATGAAAAAGGTGTTATTCATTTATTTTATACGGGAAATAACCCACGTACTAAAGATGAAACGGGTGGATCATTACAATTAGTGATGCATGCAACGAGTACAGATGATATGAAAACGTGGATAAAACATGAGGAATTAACGTTTGGTCCCAATGATAATTATGAAATTTATGATTGGCGGGATCCCTTTGTTATATATGATGAAGAGAAGAAAATTTGGCGGATGTTATTAGCAGCTAGAAAAAAAGTTGGTCCTGAAAGAAGACGAGGCGTAACTGCACAATGTATTTCAACCGATTTAGAATCTTGGGAGATAACAAGTCCTTTTTGGGATCCAGATAAATTTGTTGCAATGGAGTGCCCTGAGGTATTTAAGTGGGGAGATTGGTGGTACTTTGTTTATTCAGAATTTTCTGATGGATTTACGACACAATATAGAATGGCAAAACATTTAGATGGGCCATGGACTAGTCCGAAACATAATAATCTTGAAGGACGGGCATTTTATGCATCGAAGAGCTTATTCTTGGATAATCGTCGCTACTTTACAGGATGGATTAGTACTAAAGAAGCTGATTCTGATGATGGGGCTTGGCAGTGGGCTGGGACGATGTCAACATTAGAAGCAAAACAAAATATTGATGGAACGTTATCATTTTGCTTACCAAGTGAGGTTATTTCAAATATTAAGAATAAAGCGTTAAAAGACTTAAATGTACAATTGAAACGTGAAGATGGTTATCAATCATATATGTTGAGCGAAAAAACAAATGAAAGCACTAGTTATAGTAAATTTATAGTAGATGTTAGTCCTGATACTAAAGATTGGGGAGTGTTGCTAAGAGCTTCTGAAGATGGCGACCAATCGTATGTTGTTCGAGTAGAAATGAATAATAATAGACTTATATTTGATCGCTGGCCTAGAAAACAATTGGGGTCAGAACAATGGCAGATTTCGGGAGATGTGCCATACTACGTTGAGCTTGAAAGATCAATTGATCTTTCAAGTGGGCAACATACATTAGAGATATTGCAAGAAGGAACTATCGGGGTTATCGTTTTAGATCATAAAGTAACAATGAGTGTTCGCATGTACGATAAATTAGAAGGGAAATTGGGATTGTTTGTTGATGATGGAGAGGTTAATTTCATGTCTTTAGAGAGGCGGGGATAGGTTATGCAAGTTTTAGCTGATAAAAAATTAATCCGTAAATTTTTATTAGGATTTGGTAGCTTTGCAGTTTTTCAAAATATGGGATTTTATATGATTGCAGCTGTTCTGATGCCACAAAGATTGAAAGATATTGGGATTTCTAATCCTGATGCTTTGTTAGGGACAATTAGTGCTGCTGGTGCAATGATATCACTCTTTGTCAATGTTTTTGTTGGTGCGATGTCAGATCAAACAAGGAGTAGGATTGGTAAAAGAACGCCATGGTACCTGGCAGGGGGACTAATTTCGGCAATTTCATTTTATTGTATAGGGATACCCTCAACTGGGCTAGGTGTCTTAATTGCATATAGTTTTGCTAATATTGGTCAAAATATGATGACTGCACCAATAGTAGCTACTATATCGGATGTTGTTCCTGAAAAAAATAGGGGACTAATTTCTGCAGCTTATGGTGGTGGTATTACAGTTGGTCAAGCTATGGGGACGTTATTGGGATCAATATTAATTTTTAATACAAAATCAGGATTTTTTATAGCGGCAATTTTGTATACATTTGCTAGCGTGCTAGCATTCGTTTTCTTGCCTAAAGAAGAATCAACAATAGATAGTTTTGAGAAGAAAGATAATATATTTAAAGTTCTTATTTATTCTTTCACGCCGCCGATTAAAAATGCTAGAGATTTTTGGTTGGCATTTACATGTCGTACTAGCTTAATTGTTGCCTATCAAATGATTGCGGCTTATCAACTATATATTTTAGAAAATTATATTGGACAAACAAAACAAGTATCGGCATCAGTTATATCAATGATGTCCATTATAACAATGATTGTTGCTTTTGGAGCTACTGTTGTATCTGGGCCATTGTCTGATAAAATAGGTAGGAGAAAGCCACCAATTATTATTTCATGTATTCTATATGGAATAGGAATTTTAATGCCATTAATTTTCCCATCTATATTGGGCATGTTATTATTCGCTGGAATAGCAGGGTTAGGATACGGGATGTATATGGCAGTTGATCAAGCCTTAAATATTGACGTTCTTCCGAATAAAAAGGATGCAGGAAAAGATCTGGGCTTTCTTAATATTGCAAGCTGTGCAGGTCAAGCCGTTGGGGCTGGAATTACATCAACTATAGTTACTGTAACTGGTAGTTATACAGTCGTTTTTCCAGTAGCAATTTTCATTACCCTAATAGCCGTTGTATCAGTTTGGAGGATAAAAGGAGTTAGATAATATCAGTAAAAGGATAACACTTAGTGATGTTGCTAAAAAAGCAGGGGTCTCTGTTGCTACTGCTTCATGGGCTATTAATGATACCCCAAACGTCAGAATATCAAAGGAAACTGTTAGTCGAGTAAAGCTGGTAGCTGAAGAGCTTGGATATCAGCGTAATGCTTTTGCCAAGGGATTGGTTCAACAAAGTTCTTCTTTAATTGGATTCATAACAGATGATGTTGCAACGACACCTTTTGCCGGTCAAATTATTCAGGGTGCTCAAAATGAAGCATTGAAACATGGAAAAACGTTACTTATTATTAATACTAATGATAATGAAGTTTTAGAGCATGATGCTTTTAAGTTAATGTTAGAGTATCAAGTACAAGGGATTATTTATTCTACTTGGTATCACCATGAAGTTAAGGTACCAAGGCTAATGGCGGATGTACCTCTAGTTTTAGTAAATTGTTTTGAGCAATATATTAGACATACATCAGTTGTTCCAAATGAAGAGAGCGGTGGAGAAGTTGCAACAGGTGCATTAATAAATAATGGTCATAAAAAAATAGCATTTATTAATACAACGTCAGATTCTCCGGCAAAAGAGGGACGATTACAAGGATATATGAAAGCGCTTGATAATTCTGACATACGGTTTGATTCTAATTTAGTCATTAATGCCGAGCCTAATCAAGAGGGTGGTTATCAAGCAGCAAAAGACATACTGAATATGGGAGTTACTGCTGTATTTTGTCATAATGATCGTGTTGCAATGGGATTATATGATGGTCTTAAAGAGCTTAATGTAAAGATACCTAAAGATATTTCAATTGTTGGATTTGATGATCAGGAAATTATTTCGAATTATCTGCATCCAAAATTAAGTACAGTTGCTTTGCCACATTACAATCTGGGTGTATTAGGTACGCGTAAGCTGTTAGAATCTTTTGAAAATACACGTGATATTGATGGAAAATTATACAAAATTGAATGTCCTATTATTCTAAGAGATTCCATTCGTAATATTAAACAATAATATTTTATTACTGGAGGAGATTGTATTGGATAAAAAGAAACAGACAAATCTCGAAGAGAAGTCATTGAGAGCTCAATATCATTTAACACCACCAGAGCATTGGCTTAGTGATCCACAAAGACCTTTTTATATGAATGGAAAATATACGTTGTATTATCTTTATAGTAACCCTAATAATTCTCCAGGTGGTTGGAGGAGAGCAACTACAGGCGATAATGTTTTTTTTCAAGATGGTGATATAGCTATTCCGTTGACAGAGGACATTCCGGTATGGACTGGATCAACTATTATTGATAACGAAAATACTGCAGGGTTTGGTATGGGAACTATTATAGCGATAATGACTCAACCAACAAATGGAGATGCATATCAACAAGAACAATATTTATGGTATTCACAAAATGAGGGTAAGTCTTTCGTTCGATATGATCAAGTAGTTATTCATAATCCAGATAATTCTAATTGGTTTAGAGATCCTAAATTAGTTTGGGATAATGTTACTCAAGAATGGATTGCAGCAATTGGTAGAGAGCAATCAATAGTATTTTATACATCAAAAAATTTAAAAGAATGGCAATATAAATATACATTTGTTTATACCAACCCCAATATTGGTGGAATGGAATGTCCTGATTTATATCAAATTGAAGCTGATGATGGAACTTTGCATTGGGTACTTGGAGCGAGTGTGCAAGGTGATTATTCTGGGAAAGTAAATACTTTTGCATATTGGACAGGAACATGGAATGGTGAAAAATTTATTGTAGATGAGGCTGATCCACAATGGTTAGACTATGGTTGGGACTGGTATGCAGCAATTTCGTGGCCAGATGCAGAAAAAGGCTTAACATTACGATACTCATTAGCGTGGATGAATAATTGGGAATACGCGAATAGATCAGTGCCTACCGATCTGACAGATGGGTATAATGGCCAAATGTCTATTGTGAGACAAATAACACTTAAACATAAAAGTGATAAGTATCGTTTGATATCTAAACCTATTAGTAACTTAGATAAATATATAACTAAGTCTATTGAACTTCCTGATATATCTGTAAATGAAAATTCAGGTATTTTATATAAAGGAGATTCTTACAGAATTAAAATGGACTTAACTTGGGATAAAGTTGAAAATTTTGGTGTTCAAATTGGTGAATCTGTAAATGGCGAAAGGCATACGGATATAGGAATATTTGGAAATAATACTTTTTATGTTAATAGATTGCGTTCAGAAAGAACGGATATAGATAATGATTTTAAACTTTATCCGTGGGTAGAATCACATGCTAGTGTTGATGATAAATTGAAGGGAATGCATTTAGAAATACTAGTTGATAAACAGTCTGTTGAAGTATTTGCAAATGATGGAGATATTGTATTTTCAAACCAAGTATATTTTATTTCAGGAGATACTGGAATATCATTTTATTCAATTGGTGGGGAAACAACATTTGAAAATATACGTATTGAGGAAATTAAAATTTAAGTTAAAAATAATAACAGTTCAATATACTTTATGGTTCTAAATATTAAGATAATTTATTTTTAAAAGAAATGAATTTAGTTTGGAAAGTAACTTTGACAGGATAGCAAAAATCAATAAATTATAGTAAGTATACTAAACAAAAAAATCTCGCAAAAAATTTAATTTTTGCGAGATTTTTTTTTATAAATTATTTTCAGCAATTTTTTCAAGAATAGTTGTTGAAGGGATGAAGAATAAAGTGCCAGTTTCGGCTGTACTGAAATCTAATAAACGGTCACTTTTACTTTTAAACATATTAATTAACATGCGATTAGTTACCGCAAAATGACGCGCATAACCAATGAAGTATGTTCCTGTAATATCTTTACCAGGTTCTGAGAAAGGCACGTTCATACGGACGATTTTGTGTTCAATGCCATCTTGCATATCTTGTGATGCGACGTTATGTGAGTTTGGCAATTTCGCTTCATCAGCTAATTCCAAATCAGAATCTTTCTTCCGACCAATGGCTTTTTCTTGTTCTTCAGTTTTTAAGGCATTCCAAGCAGTCATATCATGGCGATATTTTTGCGCAAAAGCGTAAGAACCGTTCGTAAATTCAGAATCTTCGTCGCCAATAACGGCATAATCAAGGGCTTCATTTACGTCTGGATTTTCAGTACCATCAATGAAACCAATCACAGCACGTCCTTCAAAGTAACGGAAACCATGCGTTTCATCTTCAACGGTTGTGGCCTCTTTAATGAAGAGCATAAATTGTGCCATGACTTCATAGACAACGGCACTTTCGCCAGCTCGAACGTGGAAAAATAAATCTCCAGGAGTTGAAATGGCTGTGTATTTTGGCCCAACAATTTCTTTAAAACGAATAAGTTCTATCGGTTTGATGGCATCTGGGAAAAGGTAGTCCCAAGCATCAGAACCAAAGCCAAAGGCTACTTTTAAGTTAGCTTTTGGATAACGGACATTCATGCTGCGAATGATAGCTGGTATTCTGTCAGCTAATTCTTGAACGGCCGCTAATTCAGCTTTTTGATCTTTGTGATTTAAGTTTAAAACGGTAAAATTAACGTTCTCTCCTACATCTTTATAAACATCCTGTGTATATTTTTGATTGACTGTCATTATCTATGCCTCCTAAAAATTTAAATATCTTTAACGATGACGACCATTTTACCTGCAGTACGAGGTAAATCTAATTGTTTATGTGCTTCAATGATATCGGTTAATTTGAATTTATATTCTTTAGCAATTTTGATTTCTAGTTCATCTTGCATCATTAAATCAGTTAAGAAAGTTAGAGCATCACTATCTTTTAATTCTTTTAAACCTTCAACTTGATAGTAATCTGCAAGTGGTTTTTCTTTTTGCATTTCTTCAGATGGGACGCTAATTAATGAAACCATGCGACCATTTGGTTTTAAAGTTCTGACACCAACGTCACTGCCACGGCCACCAAGAGTCGCATCAACGACAATATCAGCCATATCTTTAAAAGTGTCAGCAGGATTTTCTTTATCGTAGGCACTATATTGATCTGCACCTAATTTACGGACATAAGCTTCGTTAACACTTGATCCGCTAGCAAGAACCGTTAATTCCATTAACTTAGCTAGTTGGACTAAAATCATACCGACACTTCCAGAAGCACCTTCAATGAAGATCGTTTCGCCAGCTCTTGCTTTTGCGAAGAACGTTAAAATATTGTAGGCAGCAATCCCAGGTGTAGGTAAGCCGGCAGCTTCAGCAAGCGTGATATTAGCAGGTCTTTTAGCAATGTGAGATGTGAATACGACAAGTTCTTCCGCATAGCCACCAACGCCCTTATGAACAATAACGGCATCACCAACACTGTAATTAGTGACTTCATTACCAATTTCGGTAATAATTCCAGTAACATCACCACCGGGTACGATTGGAAAAGGTAAAGGCATGACATCTTTCATATAACCAGCACGTACAATGGCCTCAAATGGATTGATACCAATAGCTTCGACTGAAACTCTAACTTGTTTTGATTTAAGTTCTGCTACTGGTTCAACTTGTAATTCTTCGAACACATTTGCATCACCATATTGATTAAAACCAAATGCTTTCATAATCATAGTCCTCCTAAATTAAAATAATAATTATCTTTAAAGTTAATGTACCATAATTTATTGGAAAAGGGTTACAAAACGGGCTGAAATAACACATTTTCAAAATATGTTTTACACAATCTAATTGACAAGCTATTTTTTAGGATGTAAAATATTCATATTGATAAATGTTAGCGTTTTCATAAATAATCAAAAAGAAAGAAAGTGAGTTATTTGGAAAAATATATTTTATCTATTGATGAAGGAACGACCAGTACTAGAGCTATTATATTTGATCATAAAGGTCAAAAAGTATCAGACGCACAACGCGAATTTCCACAATATTTTCCTCAACCTGGATGGGTTGAGCATAATGCAAATGAAATATGGAATGCAGTTTTATCGACAATCGCCAATACATTTATTGATTCTGGGATTAAACCTAAGCAAATAGCAGGCGTTGGGATTACAAATCAGCGTGAAACGACCGTTATTTGGGATAAGAAAACGGGATTACCCATTTATAATGCGATTGTTTGGCAATCACGACAAACAGCAGAGATTGCGGAACAATTGAAAGAAGCAGGTTATGGTGATTTAATCCATGAAAAGACAGGATTATTGATAGATGCTTATTTCTCAGCAACTAAGATTCGCTGGATTTTGGATCATGTTGATGGGGCTCAAGAAAGAGCTGAAAACGGTGAGCTACTTTTTGGCACGATTGATACTTGGTTGACTTGGAAGTTATCAGGCGATGAAACGCATGTAACTGATTATTCTAACGCTAGTCGAACGATGTTATTTAACATTCATGATTTAAAATGGGATGACGAAATTTTAAAAATCATGAATATTCCGGCAATCATGTTGCCCGAAGTTAAATCAAATTCTGAAGTTTACGGACACACAAAAGATTACCATTTTTATGGTAGCGAAGTACCAATTTCAGGAATGGCAGGAGATCAACAGGCTGCATTGTTTGGTCAAATGGCATTTGAGCCCGGTATGGTTAAAAATACATACGGGACTGGTTCATTTATTGTGATGAACACAGGAACGGAACCAAAATTATCAAAGAATAATCTGTTAACAACAATTGGTTATGGTATAAATGGCAAGGTTTATTATGCGCTGGAAGGAAGTATTTTTGTTGCTGGATCCGCTATTCAATGGTTAAGAGATGGGATGCGTTTGGTGGAGCATGCGCCGGATACAGAACAAGCAGCCAAAGAATCAACGAATGAAAATGAAGTTTATGTTGTACCAGCGTTTACCGGATTAGGTGCGCCATACTGGGATCCTGATGCGCGGGGTTCTGTTTTTGGAATCACTCGTGGGACAACGCGTGAAGATTTCATTAAGGCAACGCTACAATCATTGGCCTACCAGACTAGGGATGTTGTGAAGACGATGGAACTAGATACCGGCATTAAAATTCCATTGTTAAAAGTTGATGGTGGTGCAGCTAAAAATGATTATCTAATGAATTTCCAAGCGGATATCATTAATACACCAATCGAACGTGCGCATGATCTTGAAACAACCGCTTTAGGTGCCGCATTCTTGGCTGGATTGGCTGTTGGCTATTGGAAGGACTTAGAAGAACTCAAGGCTGAGTATACCAAGGGCGATATTTTCAAACCAACGATGCCTGAAGAAGAAAGTGAAGATCTATATGCGGGTTGGCAACAAGCTGTTGAAGCAACTAGAGTATTTAAACATAAACCGATAAAGAAAAACAATAAATAAGGGGGATACAACTATGTCATTTTCAGCAACGTCAAGAAAACAAGATATTGAACGATTAAAGAATGAAGAATTAGATTTGTTAACAATCGGTGGTGGTATCACTGGAGCTGGAGTTGCAATTCAAGCCAGTGCTATGGGATTGAAGAATGGATTAATTGAAATGCAAGATTTCGCTGAAGGCACATCATCACGGTCAACAAAATTAGTTCATGGTGGTATTCGTTATTTGAAAACATTTGATGTTGGTGTGGTTTCAGATACAGTACAAGAACGTGCAGTTGTGCAACATATTGCACCACATATTCCACGTCCACAATCAATGTTACTACCTATTTACGATGAACCAGGCGCAACATTTGATATGTTCTCAGTGAAGGTTGCGATGAATTTATATGACCAATTAGCTGGTGTTGTAGATCCTCAATGGGTTAATTATACGATTTCTAAAGCAGAAGTCTTACAACGTGAGCCTCAATTGAAGTCAGATAAATTAATGGGTGGTGGCGTCTACCTTGATTTCAAGAACAATGATTCACGATTGGTAATTGAAAATATTAAAAAAGCACACGAAGATGGTGGCCTCATGGTCAGCCGGATTAAAGCACTAGATTTATTGCATGAGAATGGCAAAATCACTGGTGTCCATGTGTTAGATTTAATCACAGGTGAAGAATTCGATGTTCATGCTAAATATGTGATTAATACAACTGGACCATGGTCCGATTTCATTCGTAAAATGGATACTGATGATGATTTTGTCCCACAAATGCGCCCAACAAAAGGGGTTCATTTAGTTGTTGATGCTAAAAAATTAAATGTGCCACAACCCACTTATTTTGATTCGGGTGAACAAGATGGTCGTATGATCTTCGTTGTGCCAAGAGAAGATAAAACTTACTTTGGAACAACAGATACTGATTTCCATGGTGATTTTGAACATCCCCGTGTTGAACAAGAAGATGCGGATTACTTGCTTGATATTATTAATGAACGCTATCCAACAGCTAATATCAAAATTAGTGATATTGAATCAAGTTGGGCTGGATTACGTCCATTAATTTCATCAAATGGTAGTTCAGATTACAATGGTGGAAATTCAGGTAAGATTAACGAAAAGAGTTTCAACGATGTGGTTAGTGTCATTAAACGTTATGAAAAAGATGAAGTAACTAAAGCTGACGTTGAAGATGTCTTGAATGATTTGGAAAGCACGCTTTCTGAAGATAAAGTGAGTGCATCACAAGTTTCTCGTGGGAGTTCATTAACGGTTTCAAAAGATGGACTATTAACATTAGCTGGTGGTAAAATTACGGATTATCGTAAGATGGCTGCTGGTGCTATGGCTGCGATTACGAAGTTATTGAAAGATAATTATAGTCAAGAATTCAATCCAATTGATTCGAAAAACTTGCCTGTTTCAGGTGGGGACATTGATCCTAATAATGTTGAAGCAACGATTGGGTTCTTCGCAAAACAAGGGATGGACAATGGCTTAACTGAAGAAGAAGCAACGTTATTTGCTAATTTATTTGGTTCAAATGCAGCTCGTGTGTTCAGTCAAATGACCCATGTTGAAGCAGCAGAAGGTTTATCTTTAGGTGAAACAGCTAGTCTTCATTATTCAATGGAGGAAGAAATGACGTTAACACCAACTGATTACTTAATGCGTCGGACTAACCATATTCTTTTCCACCGTGATACGTTAGATGCCGTTAAGGTTGGCGTGATTAATGAAATGGCGAACTATTACAGCTGGACTAAAGAAGAAAAAGCAAAACAAACAGCTGATTTGGATGCCACAATTGCAGAATCAGATATGAGCTACTTAAAATAACCGTTAAAAGCGGAGGTGAGTATGATGACAACAAGTCTTACAACGCAACTTTTAGGTGAATTTTTAGGCACAATGATTTTAGTCTTATTAGGTGATGGGGTCGTTGCTGGCGTTTCATTACACAAGTCAAAAGCTGAAGGTGCTGGCTGGATTGCGATTGCATTAGGTTGGGGTATTGCTGTAACGTTAGGTGTTTATGCAACAGCCTTCATGGGTCCAGGACATTTGAATCCTGCCGTAACTTTGGCAATGGCAATCGTTGGTAAAACTGCCTGGTCTGCTGTACTACCTTATATGGTTGCACAAGTTGCCGGTGGTATTGTGGGTGCTTTTCTGGTGTGGGTTCAATACATGCCACATTGGAAAGAAACACAAGATTCTGCCGCAATTCTTGGGACTTTTGCAACAGGTCCAGCAATTAGAAGTTACTTTAATAACTTCTTAAGTGAATTAATTGGGACATTTGTCTTAGTTTATAGTTTACTGGCATTCACAAAGGGAAACTTTACAGATGGATTGAATCCAATTGTTGTTGGTGTTTTAATTGTTGGTATTGGTCTTTCTCTTGGAGGTTCAACAGGTTACGCTATTAATCCGGCTCGTGATTTAGGACCTAGAATCGCCCATGCGATTTTACCAATTGCGAACAAAGGTGGATCTGACTGGGCTTATAGTTGGGTGCCAATTTTTGGACCATTTGCTGGTGCAGTGATTGCCGCTTGGTTGTTTATGGCTGTGGCTTAGGTTGAAAATAAAGATATAAATTAGAGATAGAAATAAATTTGAATAATATAGAAAAGACCATCTAATTCAGTTTTTAAAACTGAATTAGATGGTCTTTTCTATTATAATTTTATATTACTGATATAGAGTGTTTATCAATAAACTCTGTATCAATAATATAATTTTTTTGTTTAATTTCATTATTTTCAATTTGATCGTGAAGTAATTCCACTGATTTTTGAGCGATGAGGGGTTCATTCTGAATGATTCTGGAAAATGGATGAGTGAAATAGCTATGTTTAGGTCCATCAAAACTAATCAAGCTGAAATCAGAGGGAATATTTTTTTTCAGATTATCAAGGGCTAGAGCTAATAGTTGTGCACTTAAATAATCCATGGCAAAGAAACAAGTAATCTCAGGCTGCTCAGTTAATTTTGAATAAATTCTGGTTAAGTCACGTTGGATTGATTCTTGAGTTGAAGCATCAGAATAAGACGATTCTAAATCAGTAATCCATAGTGCTTCATTTGGAATGATTTTTTTTTCAGAAAAAGCTTCTTTAACACCTGATATACGATCAGTTAAAGATGAATTTTCCACTGATTTATTTGCAACAATTGAAAGGTTAGTGTGTCCCTGATTAATTAAATTTTCTGTTGCTTCTTTTGAACTATCAAAGTTGTTACTCCCAACATACGGGACGTTCACGCCTTCTAATTTTTTATCAATTAAAACAATTGGAAAATTTGATAAAGTGATTTTTAAAAGTTCTGGATTATGAAATTCTGCTTGGACAGGTAGTATTATTATTCCTGAAACGTTTAATGATAATAATTCATCGATATACTGCGTTTCTAATTGCTGAGATTCCTGTGAGAGCTTGATAAGTACATGATAATGGGCTTGCTCGCAGTATTTGATCAAAGATTTTAATAATACACTACCGTAACTATCTGCGAAGCCGGATAAGATTATACCGATAAGATTATTTTTTTGTGGTGGTATAGAGGTTTTTGTGAATAAATCAATATTTTCATTCACAAAACTTCCTTTTCCGGACACTCGATAAATTAAACCTTCTTCAACAAGTAAATTAAGTGCATTTTTAGCTGTCATACGACTTACAGAATAATCTTTCATTAATTGTTTTTCAGTTGGTAATTGGTCGTCTAGTTGATAAGATCCATTTTGGATAGCATTTTTTAATTCTTGATATATTTTTTGATAGAGATAAATTTTAGTATTCATATTTAAGACCTTCAATTCATTTTAAATGATATAGTTATTATATCATTTAAAATGAATTGAAGAAAGATGTTGACACAAAAGAAATGAAGATATAGTATAATAGTTGTAAATGATATTAATGTAATAAAAGATATATCATTTGTATTTTTTAAAGGAGGTTATTAATTATTTTGAAAGATAAGTTGAGAATTGATTTAGAAAGGTTTTCAAAATCAATTGAAAAAGAAACAAATGAAATAAGTCGAAATTCTTGGGGGGAGCAATTTCAAGCAGTTTTTTCAGATACTTTAGAGAAGACAATTAACTTGACTAGTGATGGAAAAGTATTTTTAATTACTGGAGATATACCTGCAATGTGGCTCAGAGACTCGACAGCACAGGCATATCCATACTTATCAATTGCTAAAAGCAATAGCAGTTTTCAGACGTTACTGGGGGATTTAGTTACTTCGCAATGCAAATATATTTTGATAGATCAATATGCAAACGCTTTCAACGAAACTGATAATTCTAATGGTCATCAAGACGATCACACAGATATGAATCCATGGATATGGGAAAGAAAGTATGAAGTGGACTCATTGTGCTATCCAATTCAAATGGCCTACAAGTTGTATAAACAGACAACTTATAGTAAACATTTTGATAAAACATTTTTAGATGCCGCTAAAATGATTGTAGAGACATTTAAGCAAGAGCAGCACCATGATTTATCAACTTATCGGTTTGAACGTTCGACAGATAGAGCTGAGGACACCTTGCCAGTTAATGGAAAAGGGACTCCGGTCGCCTATACTGGAATGACTTGGTCTGGATTCAGACCAAGTGATGATGCATGTACATATGGATATTTAATTCCGGCAAATATGTTTGCAACTGTTATTCTTGGATATTTGGTTGAAGTATTAGAACTGTTTTATGATGAAGCAGTATTTATAGATAAAGTTAATTTATTACGTAAGGAGATTAAAGAAGGTATTGAGAAATATGGGACTGTTAAACATCCAAAAACAGGACAATTTGTTTACGCATATGAAGTTGATGGATATGGCAATTATCTGTTAATGGATGATGCAAATGTACCGAGTTTGTTATCTGCGCCATATATTGGGTATTGTGAAAAAGATGAACCAACTTATTTGGCTACAAGAGAGTTGATTTTAAGTACAGAAAACCCATATTTCTTTTCCGGTAAGTTCGGAGCTGGAATTGGAAGTGCACATACACCGAAAAATTATGTATGGCCTATTGCGTTATCGATACAAGGACTAACTTCAACATCAATTGAAGAGAAAAAATCTTTATTGGACTTACTTGTAAAAACAACGGACGGTACGAAACAATGTCATGAAAGTTTTTATATTAACAATCCCAGTTTATATACTCGTAAGTGGTTTTCATGGTCCAATATGATGTTTTGTCAATTAATAATTAATTTTTTAGATATTGATAGTAAATATATATTAAAAGGAGTGGACTCACATGAATAAAATTCAAAAAATTTTAGAAGAAAAAATAACACCATTCGCATCTAAAATAGGATCAATAAAACAATTGGTTGCTATTAGGGACGGAATATCTTATTTAATGCCATTGATAATTATTGGATCAGTTGCATTAATTTTTAATAGTTTGCCGATTACAGCATCATGGTATGTTAATTTAATGGGGGCTGGTGGTTGGACCAATCGTCTTAATATTATTGTTGATGGTACCTTTAATTTAATAGGAATTATATCGGCATTTTCAATTGCATATTCGTTAGCAAAACAATATAAAATTGATTCTTTATCCGTTGGTATTTTGTCATTATCTTCATATTTAGTTAGTACACCTCATATTTTGGCGAAAAATGGAGATGTTGGAATTCCTATGAGTTTGATGGGAAGCAAGGGATTATTCGTAGCAATCGTTATAGCTATTGTCACTACAGAGTTATTTAGATATTTAAGTGGGAAAAATTTAGTTATTAGAATGCCAGATGGGGTACCACCTGCAGTTGGAAAATCTTTTGCGGCATTAATTCCTGGATTAATTATTATTGTATTTTTTGCTATCATTAGTTGGACTTTAGCAGCAGTAAACATGGGAAGTTTGCATGATTTGATAGGAATTGTTCTTGGACGTCCCCTTAGCGCATTGGGTGATACCATGTTTGGTGCAATTTTGTATGAACTGCTGATAAGTGTATTCTGGTTATGTGGAATTCATGGAGCTAATATTATGGGTGGAATAATGAATCCCATTTGGATGCAAAAAATGGATGAGAATAGAATTGCATTTCAAAGTGGACATGAGTTGAAGAATATTTTCACACAACCGTTCTTCGATATTTTCGTTCACATGGGTGGAGCAGGAACTACAATTGCGTTGGCATTTTGTTTATTCTTTTTTAGTAAGAGCTTACAAAATAAATCAATTGGTAAAGTTGGGATTGTGCCAGCACTATTTAATATTAGTGAACCATTAATGTTTGGTGTTCCGATTGTACTGAATCCAATCATGTTTATCCCATTTATCTTGGCACCCATTGTTTCAACATTGATGACTTATACAGCAATGTTAACAGGGATAGTTGCTAAAACAAATGGCGTTTCTGTTCCATGGACAATGCCACCGTTAATTAGTGGTTACCTAGCGACAGGACATATAAGTGGAGCAATTATGCAAATTGTTAATATTGCAGTCTCTATTTTAATATACTATCCATTCTTTAAAAGTATGGATAATCAATTTGTTAAAAATGAATTGTCATAAATTAAGGAGAAAATTAATATGGTAAAAAGATTATTAAATTGTACGGCAAGTGAATTACTAGCTATGTCAGGAAGCGAATTAAAACGTGCTATTTATGCCAGTGAAGGTAGGACTATTTTAAGTGAAAATGCTGTGGTTAAAGATCCAGTTGTTGACGGCATTACAAATAGTGAAATTGCTAAATATGCTGGAGCTGATTTAATTTTATTAAATGCATTAAATCTAGAACGACCTTCTATAGCAGGGCTTGAAGAAAACCAAGTAGATCCCATTCGTTATTTACGAAAGCTAGTGGGTCGGCCAATTGGGGCTAATATTGAGCCAGTTGATGAAACTTTGAATATTATGGATGTTAAAGAAGAAATTAATGTTGGACGTAAGGCATCAATTGCAACATTTAAGAAGGCTGATGAACTAGGATTAGATTTTATTTGTTTGACGGGAAATCCTGGAACGGGAGTTTCAAATGATGCTATTTATAACTCAATTAAAGAAGCAAAAGAAATATTTAGTGGATTGATTATTGCTGGTAAAATGCATAGTTCAGGAATTGATGAACCTGTTATCGATGAACAAAGTGTAGAAAAATTCATAGAAGCTGGAGCAGATGTGATATTACTTCCAGCCGTTTATACGGTACCAAAATTTACCAGTGATGATTTATCTAAAATGGTAGAAGTAGTTCAAAAATATAATCGTAATCAAAATGATATTGCTAAAAAAGTACTAACGATGTCAGCAATTGGAACCAGTCAAGAAAGTTCTAATGAACAAGTTATTCAAAAAATTGCTTTAGAATGTAAAGCGTGTGGTGTTGACATACAACATATTGGAGATGCAGGATTTTCAGGATTAAGTATTTATCAAAATATAGATGCTTTAGGTAATGCAATTCGGGGAGAACGTCATCAACTTCGTATGAAGGCACAGTCTATTCTTAGATAATTTAATATTTTAGAAACTCAGAATAAATATATTTTTTGAGATGTTAGATTAAAAAATAATCATAAACAAATAAATAATCTTTAAAAGTTAAGCTTTCAAATAACTTTTAAAGGTTATTTTTATACGTGGTTAAAGGAAAATGGCACCCTTTTAAAAATAAAGTGAAAACCAATTGTATATTGATAAATTATGCGTTATAATAATTTTTCAATCGTATTTATACGAGTAGATTAAGCATAATAAAGGATGTGTAACAGTGACTGTATCTTACTTAAGACTGGCAACGCCAGAAGACTTACCAGCAATTACAGGAATTATTGAGGAAGCAAAAGCTTACCTTAAAGAACAAGGGATTGATCAATGGCAAGGGGCCTACCCGGCGGCGAACCATTTAGAACAAGATATTAAAGACCAATTGACTTATGTCTTAATGGTTGGAGATGAAATTGCAGGAACTGCTGCACTTTGGTTAGGAATTGACCCAATGTATCTTCATATTGAAGGTGGCGAATGGATTAATGGCCCAGAAGCACGTTATTCTGCTATTCATCGTGTGGCTGTTTCTTCAAAATTTAGAGGCCAACGTTTATCAGAAAAAATGATCTCAGGGTTGTTAACAATTGCCAGATCATTGGGTTATAAAGATGTTCGTGTGGATACGCATCCTGAGAATAAAGGGATGCAACACGTGATTACGTCAAATGGATTTGATTACAAAGGGATAATTCATATGGACGATGGCGCGAATGCAGAACGCTATGCTTACCAAATTATTTTAAAATAAAGTGTTTTGAAGCTAACAGTATTGGAATGAAATCCAGTACTGTTTTTATTTTATTTGAAATTGATTGTATCTTGGGGAATGATACGTTACAATAATCAGCAATCTTATGTCAACTAAATACTGAAATATAAAAAGGGAAGTGTAACAGTGACTGTATCTTACTTGAGATTGGCAACATCCGAAGACTTACCGGCCATTATAAACATTATCGACGAAGCAAAGGGTTATCTTAAAGCGCAAAAAATTAATCAATGGCAAGGTTCCTATCCAGAAATTAACCAATTAGAACAAGATATTAAAGATGAATTAACTTATATCTTAATGGTTGGAGATGAAATTGCAGGAACTGCTGCACTTTGTCCGGGAATTGAGCCAATGTATTTACAGATTAAAGATGGCGAGTGGATTAATGGTCCAGAAGCACGTTATTCTGCCATTCATCGTGTGGCTATTTCTACAAAATTTAGAGGGCAACACTTAGCAGGAAGCGTAATCTCTTACCTTCTGACGGTTGCTAGACTAGCTGATTATAAAGATATTCGGGTTGATACCAACTCCGAAAATAAAGGGATGCAACATGTTATTGTAGCGAATGATTTTGAGTATAAAGGTGTTATTCGAACGCCTGATAGTGATGAAGCAGAACGATATGTTTACCAACTTATTTTAAAATAAAGTGTTCAAGACAGCAGAGTGAGATTGTTGTCTTTTTTTGTGAAAAAGGCAACAATTTCTATTTTGATACGGTATACTAGTATCAATCAATATGGAGGAGGGATTTTTTTGATTTCAACAGCAACGACTTTAGCAGGTGCTAATTTTGATAATTGTATGATGAATGCATCTGGTGTTTATTGTATGGATAGTGATGAATTACTGGCCGTCGAAAATTCTAAGGCAGCCACTTTTGTAACGAAGAGTGGCACGCTTCAACCACGTAAAGGTAATCCAGAACCGCGTTATTTTGAGACTGAATTCGGTAGTATCAACTCAATGGGATTACCAAATAACGGTGTTGATTATTATTTAGATTTTGTTTCTCAAAATCAGATAAACCATCCTGGTAAAACATACTTTTTATCAATTACTGGTTTTAATCTGGCAGAAGATCTCGAGTTACTCCAAAAAGTAACGGATTCAGATTTTTCAGGGATTGTTGAATTAAATTTATCTTGTCCTAATGTTCCAGGAAAACCACAAACGGGTTATGATTTTGACACAGTAGATGCTATTTTAAAAGCTGTTTTTGATGTTTATCACAAACCTTTAGGTGTTAAATTACCACCTTATTTTGATATTATTCACTTTGATCAAATGGCAGCTATTTTAAATCAATATCCATTATCATATGTAAATAGTATTAACAGTATTGGTAACGGATTATACATTAATGATGACACAGAAACGGTTGTTATTAAGCCTAAGCAAGGCTTTGGTGGTATTGGTGGCGAATATGTTAAACCAACTGCCTTGGCTAATGTACATGCCTTCTATCAACGCTTGAACAAGGATATTCAAGTGATTGGAACCGGTGGGATTCAAACTGGTAAAGATGTTTTTGAACATATTCTTTGTGGGGCAAGTATGGTTCAGGTTGGTACAGCATTGATGGTCGAAGGACCAGCTGTTTTTGAACGTTTGACTGCAGAACTTGAAGAAATTATGGCGGAAAAAGGTTACAGTAGTATTGAGGATTTTAGAGGAAAATTAAATTATTTATAAGAGTAAATAGAGAACACCTAATCGGGAATGCCTTCGATTAGGTGTTTTTAAATGTTTTAGTCGGCATAAATAACTTGATAAAAGTTTTTACAATTAGTTGGTTTACAACACAAACTAATTGTGATACTATTGTTTGTGTAATAGAAAGCGCTTTCTAAAAAGTGCGATGAATAGGAGGGATTTTTTATGTGATGAATTGTCAAAGGTTAACTAAACTTTTTGGGCGTTAGAATATATTAATTATGAGCAATGTTATTTTGTTCAAAATTAATATTTAGTACAGGTTATTTAGCAATATTTATATTAGGTTTTGATGAAATTATTAGGAGGTATGTAGTTTTGGAAGAAGAAAATCAAGTTTCTTGGAAAGAACGATTAGCATATGCTATGTCTGATTTTGGATGTAACACTATTTTTCAAATTGTTGGTACTTATTTTTTAGTATTTAGTACAGATACAATGGGTATTAAAGCATCAGTTATTACAGGATTATTTGCTCTTACTGCCGTGATTGATTCTTTTGATGGGATTGTTTGGGGTCAATTTATTGATCGAACTCATACTAAGTGGGGGAAATCAAGACCATATTGGTTATGGTTTTCGATCCCATTCGCACTTTTCTGTGTTATGGCATTCTCAGCACCTAATTTACCATATACATGGAAAGTAGTATGGATATACGTTGCTTATATTGGAGTTAAGGTATTATATTCAGGGGTGAACATCCCTGTTACGTCTATTTTACCAACAATGACATCCAATCCTCAGGAACGTGTCGTTCTAT
Organism: Dellaglioa sp. BT-FLS60; assembly: GCF_054941065.1. Lineage (NCBI taxonomy): Bacteria > Bacillati > Bacillota > Bacilli > Lactobacillales > Lactobacillaceae > Dellaglioa > Dellaglioa sp. BT-FLS60. Next base: position 41,387 of record NZ_JBSOLI010000032.1, read on the forward strand.
CTACTGTGCGTCAATTCTTTGGAAATATGGGAGCATCAATTTTATTACCACTAACTCTTCCAGCAGTTGCTTGGTTTGGAATGCGCTTTGGTAGTAGCAAAGCTGATGCTACAACATCGGCAGCCGGTTGGTTCGTTTGGGCTATTATTTTAGGTATCCTTACAATAGTATGTTTAATGACAGCTTTTGCCGGAACACGGGAACGAATCGTTACGAAAGATTCGAAACGCTCAATTCCTATGAGAGAATCAGTTAAGGCTTTAAAAGGAAATTATCCATGGGTTATCATTATATTTATTAACTTTATTTACTGGGGAGCATTTGCAGTAAGATCTAGTTCTTTACCATATTACTTTAAATATGTGCTACATAATGAAGCTTTGGGTAGTTGGGTTTTAGCAGGTACGGTAATTACATTGGCATCTACAGCGTTAGTACCTCTTTCAACAAAATTAATTGGGAAAAGAAATACAATGCTAATTGGTATGATAGGAACAGCATTATCACAAGTAATTTTATTTTTTGCTGATAAAATGAATGGAAACGTTCCCATGATTTTATTTGGGATTGTATTGTACTATATTAGTTATGGTTTGACGGGTGCTTTAATTGCAGTGATGTTATCTGATGCAGTTGATTTTGGTGAATGGAAAAATAATGTTCGTGCAGAAGGTTTTGTTACGTCATTCAGTTCATTTAGTGCAAAATTAGGTATGGGTCTAGGTAGTATGATTTTATCGTCAATTTTGGCCAGCGGAGGATATATTGCTGTAACTACAGGGCATTCAGTAGTACAGTCAGCTTCTGCATTAAATGCAATTAGATTAGGTTTCATTTGGATTCCATTAATTGGATATATTGCTTCATGTATAGCGTTATTATTCAATAATGTAGATAAAATTGAAAATAAAATGGTAGCAGATTTAAAAGTTAAACATGAAAGTGAACAATAAAAAATATTATAGTAAAAGGAGAAATTAATAATGAAATTTTCAAATGGATATTGGTTAACAAACGAAAAATACTTAATAAATAACCCAGTAGAAGCTTATGATACAGATATTTTAGATGATTCAGAATTGTCTAAAAATAAAGCTTTACGTGTATATTCAAGTTTTAATAAAATAAATTCAAGAAGTGATATGTTAGATACAGGTAATACGGTAATGTCTGTGTTTTCACCTGATAAAAATATTATTGGTATTCAAGTGAAACATTTTGATCAAGATGATCGTATGCCAGAATATCAATTAGTTGAACAAAAGGTTAACCCAGATATTCATGTAGATAAAAAACAAGCTACATTTAAAAGTGGTGATCTTGAGGTTGTAGTTAATTTAAATGATAAATTTAATATTGATTTTAATTATAAAGACAAACGTATTACAGGGTCAGAGTACGGTGCACAGGGATCTATAGATGATATTTCCGGAGGCACGCCAGGACAAATCATGCATCCCAATACAGTGGTAGGTGCACAATCGTTATTACCTGATAATCAAATAAGTTCAAGTGTACATTATATGCGTGAACAACTTAGTTTACTTCCTGGGACGAATGTTTATGGATTTGGGGAATCATTTGGTCCGTTTGTAAAAAATGGACAAAGTATTGATATTATTAATCGAGATGGTGGTACAGGATCAGAACAAAGTTATAAATCAATTCCATTTTATATAGCAGCAAAATTAGGTGTTTCAAAAGATGAAAAAACAGGTATTTATTATGGTGTTTTTGTTAACGAAAGTCAGCCAACTAGCTTTGAAGTGGCTAGTGAGGTCGTTGACCGAGTTAGCTTTTCTACAAGAGGAGAAAGTCTAGAATACTATGTTATTGGTGGAGATTCTCCTAAAGATGTCGTAAGTAAGTATAACAAATTAACGGGTGGATCTGCATTGCCTCCAGAATGGACATTTGGATTATGGTTATCAACATCATTTACAACTGATTATTCAGAAAAAACTGTAATGAAATTTATTGATGGTATGTTTGAACGTGATATTCCACTTTCTGTATTTCATTTTGATTGTTTTTGGATGAAAGGTTTTGAATGGAGTAATTTTGAATGGGATAAAGAACAATTTCCTGATCCAAAAGGATTAATTAGTAGATTACATGAAAAAGGACTTAAAGTTTGTGTTTGGATAAATCCTTATGTATCACAAAAATCTCCTTTGTTTAAAATTGGTAAGGAAAAAGGTTACTTTATTAAGAAAAAGGATGGAAACGTATGGCAATGGGACTTGTGGCAACCAGGTAACGCAATTGTTGATTTTACAAATCCTGAAGCTGTTACATGGTATCAAGGTTTGCTTAAGAACTTATTGGATATGGGAGTTGATGCTTTCAAAACTGATTTTGGGGAAAGAATTCCTATGCACGATGCTGTTTACTACAACGGAAATAATCCTGAAGGAGAACATAACTTTTATACAGGAAGATACAACAAAGCTGTATTTGAACTTTTACAAGAGGAAAAAGGAAAAGATGATGCAGTAGTATTTGCACGATCAGCAACTGTAGGTGGCCAACAATATCCAGTTCATTGGGGTGGCGATAATTTAAGTCAATTCCATTCTATGGCAGATAGTCTGAGAGGCGGACTTAGTTTAATGTCATCAGGATTTACATTTTGGAGTCATGATATTGGTGGTTTTGAAGCAAATGCAAGTCCAGAAATATATAAGAGATGGACTCAGTTTGGTTTATTGTCTAGTCATTCACGTTATCATGGAAATATTGAATATCGTGTGCCTTGGTTATTTGATGAAGAAGCGGTTGTTGTTACACGTAAATTTGCCAAGTTAAAACAAAGTTTAATGCCATATATATATGGACAGGCAAAGGAATCAGTCTATCAAGGAATTCCATTGATGCGTCCTATGTATATGGAATTCCCAGATGATCCTAATACTTCTAGTATTGATCGTCAATATATGTTTGGTTCAGATATTCTAGTTGCACCAGTTATGGATAAAGAGGGTACAGTAGATTATTACTTGCCTGAAGGTAAGTGGCAGCATGTTTTAGATAATCGTGTACTAGAAATAAATCATCAAGGAAAATGGATGAATGAGACGTATGATTTTAAGAGTTTACCAGTTTGGAGAAAATTGAATTAATTTTTCAATTGATATAATTAGTGATTACTGTAATTAGAATAGAAAGAAGTTAGTTTTGAGGATTCTGATAATAATCACAATGTACTAAAGTAAAAATGGACTGCGATATAAATCCTAAAAAAAGATGACATTTAGAGGTGATTTTCTCTAAATGTCATCTTTTTTAGGATAATCTAAGGTATAAAATAAAAGGTTAATATTTTATAGAAGACTTTCCTTTTATAAAAAGAATAATTTTAGTTTAATAATGGATAGGGGTGTAAAAATCACTTGATTTGATTAATCGTTGTCTTGATAAAGTTATTAATTATCAAATTGCTATTGAAAACTTTAAAGCTTTTTTGGATATTTGTTATTTGAATCTTTGTGGTACGAATGAAATACTCAAATATGGTATGATTAACAACAGATATCAATAATACATAAGGAAGTAATTAAAGTGGAAATAGGACTATTACGGGGCGATAATTCAAAGTTAGTTTTACAACAAATATTTAATAATGCAAATATTTCTAGAGCACAAATATCTAAAAATTTAAATTTAAATAAAGCAACAGTATCGAGTATTTTTAATGAGTTAGAAGAACAGAAACTTGTTGAAAAGCAAGGCGAAGGCGATAGTACGAAAATTGGTGGTCGGAAGCCCATTATGTTAAATATCAATCAAGAATACGGATACACAATTGCCCTTGATATGGGGTATGATTATTTAGATGTTATGCTGAATTATTTTAATGGAAAAATGATGTCTTATGATCGTTACCAGTTAAAAATGAACGATTTGACTAATGTTTTGGGTATCATTAACGAAAAAATTAATTTTTCAGATAAAAAGCAGACGTTAAATGGTCTTTTGGGTATTGGTATTTCAGTCCATGGGGTCGTTGACAGTAACCATGAAATTACTTATTTACCGTTTTTAGATTTACAAGGTATGTCGGTTATCGAAGAGCTTGAAAAGTTGGTAGATGTTCCGATTAGTATAGAAAACGAGGCCAATTTGGCAGCCGTTTTTGAACGTGATTTTAGTGATAAAATAATTAGTAATTTGATTACAATTAGTATTCATAAAGGAATTGGTGCTGGATTAATTATCGATAATGAGCTTTACCGAGGTTGGAGTGGTGAGGCAGGCGAAATTGGTCGAATGTTAATGCATTCTGAAAATGAGACAGCAGGTAATACGAGTCGAATTGAAGATGTGTGCTCACAAGATGCGATTATTAATAAATTGAGAATTGAATTAAAAAAAGAAGTTGAATTGGATGATGTACAACAATTATATTATCAAAATAATGTCATCGTGAAGAAAGAAATTGATTACTTTGTTCATTTGATAACAGAAGTTGTGCATAATGTTAACGTTGAATTTAATCCAGAAATTATTTATTTGAATTCACCATTAATTGAAAAAATTCCAGTAATTATAGATCAAATTAATGATGAATTGAAAAAGGTTTCAAGTAAAGAAGCGACTGTTAGATTATCAAGTAATGTTGAATTTTCAACTTTACTGGGAGCTATGTCGGTTATTACGCATCGAATATTAGATATGGGTAAAATAAAAATAAAATTTTAACTGGATATAAAAAGAGAAGTCATACACTGACTTCTTTTTTTACGCCCATTAGAAAGCGCTTGCTAAAAAGATGAAAGCGTATTATAATAAGTTTGTAAACAAAACCAACTAACTTAAAAGGAGATCTAATCATGTCATTATTTAAACAAGAAAAATTAACTTACGTAGGAAATACAAAAGAGTTACAAGCAGGTAATGGATTCCATTATTACAATGCTGATGAAGTTATTAACGGTAAAAAAATGAGCGAATGGCTTAAATTCTCAGTTGCTTTCTGGCACACAATGGACCAACGTTTAACTGATCCATTTGGTGATGGTACTGCTCAACGTCCTTGGGATACAATCGAAGATCCAATGAAACAAGCAATTGCAAAAGTTGATTACTTATTCGAATTCCTTGATAAAATGGATGTTGAATATTTTGCATTCCATGATCGTGATTTAGCACCAGAAGGGGATACATTACGTGAAACAAATGCGAACCTTGATAAAATCGTTGATCATATCGTTGAAAAAATGGAAGAAACTGGCAAAAAAGTTCTTTGGAATACATCAAGCTTGTTCACAAATCCACGTTTCGTAGCTGGTGGTGCCACAGCACCTTTTGCCGATGTCTTTGCTTACTCAGCAGCTCAAATTAAACATTCATTAGAAATTGCTAAACGTGTTAACTCTCAATCATATGTATTCTGGGGTGGCCGTGAAGGTTATGACTCATTATTAAATACGGATATGAAATTGGAACAAGATCACATTGCTAAATTCTTTAGATTAGCAAAAGATTACGCCAATGAAATTGGTTACACGGGTCAATTCTTACTTGAACCAAAACCAATGGAACCAACAACACATCAATATGATACAGATGCAGCAACAACAATTGCTTTCTTGAAAACTTACGGTTTGGAAAATGACTTCAAACTTAACCTTGAAGGTAACCATGCTTACTTAGCTGGCCATACTTATGAACATGAAGTTCGTGTTGCTCGCGATGCTAACTTGTTAGGCTCATTAGATGCTAACATGGGTGATAAATTAGTTGGTTGGGATATTGATGAATTTCCAAATGATATCTATGAAGCAACCTTAGTAATGTACGAAATGTTGAAAAACGGTGGTTTACCAACAGGTGGTTTGAACTTTGATGCTAAACCTCGTCGTCAATCATTTGAAATGCAAGATTTATTCTTATCACATATGGTTGGTATGGATACTTACGCAGCTGGTTTACGAGTTGCAGCTAAATTGATTGAAGATCGTGTCTTCGATAAAGTCTTAGATGATCGTTACAGTTCATTTAAATCAGGAATCGGCGCAGACTTCGAAGCTGGTAAAGTAAGCTTCAAAGAATTCGAAGATTACATTATCGATAAACCACAATCAGAAATCATTGCTTCAACAAAATCAGGTCATTTGGAACAATTGAAATCAACATTAAATAATTACATTTACTCAGTTTTAGGTAAATAACAACAGCGATAAAAGAGCAACGGAGTGAGGCAGTGCCTGAATCCTGAGCTCTTTTATTTTCTAAAGTAGTAAAAATTAAATGTAGAAAGAAGCGAATGAAATGGGAGTCGTACTAGGGGTCGATTTAGGAACTAGTGCAGTTAAAGTATCAGTTGTGGATCGAAAAGGAGTCATTGTTGCGCAAGAAGGTTATGATTATCCTTTATCACAAATTAAGCCAGGGTATAGTGAACAAAATCCTGAAGATTGGGTCACAGCAACAACCGTTGCCATTGCACGCTTGATTTTGAATGATCACGTTAAACCTGAAGATATTGAAGGTATTAGTTATTCTGGTCAGATGCATGGGCTCGTTTTATTAGATGAAAATAATCAAGTTTTGCGTCCAGCTATTTTATGGAATGATACGCGAACAACTGCGCAATGCAAAGAAATCTTAGATGTCATGGGTCAAGACTTTATTGATATCACACGTAATGTCCCTTTGGAAGGCTTTACGTTGCCTAAATTATTGTGGGTTAAGGAAAATGAACCTAAAATTTATTCAAAAGTGAAGACTTTCTTGTTACCAAAAGATTATTTACGATACCGAATGACGGGTAATCTAGCAATGGAATACTCTGATGCAGCTGGTACCGTCATGATGGATGAAGCTAACAAAAAATGGAGTAAAAAAATTGCTGAGAAGTTTGATTTATCAATGTCGATTTACCCAGAATTAATTGAATCGATTGGATTAGCAGGAAATATTAGTGATTCTTATTCCGCATTTTCTGGGTTAACAACGGAGACTAAAGTATTTGGTGGCGCCGCTGATAATGCTGCTGGTGCGATTGGTGCGGGAATTTTATATCCTAATATGGTCATGTCATCAATTGGAACTTCTGGTGTTGTATTGAAATATGAAGATTCAGCTGATGTGAATTATAACGGTAAGTTGCACTTTTTCAATCATGCTATTCCTAATAAATATTACACAATGGGTGTTACATTAGCCGCTGGATATAGTTTATCTTGGTTTAAAAAGACCTTTGCTGACGATGCTGATTTTGCAACATTTGTTGCTGATGCAGACAAATCTACCGTTGGTGCTAATGGGTTACTTTTCACGCCTTATATTGTGGGAGAACGGACACCTTATCCAGATGGTGATATTCGTGGGAGCTTTATTGGAATTGATGGCACGCACACAAAAAATGATTTTACGAGAGCCGTTTTAGAAGGGATTGTCTTTTCGTTTGAAGATATTATGACAATCTTTGATTCTCAAGGGAGTGACTTTGATACCGTTGTTTCCATTGGTGGTGGTGCTAAAAGCCCAGTTTGGTTACAAATTCAAGCTGATATTTTCAATAAAAAAGTGGTTTCGTTGGTTAATGAACAAGGTCCCGGTATGGGAGCTGCAATGATTGCCGCAACCGGTAGTGGCTGGTTTGACACTTTACAAGATACAGCTAAGGAATTTGTTAGCTATGGGAAAGAATATTTACCAAATCCTGATAATGTTAAAAAATATCAAAAGTTATATCAACTTTACACTAAAGTATACGGTCAAACGGCTGAAATTAGTCATGGACTAATGGATTACAGACGTAATGATATTTAGAATAAAATGAAATCTAATGGTGAGGCTGTGACATAAGTCTCTAAATTTGATGTGAAACCAATTTTCGATGCATAGACTTGTAATTATGGACTTAAATATTTTAAAATTAGTTACATTAAGGACTAATATACCTAAAAAAGCAAAAATAAAAACAATTGAAAAACCAATTTTGGTTTTTCAATTGTTTTTATTTTTCAGAGGCCATTTATTTCACAGTTATGACATAATCAATATTTTTAATGTTTTTTATAGCTTAAATAATAAAAACCTGAAACAAAGATTGCACCACCGATAATATTACCAATATAAACAAAGAAGAAATTTTGAATGAATGCAAGCCAATTAGAATGACCTTCAAAAATAGCAGCTGGAATGACAAAGGAATTCGCAATACTATGTTGGAACCCGATGGCAACAAAAATCATGATAGGAAACCAAATGCCTAGAATTTTGCCAGCAGCGTCTTTTGCACCATAAGATAGCCACAATGCTAAGCCAACAAACCAATTACAACCAATTCCAGAAATGAGGGCTTGTAACCAAGTTGCAGATACTTTGTGATCAGCTAAACTGATGACCTGGGTTAAATAAGCATCGCTATGGGTTAAACCAACGACATGACCGAAAAAGTAAGCAACGAAAATGGCACCAATCACATTCGCAATAGTAATCACAATCCAGTTCAGAACTAATTGTAAGAAATCCACTTTTTTATCCATAAAAGCAATTGAAACGGCCATCATATTCCCGGTAACGAGTTCGCCACCACATAGTAAAATGACAATCAAGCCGATTGGGAATACAGACGCACCAACGAGATTAGTTAAACTGGCTAGATTAGCTGGAATTGAGGCAGATACGCGGATATAGGCAAGATAGCCTAGTGAAATCATGGCACCGCCGATAAAGCCTAAAATGAGCTTTTCTATTAGTGACTTTTGAATCTTGTTAGTCCCAGCTTCGATACTAAAATCTACAATTTTACTTGGTGAATACATAAATTATCTCCTTGTTTTTGCTGAGAAATAGACAGATATTAAATTTATGACTATTAATTTGTTTGATGATTTAAACTTAATGGGGTTAAGCTGCTTGTCGCTTTTTTAGATAAGTTACTAATTGTTTAATAGTAATATAAGGTAAATTAAATTTTTCGGATAGTTTTATTAATTCTGGTTGGCGAGCCATATGGCCGTCTTCACTAACAATTTCACAAATGACGCCACCAGGTGTAAAACCTGCTAATTTTGCTAAATCGACTGCCGCTTCAGTGTGGCCAGTTCGTTCAAGAACGCCACCAGCTTTAGCAATTAATGGAAATGTATGACCGGGATGAACGAAATCACTAGCTTGAACGTCAGGTTTCATTGCTTGACGTATTGTTGTAGCTCTATCGTATGCAGAAATGCCTGTAGTAACCCCTGTTTTATCGTACGCGCCATCCATTGAAATCGTGAAAGCTGTTTCGTTAATTTCAGTATTATTTTGGACCATTTTATGTAAACCAAGTTTTTTGGCAAGATCTGATTCAAGGGGCATGCAGACTAATCCACGTGCTTGTTTTATGATGAAGTTCAAATTTTCAGGTGTGATATTTGCAGCTAAACCAATCAAATCACCTTCATTTTCCCGACCTTCGTCGTCCGAAACAATAATTAATCCACCATCTTTAAGTTGATTAACTGCAACTTCGATAGAACTAAACTTTGATTCTGTCATAAAATTAAGCACCTCGTTCAGTTATTTCAAATCAATTGATTTGATGTGATTAAGCATAATAGCTAAAAGGTGATATGTCAATGAAGGAATCAGTTAAAAAGTGTTTTTATTTTTAAAAATAGTTATTTTAACGATAATTTTAATCAAAAAGAGAACTATATATTCTTTGCTACAATTCAATGTACGTGTTTTAAAACCAAAAGGAGCTATTCAATTTGAATAGCTCCTTTTGGTTAATTAACTTATTTTCTAACCAGATAATTACTGCGTAATTTAAGAGAAATGTATTCAAAAATACCAGCTACAATTAAGCAAAGATAGATAATAACACCGATTTCGTGGAAATCGAAGTAGAACCCACTCGACATGAATAGTTGATAGCCAATACCACCTGCGCCTGCAGCAGCCCCAACTGCTACAGCGTTTGTGAAATTCATTTCAAAACGAATGAACGTCCATGATAACAGCATTGGGATTGTGGCAGGAATAACAGCTTGAAAGACAATCTGCCACCAACTTGCACCACTGACTTTTAGTGTATCTAAAGCGTCATCGTCTAGTTCCTCGATACTTTCAGAGTAAGCTTTTGTGAGATAAGCAATACTATGAAAACTTAAACCAATAACGGCGGCAGTTGCGCCTAAGCCAATGACGATTGAGAAGATTAATGCCCATAAAATGGTTGGCACCGCTCTGATTGTTGCCATGACAACTCTGATGATTGTTGAAATAATTGGGTTGGATAAATTTCTTGCGGCAAATAGTGCGATAACGAATGAGATAATGGCTCCAATTAGGGTAGTCAAAATGGCTAACGCAACACTTGTTGCTAATGCTGAAAGTAGGGATCCAAACGAATCTGTTCCATTTAGCCCGGGCTGTAGAAAAATTAATCCTAGATTTTTAAAGAAGGAGACAGTCGCTGCACTAAATTTAATATTTCCAGTCGACATCGTGAGTAATGAGATGACAGTTGCAACAATGAGTAGTGAGGCAACCACGACTGTGACACTACGCCGCCGGTTCCAAGGATGAACTTGAATGGGTTTATGACGTTGCGGTTGAGATAAATGTTGTGTCGTTGTCAGTTCTGTCATGATATTAATCTCCTAATCTGTGTTGAAAGTAACTCAAGGCCAATGACAATGATGATAATCATCAACGTTGTCATACCTACTAAATCAAAACGAAAGCTTTTATAGTAAAGATTAAACAAGAAACCAACCCCCGTACCAGTTAAAATACCTACAAGAGTGGCATCGCGAATGTTGTTTTCAATCATGTATAAAATACCACTTAACATCGTTGAAGAAATCATTGGGATGACCCCTTGAAAGATAATTTGGAAGTAGCTTGCACCAGTTGTTTCGAGAGCTTCAATTGTTGATCCAGCATCATCTTCAATTGTTTCCATGAAGAAACGAGTTAAGTAGCCAAAACTGCCGAAGAATAAGGCTAAAAATCCAGTAAAATCGCTTTGCTTAAATGAGAATAGTAAAATCATTGCCCAAGCAACCAAAGGGATGTTACGGAAAAATGAAGCGATAACTCTTGCGAACAACATGGTGAAACGGTTGATACCCGTTACTTTTGAACCAAGAATAGCAATTAATAGTGAAAAGGCAGTAGCTATGATGGTTGAAGAGATTGATAGGCCAACTGTTTCTAGTAGTTTAGTTAAAATCAAAGGTAAATAATTAACGGAACGAGTGGTTGGGATGAAATTCACCAGTAACCATTTAATACCTGCAGGAACGGCAGTGAACGCTTCTAAGTTGTTGTAATCGACGAAAGTTGCCGACACATAGTAAAGAACCAAGAACCCGATTAACAAAAGGGCAAATTTACGTTTTTTTAGATTGAAAAAATGATGATTATCCATTAGCAACCACCGGTTTAGTTGTTTTGTAAAGAGCATCCAATTCATAGGGCGTTAGTTCGTTGGCTGTTCCTTCAAAGACAACTTTTCCTTGGTTAATACCGATGATTTTATCTGCATATTCTTTAGCAATATCAACTTGGTGTAAGTTAACAATACAGGTAATATTTCGTTCAGTAGCTAAATAGCGTAGATAATCCATAACCGTTTTTGTTGATTTTGGATCTAATGCGGCAATGGGTTCATCGCAGAGTAAAACTTTTGGGTTTTGCATTAAAGCACGTGCAATACCCACACGTTGCATCTGTCCGCCACTTAATTCATCGCAACGATGGTACATCATGTCTTCTAAACCAACTTGTTTGAGAAGTGAGACGGCATTTTCTTTTTCTTCTTCTGTGTAAAGGCCGAACATACCAGCCAAAGTTGATTTATAGCCTAAACGGCCATGCAAAACATTTTCAATCACAGTTAATCGACTGACTAAATTAGCATTTTGAAAAATCATTCCAATTTGACGTCTGATTCGGCGTAACCCTTTTTTAGATGCGGCACGGATATCTTGATCATCTAATTTGATTTCGCCAGAATCGTCCGTTATTAGCTGATTTAAGCTTCTTAAAATCGTTGATTTACCAGCACCAGATGGGCCAATGATGACTAGAAATTGACCATCTGGGACATTGAATGAAACGTCTGTTAAAGCATGTTGACCCGTTGCGTAAATCTTGTTTAAGTTTTTGACAGATAACATCGCTTTTTCTCCTTATAGGTTAATTTTTAACAAGTTCATGGGTTGGTTTATACCATGAGTCTGAAATTTTAAGTAATTTAGATTTTGATGATTCTTTCTTCCAGATTGCAGGTACTTTAGCATTGACTGGTGATAAAATTTTAGCATTTTTGGTCATTTTTTCTGAAGTGAATAATGATGTGATTTTCTTTTGGTCTGACTTGCTTAAAGCTTTTGTATTAGCAACGAGTGGACCATTTTGAACGGGACTGATTGCGATTGCGACACTTTCTTTACCACGTACGTCAGTGAAAGGTGCTGTGGCATTAGATTTTACAGCGAAAGTTGAGCCGACTTTTGTCCATGAGCCTTTTTTAACTGTAATGTAGGCACTTGTATCAATATCATCGAAAGCAGCTACATCTACGTCACCTTTGAATAAGTTAACAGCTGAGCCTTGATGAGAATTACCCATTAAGACATTTTTGAAGAATTTACCATTTTGTGAAAGTTGATCTGTATCTTTTAAGTGAAAGAATGATTGGATTTTTGCGGTTGGAATAGCATAACCGGAAGTTGAGCTAACTGAAACAAATGAGATCTTTTTACCCTTGATATTTTTGATACTGTATTTACCATTAACTTGGTATTCTGATGCTTTGTCTTTTGGAACCATGAAGTAAGAATGGTAACTAGCATCTTTTAGCGTGCCTGATGCACCAGAAAGCGTGAATAAAGGTTGGACATCTTTATTTTGGTTATTGGCTTGTACATAGCCATCAGGACCCATGAAGGCTAATTGTGCTTTACCAGATGAAATGGCTTCAATAGCGACATTATAATCAGTCGTTGTTTGAATTTTAACTTTTTTACCGGTTGCTTTAGCGATTTGATTTTTAATTTCGTCACGAGAAGCGTTGAAATCTTTAGCAGATTCATTAGGATAAAAAACAATCGTGAGTGTATCTTTTTTTGAAGAACTGCCGGATGATGAACAAGCCGTTAGACTGATACCAATTGTTAAGACGAATAAAGCAATAATAAATGTTTTTAGTTTTTTCAATTTCTAGTACCCCTTTTTTTATGAGAAAAATTATGCTGAAACTTCTTGAATGGCTGTTAATAGGGATGCAATTTCTATTGATGAAACGTCCCCAATTGTCCCAATTCTAAATGAGGGTTCTTTGGTTGTTTTTCCCGGATAAATGACGAAATGTTTCATTTTTAGGGCCTGGTAGAAAGTGGGGAAATCAAATGATGCATTTGGCAGCTTGAATGTCGTGATAATTGGTGATTGTGTGGCTAGTGGCAACAATGTTTCATAGCCTAATTTTTCCATCCCTTTGACGAGTTCATGTTGATTTTTTGTGTAGCGAATGAAACGTTTTTTGACGCCGCCTTCAATGGTTAGTTCTTTCAAAGCTTGTGCGAAGGCAAGAACAACATGTGTTGGCGATGTGAAACGCCATTTTCCAGGATGTTCTTTAAAACTGATATGTTGGGCATAAAGATCAAGTGAAACAGAGAGTGAGTTACCTTTGCATTGTTCCAAAAGAGCGATACGCGCGATAATGAATGAAAATCCTGGGACACCTTGAATACATTTGTTGGCGCTACTAATTAAGTAATCAATTTTTAAGTTAGAAATATTAATGGGAATACCACCAAAACTACTCATTGCGTCAACAATTGTGACAATTCCTTGGGCTGAGACCCAAGGAATAATGGTGTTGATATCATTTAAAATACCAGTTGTTGTTTCACAATGAACTGTTGCAAAATGGGTCACTTCTGGGTGGTCTTTGAGAAAATTCTGAACGAGATCAAGTGTGACTGGTGTTGTTTCGTCAATAACGAGATTAACATGATTGATGCCCATTTTTTCAGCCATTTCGGCAATTCGAGCACCATATGTACCGTTAATTACAACCATGAGGCATGCATCTGAGTTTTGTGATTTTTTTGGAATAGTTGTTTCCAAGACAGATTCAACGCCAAAACTACCACTGCCTTGCATAAGTACCGCAGCATATTCAGTTGATTTAACATGAGCAATTTCAAGTAATTGATTTTGAATTTCAACAGTAATGGCAGTGTAATCCGAATCCCATGTACTGAGATCAATTTGCATGGCATTTTTTACTGAGGGAGTTGTGCTTAATGGGCCTGGTGTAAGTAACAGGTAGGGCTGTTTCATAGTTAGGTGATTCCTTTCTTAATTTAATTTTTCAATTAATGCGGGTAATTCTGTTAGGTTTAAAATGATGTAATCAGCACCGGCAGCCTTGAACTGTTGCGTTGCTGAGGCAATTTTTGAAGCACGTTCTGTACTGGGTAAATCGTTGAATTCTGTAAGTGTTAAACCAATTAGACTACTACTTTCGACAACTCCCACGCTGATAACGTTAGCATTTTTACCTTCTGCGATATCGATGATTGTATCGCCAACTTTAATGATTTGTTTTGGATTGCTTATTTTAAATTTACTGAGAATTGATTGAATCATCAGTGGTGAGGGACGACCTTCGCCGACATCTTCTTTAGAAACAATCATATCGGGGTGGTAACCAAGTGCTAAGGCTTTTTCGGCAACAACTGATAACATGTTTTGGGTGTAACCAGTCGTTGTCCCAATTTTAATGTCATGTTTTTTTAGGAAAGTTTGCGTTTCTAAAAGGCTTGGGACTAGCATCGTTTGGTCACGAAGTCTTTTTAGCAAAAGAACTTCAAATTCATTGAAAATGGCTTGCTGATCTTCCACAGAAATTGGGTCGTGGTGGAGGGCCAACCATTCTTCTTTAATTTCAGGTAATTGGACTAATTTTGCGATATGCTCATGTTTTTCAATGCCCATATCTTTGCGAATATCAGCGACGGTAATTGGCATTCCGCGTTCATGAAAGGCCTTTTGAAAGGCAAAAACAGGATCTATACTTCCAAAATCAACGGTTGTTCCGGCCCAATCAAAAATAACTGCTTTAATTTGTGGCAAAAAATTACCTCCTCTAAAATTTGGTGTCACTCAAGTACAAACTGAGTATAACGGGTCATTGTAAAATTAAAAGGCAAATTGCTGTAAAGGTTGTGTAAATTTGTAATGATTATAACTGTAAACGCTTGCATAAGATTGAACGTAATGCTACGATTCAACTATGATAAGTCGTGTACAATATAAAGGGGCGGTTAATATGACAGAATATATTGCAAGTAATCTAGAAAAAGATATCACTATTATTAATGCTTTTGATTTGGAAAAAGAGGCAGAAAAAATCATTCCAAAAGGTGGATTTGGTTATATTTCTAGTGGTGCCGGAGATTTATATACTTTGGAGGAGAATATAAAAGCTTTCAATCATAAACTGATTAAACCACGGGTGTTACAAGAAATTGATCATCCAGATACAAGGACAAGTATATTTGGGGATGAAATTACCTCACCGATTATTATGGCACCAGTTGCTGCCCATGGATTGGCGCATGTTAAAGGTGAAATCGATAGTGCAAAAGGTGTTTCGGATTATGGATCAATTTATACAGCAAGTTCATTTGCAACAAAATCATTTAAAGAAATGTCGGATCAAGCTAATGGTCAGCCGCAGTGGTTCCAATTCTATATGAGTAAGGATGACGGTATTAATCGCAATATTATGGATGAAGCCAAAGCAAATGGCGTTAAGGCAATTGTTTTGACTGCTGATGCAACAGTCGGTGGTAATCGTGAAACAGATAAACGAAATGGGTTTACTTTTCCATTAGCAATGCCTATTGTTCAGGCCTACCAAAGTGGTGTTGGCCAAACAATGGACGCTGTTTATGGGTCAGCTAAGCAACGCTTAAGTCCAAAAGATGTTGCATTTTTAGCCGAGTATTCAGGCTTACCTGTCTTTGTTAAAGGCATTCAAGATGGTGAAGATGCAAGTGTTGCCATTGATTCAGGTGCGGGTGGCATTTGGGTATCTAATCATGGCGGTCGTCAAATTGATGGTGGAATTGCTGCTTTTGACGCACTTCAAGGTGTCGCAGAAACAGTTGATAAGCGTGTGCCGATTGTTTTTGATAGCGGCGTTAGACGCGGTGCTCACGTCTATAAAGCTTTGGCAAGTGGGGCAGATTTAGTGGCAATTGGTCGTCCGGTTGTTTATGGATTGGCGCTTGGTGGTCATCAAGGCGTTCAAAATGTCTTTAATTATTTCCAACATGAATTAGAGTTGACAATGCAATTAACGGGAACGCATAATATTGATGAAGTTAAACGGACAAAATTAGTTGATAATCCTTACGGTAATTAACGTTAATGGATGCTAAAAATGTGAAATGAATTGAGGATAGTATTTTGAATAAAGCAAGGGTTGAGGCATTTACTGATGCTGTGATTGCTATTTTATTAACGATTATGGTGTTAGAATTTACGGTGCCCGAGACTGCTAAATTAAACGAGTTGATTAAGATTATTCCATATTTTTTCTCATATGCGACTAGTTTTTTGTTTATGGGCGTTGGCTGGTTTAGTCATCATTTTATGTTTAGTTTAACGAAACGTGTGACGAAAAAAATTTATTGGTTGAATAATTTTTGGATTTTTTCAATGTCATTTATTCCAGTTGCGACAGCTTGGACGGGGCGATTTATGGCCGATAGGGTACCGGAATATACTTATTTTGCCGTTTGTTGTTTTTGGAGTTTAACTTTTATTTTATTAACGCGTGAAATAAAAGTTGTTAATGAAGAGAAACACCCGGAGGTTAGTCGGAAAATTGATCGAATGATTGTTTACGGCATTTTAACCAGTTGGTATTATCCGGTATTAATTGTGGCTGTACTGGTCGGGATTTATTTCTTTCCACCAACAGCAGTGATTGCGCAATTGGTTATGTTGAGTATTATGGCTATTAATACGAGAAAAGATGGCGATAGGATTTTTGATGAAAAATAGAACTGTTAAATGGGGGTGGTAAACCCTTTTTAACAGTTTTTATTTTGTTCGCACGTTTCAAAACACGAACATTTCATTTGTAAATTTTAATAAAGTACGTTTTTACTATTGATTTTCAATTTAATACGAGTAATATAATGCATATAACATAAAAAAGCACAACATAGGGAGAATATATCGCATGGATAACACAGAGAAAAAAGTAGGGATTTTTGATCGCTTATTTCATATTAATGAGTCAGGTTCAACGGTTAAACGCGAATCAATGGCCGGTTTAACGACCTTTGTATCTATGGCTTATATCTTATTCGTCAATCCTCAAGTTTTAGGTGCCGCAGGTATGGATAAAGGGGCTGTCTTTACAGCAACTGCAATTTCTGCCGCATTTGGTTGTTTCTTGATGGCATTTTTAGCAAATTATCCGATTGCAATTGCACCAGGTTTGGGCGATAATGCCTTCTTTACTTATTCAGTTGTTATTGGAATGGGTATTCCATGGCAAACGGCAATGGCCGGTGTTGTGGTTGCGTCAATTATTTTTATGCTTATTACATTATTTAAAATACGTGAAATTGTTATTGATGCCATTCCACATGATTTAAAGTTAGCAATGGCAGCAGGTATTGGTTTGTTTATTGCCTTTGTTGGGTTACAAGAAGGTGGACTTATTGTTGGAGATAAATCAACTTTAGTAGCGATTGGTTCATTAACTGTTCCGACAACGTGGCTTACTATTTTTGGATTAGTTGTAATTATTGTTTTAATGGCAAAAAAAATTCCTGGTTCAATCTTCATTGGAATGATTGCGACAACTATTTTGGGATTAGTAATGGGACTTATTAAATTACCAACGCATATTATTTCTTCTGTCCCAAGTATGGCACCAACATTTGGGGTAGGTATTGAAAATCTACATAAAATTAATTCGTTACAATTATGGTCTGTTGTCTTGATTTTCTTGATGGTTGCATTCTTTGATACAGCCGGCACATTAATCGGGTTGGCTACTCAGGCTGGATTTATGAAAGATAATAAAATGCCACGAGTGGGCCGCGCATTAATGTCTGATTCAGCTTCAATGTTAGCTGGATCTGTATTAGGAACAACGCCAACAGCTGCCTACGTTGAATCTTCAGCTGGGATTGCCGTTGGTGGTCGTACTGGATTAACGTCGTTAGTTGTAGGGGGAATGTTCGTTCTAAGTTTGTTCTTCTCACCACTTCTAACGGTTGTTACATCGCAAGTTACGGCACCAGTTTTAATTGTTGTTGGGATTTTAATGGCTCAATCATTAAAAGGTATTGATTGGGGCCGTTTTGAAATAGCAGTACCTGCATTCTTAATGGTTGTTGGTATGCCTTTAACTTATAATATTTCATATGGTATTGCTTTTGGATTTATTTTATATCCAATCACAATGATGGCAGCGGGTCGTAGAAAAGAAGTTGGTCCTGTCATGTATGTGTTACTTTTTGTTTTCTTATTCTTACTGTACGTCTTAAATATTCTTCAATAATACAAAAAAATTGATGGGTGGATAACTAAATGACACAAACATTGGCACAATTAAAAGATTATATAGAAGCTGGAGCTGCAAAGATTTCTGCAGATTTAGTAATTGAAAACGGGACATTAGTTAATGTTATGACAAGCGAATATTATCAGGCAGATGTTGCAATTTATAAAGAAAAAATTGTTGCTGTTGGTGATATTGAAGCTTATATCGGTGATGAAACGGAACACATAGATGCAACAGGAAAATATATAACACCAGGGTTAATTGATGGGCACATTCATGTTGAATGTAGCAAAATGAGTATGACAAGTTTTGCTAACGCGGTCGTCCCATTTGGAACAACGAGTGTCATTTCTGGCTTAGATGAAACAATATCTGTTGCTGGGTTAGAAGGTGTTCAAGAAGTATTTAAAGAGGTAGAAGCGTTACCGCTTAATTTATTTTGGGGGGCACCATATAAAACACCATATACGATCCCAACATCAACGATAGCTTTTAACATTAATGCAGATGTTCAAGAAACAATTCAAAAATGGACAGAATGTTACGGTGTTTGGGAAACAGTTAGAGAAGCTGTTGAAACGCAAGATGAAGATACGCTAAAAACATTGGTTCATGCACAAAATAATCACTTACCAATTTTTGGTTGTGCACCAATGACAATGGGAATTAAATTGAATGAATATTTAGCAAGTGGCGTTCGGTTAGACCATGAAAGTTATGGACATGAAGAACTTGTTGAAAAAGCTCGAAAAGGGATGAATGTTTTAATCAGAGAATCATCTGTAACACATTTTTTAGCAGAGAATATTCGAGCAATTACGGAAGTAAATCCAGCAATTGCTCGTCATGTTAGTTTTTGTACAGATGATGTTACGGCAACTGATATTTTACAAAAAGGTCATCTTGATAATCTTGTTAAGTTGGCTATCGAAGCTGGAGTAGAACCAATTACAGCAATTCAAATGGCTACAATAAATAGTGCCGAAGCTTATCGAATTGATGATCAAGTTGGTTCTGTCTCACCAGGTAGATTAGCTGATATTTTAATTGTTGATCAACCAGGTTCATTTAATGTTGAAATGGTGATTAGTCGAGGTCAAGTTGTTGCTGAAAATAAAAAAATACTTAAAACATTAGTTGCACCTACAAGAAGCGATTTATTTAAAGGACAGCTGAAACACGAGTTAACTTCGTCAAAAAATTTTGAATATAAAGTCGATGAAAAAGAAGGTTTGGCAACTGTTCAAACAATCAATAGTCAAGGTGCTTTTGTTCGAAAAAGAAAAGATGTCGATTTAATTATCAAAAATGGTATTGTACAACCTAGTCTAGAAAAAGATGTGGCTTTAGTGTCTGTGTTGGAAAGATTTGGGAAAAATGGTAATCAGTCACTTGGATTTACATCTGGTTGGGGGCTTAAAAAAGGTGCAATGGCTTCATCTTCTGCACCTGATGACAATAATATTGTCGTCATGGGTGTTAATTCTAACGATATGTCGATGGCTACAAATAAGTTAATTGAAGCAGGTGGCGGACAAATTGTCGTGATTAATGGTGAAGTAGTGTCATTTTTAGCCTTGCCAGTTGGTGGGATTATGAGCGACATGTTACCAAGTGAAATTGAAGCAGGCGAAATTGCTTTAAGAAAAGGATCAGATTTAATGGGTAGTGAGTTGCCTGATCCAATGTTCTATATGTCGTTCTTACCTATTACAGCGATTCCAGATTTGGCTATTACTGATTTAGGAATGGTGGATTGTGTTGCATTAAAAATTATTAATCCAATTATCAAAATTACACCTCTCAAAAAATAAGGAGTCATGATGGAAAAAGAAAGTTTAAAGAAGTTAATTGATGTTGCCGCTGGACGGCTTCCTGCTGATTTAGTTTTAACTAATGGTAAAATTGTTGATGTGTACAACGCATGTTTAATTAGTGGGGATGTTGCAATTGTTGATGGTATTATTGCAGGAATTGGTGGGCAATACACTGGGAAATCTGTTGTTGATATTCACGGACAATTTATTTCGCCAGGCTTTATTGATCCTCATATTCATGTAGAATCAGCTTACGTTAGTCCTGAAGAATTTGGCCGGTTAATGACGCCTCATGGGACTACGACTGTGATGGCAGATCCACATGAAATTGTGAATGTTGCAGGATTAGCAGGATTAGATTACATGATTAATGCGGCTAAAGAAACTGCTTTGGATATTCAATACATGCTTCCTTCATGTGTTCCAGCAACAAAAATGGAAAATTCTGGAGCTGTTATTTCAGCGGCAGACATGGTTGATCCACTTATGCATGATGAAACAAAAGGTTTAGCTGAATTTATGGATTTTCCTGGTGTGATTAATGCTGAAAGTGATGTTCTTGATAAATTATTAGTTGCTAAAAATTTAAATAAACGGATTGATGGACATAGTCCTCAAGTCTATGACAAAGAATTGAATGCGTATGTTGCAGCTGGAATTCAAAATGACCATGAATGTTCAACACTTGAAGAAATGCAAGATAGGTTAAGTCGTGGAATGTATGTGTTTTTACGTGAAGGATCGGTCACACATAATTTAAGAACATTGTTAAAAGGTGTGACACCTAATAATTCTAGAAGAACTGTTTTATGCGGGGATGATGTTCAGGCGAAAACAATTATTGAAAAAGGTCATTTAGATAATAGTTTGAAAATTTGTGTTGAAGAAGGCCTAGATCCTTTAGTTGCGATTCAAATGGCCACGCTCAATGCTGCCGAATGTTGCGAATTGAAAGATCGCGGAGCTGTTGCACCTGGACTTAGAGCTGATCTAGTAGTTATTAGTGATTTGAATAATATGACTGTTTCGAGTGTTTACATTTTTGGTGAAAAAATTGCTGAAAATGGTAATTATTTATTAGAAACTAAAAAATATCTAATTGATAGTGTTCAATCATCTGTTCATTTAACTAACTTTAGTCAAAATAAGTTAAGATTAGCATTAACGAGTAATCGTGTACATGCTATTGAAGTGATACCGAATGAGGCAATTACGATAGATAGAGAAATTGATGTCAGTCGTGATGACGCTGGTGATTTTATCTATAACCCAAGCATTCCAGTCGCTAAAATTTCAGTGATTGAACGTCACCATGAAACGGGTAATATTTTTACTGGTGTATTGAAAGATTATGGAATCAAAGAGGGGGCAATTGCTGTATCTATTGCACATGACTCACATAATTTGATTACAACTGGAACTAATGATCGAGATATGGCATTGGCGATTACTACATTGAAAGATATTCAGGGTGGCATGGTTTTAACGAAAAATAATAAAGTTCTAATGTCGATTCCGTTACCAATTGGTGGCTTGATGAGTGATCAATCAGGAGAATGGATATCAGAAAAGCTTGAAAAATTTAATGAGGTTGCTTATAAAGAATTAGGTATTAATGATAATGTTGATCCTGTTATGACGTTAAGTTTTATGTCGTTAGCTGTTATTCCAGAATTAAAAATTACTGATATGGGATTAGTTAATGTTAGCCGATTTGAATTTGAAGATGTAAGCGTGTAAGTATGTCTAAAACAGTCATAATCGGTCAAAAACAATTGATAATTATAATTATTTAAAAAATGAAAGTTTTATCTGATGACTAAATGTGCTAAAATGTACCTGTATTAAAAAATGCAATACAGACGTATTGTAATTTATCTAGGAGGATTTCAAATGACATTAGTAAATGGTAAAAGTATGTTCGATGCTGCACGTGCAGGTCACTACGCTGTTGGTGCCTTTAACACAAACAACTTGGAATGGACTCGTGGTATTCTTGCTGCTGCCCAAGAAAAAGGTGTTCCTGTTTTAATCCAAACATCAATGGGTGCTGCAAAATACATGGGTGGATACGAATTATGTTTACACCTTGTTCAAGATACTATTAAATCAATGGGTATTACTGTTCCCGTTGTAATGCATTTAGATCATGGTAACTATGAAGCAGCTAAAGAATGTATCGAAGTTGGATACAACTCAGTTATGTTTGATGGCCATGACTTACCATTTGCAGAAAACTTAGAAAAAACAAAAGAAATCGTTGCTTTGGCACATGCTAAAGACATCACAGTTGAAGCTGAAGTTGGCTCAATTGGTGGAGAAGAAGATGGTATCGTCGGAGCTGGTGAATTAGCTGATGTTGAAGAAGCTAAAACACTTGCTGCAACTGGTATTGACTACTTAGCTTGTGGAATTGGTAATATTCATGGCCAATACCCAGCTAACTGGACTGGCTTGAACTTTGATCGTTTAGCAGAATTAGCTGCTGAAATCAAAACACCACTTGTATTACATGGTGGTTCAGGTATTCCTAAAGACCAAATCCAAAAAGCTATTAAAATGGGTGTTTCAAAAGTTAATGTTAATACTGAATGTCAATTAGTATTTGCTGCTGCAACTCGCAAATATATTGAAGAAGGAAAAGACCAAGAAGGTAAAGGTTTTGACCCTCGTAAATTATTCGCACCAGGTACAAAAGCAATCACTGATCTTGTTGAAGATCGTATTGAATGGTTCGGTACAGCAGCTGCTAAATAATTTATTATTTAGTTCTGCTAAAAGAGTTTTCAAAATCATTATGATTTTGGAAGCTCTTTTTTTGTACGGTTAATCTATAATTTAAATGTAATATTTAAATAAAATGGCTCTTTATCAACGATTATTGATAAAGAGCCATTTTATTACCTGAATTTTTGATTTATTTATGTGGTTGTAAAAAGCTTTGACGATAAACAATATCAGCATCGAGTAAAATATTTTTATGAGTATTAACTGGGAAAATAATATTATCTTTTAGTGTGGTAATTGCAGTTTTAGCCAATTGATCAGTATCAATTTTAAATGTTGTTAGTGGTGGTGAAGTATATTTAATAATATCAATATCGTTAATACTGATGATTGAAGTGTCATTTGGTACACGAATATTGTGTTCATTAAAAGCTTGTAAGACACCAACGGCTAAAAGATCTGATGCAATTATAAATCCATTTGGTAGTGGACATTTGTTTAAATTATTAATAATTTGATTTCCGAGAGAATAACCAGTTTTGATAGAAAAGTCATCACCGATATAGATTAATTTTTGATTTAATAATCCTAATTCTCTTAAATGACTTTCAATATATTTTTGACGAGGATCTTTTAACCTAGTGGATACTGTATTTGCATGCCATAAAGAGCCACCAATAAAACCAATTGATTGGAAATTATCTTGAACAAAAAGATTAACAGCTTGCTCAATAATTGATTCTAAATTAGGTTGAACAGAATTAAATTTATGGGAATCAGGATTTGAATCAATAAAAAGGCAAATAGATGAATATTTGTATAGTAACTCAAGGTCATTAGATTGAAATTGACCAATTGTCAATATTCCATCAGTGTCAGAGGGGACATCTGTAATTTGTGAGTAGAAAGTTAATGACATGTTAGTTTTTTTGGCAGAATTAACAATACTTTGTCTAAGGTTATTATAGTAAATATCTTCTAATTCTTTCCGTGGTAAGATGGCAAAAATAACAGCAATTTTATATTTACCATGTGTTGTTGCATTAACTTTTTGATAATTTAGAGTTTGTGCTGTTTCTAAAATTTTATTACGGGCAGAATCAGAAATTGAAAAAGTGGGGTCGTTATTTAACAATCTAGAAACAGCTGCGGGAGAATAGCCAGCTTTTGCAGCAATTTCTCGAATAGTAGTCATGATAATCATCTCCTAAAATAATAGTATTTAATCGTTAATAGTTTTAGTAAATCATTTAGTTGGAAACGGTAACATTAAATAAACTATAGCACAATTCTGAATTGAAAACAGGGTGAAATAGTCGATATATAGCATAGTAAACATGGTAAACAAAGATAATTTTTTGTTTACCATGTTTTAGTAATTAACCTAGGAAAGCGCTTGCGTAGGGTGTTTTAACCGACTATGCTAGAACTATGTTATTGATAACAAACTAATAAATTATTGAAAGTGGGTATTATAAAAATGGTTACAAAATTAAATATAACCAATTTTTTGCATGGAGGAGATTACAATCCTGAACAATGGCTAGATCAACCAGAAGTGATTAAATCTGATTTTAATGCTTTTAAGGATGCCAAAATAAATACATTTAGTCTAGGAATATTTTCATGGGCAAAATTAGAACCAGAAGAAGGTAAGTTTGATTTTTCTTGGTTAGATGAAATATTCGATAAAATATCTGCACAAAATGGAAAAGTTATTTTAGCAACACCAAGTGGGGCACGTCCAAGATGGTTAGCTGAAAAATATCCAGAAGTATTGAGAGTTAATGCAAGAGGGGAACGACAACTTTATGGTGAGCGACATAATCATTGTTATACATCGCCAGTTTATCGTGACAAGGTTCAGATTATAAATCGTAAATTAGCAGAACGTTATGGTCATAATGGAATGGTTATTTTATGGCATATTTCTAATGAATACGGCGGTGAATGTTACTGTGATTTGTGTCAAGCAGAATTTCGCAAATGGTTACAAAAAAAATATCAAACTATAGATCATTTAAATCACGCTTATTGGACAACTTTTTGGAGCCATACTTATACAAATTGGAATCAAATTAAAGCACCAATGCCAAGTGGTGATACAGGTGTGTTAGGGTTGAATCTTGATTGGCATCACTTTGTAAGTGATCGAACTATTGATTTTTTCGATGAAGAAATTAAACCATTGCGTGAACTTACGCCAGATATTCCAGTTACAACGAATTTTATGGGTGGTAATCCACCTGAATCTCATGTTTTTTATGATTTAGACTATCAAAAATTTGCTAAACATGTTGACGTTGTAAGCTGGGATTCATATCCTAATTGGGCTAATGATTACGAAAGTACAAAACATTTAGCAATGAAAACAGCTTTGATGAATGATACGATGCGTGGTCTTAAAATGGATAATTATTTAATTATGGAAAATACACCATCACAGGTTAATTGGCATCCATATAATCGGGCTAAACGACCAGGAATGCATGAAATGGCAAGCCTACAAGAAATATCGCATGGTGCTAATTCAATTATGTATTTTCAGTTACATCAGTCATTAGGGTCATCTGAAATGTTTCATGGTGCTGTGATTAATAATCAATTACAAACAAAAACACGAGTTTATCAAGATGTTATTAAAGTTGGTAATGATTTAGAAAAATTAAAGTCTGGATTATTAACAAAACATCAAAAAGCGAAAGTAGCAATTATTTTTGATTATGCAAATATGTGGGCATTAGACGATAGTCGTAATTATGCATCAAAAACTAAAAAATATTGGAGAACTATTAGTGAGCAATATCAATATTTTTGGGAACATGATATTCCAGTTGATATTATTTCAACAGAACAAGAAATAACTGATTATAAATTAGTCATTGATCCAATGCATTTTTTGATGAGTAGTGTCTTTGCAGAAAAATTAGCGGCTTTTGTTAAACAAGGTGGTAGATTGGTTGGGACGTATATTACAGGCATCGTTGACCCAGAATTTTTAACGTACCAAGGCAGCTGGCCTCAAGGGCTACAAGATAGTTACGGTATAGAAATTCAAGAAACAGATACCCTATATCCTAAGCAAAAAAATACTATTTCGATGAATAATCAGGTATATGAAGCTAAAGATTACTGCGAGGTAATTAAGGTAAAAGGTGCCGAAACGTTAGGGACTTACCAAAATGATTTTTACAAAGAAACACCGGCGGTAACAAAACATAATTTTGGTAAAGGAATTGCGTACTATCAGGGTTGTAGACTAGATAATGAATTTCTTACTAATTTTTATAAAGAAATAACTGAGGAGTTAAATCTTAAGTCAACATTACCTGTTAAAAAAATGACTAATAATGTTTCAATTCAAATTAGAGAAAATGATACTAAAAGATATTATTTTATTATTAATTTTAGTCATAAAGCTACAAAGGTCGAAACAGTAACGTCTTTATATGATGTGCTTATGGAAGAGATACAGCCTAGCACCCAACTAACTTTACCCGCATATGGCGTTAAAGTATTAGTAGAAAAATTAAAAAGTTAGGGAGTAATAATAATGGATAATCAAAAGGTAGGGAAAAAACATTTAACGTGGATACAGTTAAGAGAACGAATTGCGTTTGCGCTAGGTAATTTAGGTCATTCTGCGTTTTATGGTGCCTTGAGTACATACTTTATCGTATATGTTACAAGTGGAATGTTTAGTGATGTTAGTCCCAAAGTAGCTAATCGCTTGATAGCATTAATAACAACGTTGGTCGTTATTATTCGCTTAGCAGAGGTTGTTGTCGATCCCATTTTAGGCAACATTGTAGATAATACAAAAACTAGATGGGGTAAATTTAAGCCATGGCAAGTTATCGGTAGTGTGGTGAGCTCTATATTATTGGTAATTGTATTTAGTGGTATTTTTGGATTAGCTAAAGTTAATTGGCTTTTATTTGCAATTTGTTTTGTCATAATATTTGTTACTTTAGATATTTTTTATTCATTTGCAGATGTAGCATATTGGGGTATGGTTCCTGCTATCAGTGGTGATAGTAAAGAGCGTGGTATTTTTACAGCCTTAGGAAGTTTTACTGGGTCAATCGGTTGGAATGGTTTGACAATGATTGTAGTTCCAATCACAACATACTTTACATTTTTAGCAACGGGTAAGCATGAACAAGGAACCCAAGGTTGGTTAGCCTTTGCAATTATTGTTGGTATCGTTGCAATTCTCTCCGCATTAGCAGTTGCTTTTGGAACAACAGAAAAGCATGATGTTATTCGAGAAGCTGCAAGTAAAAAAACGTCAATTAAAGATGTTTTTGTTGGAATTATAAAAAATGATCAAATTTTATGGATTAGTTTTGCATATTTAATGTATTCACTAGCTTATGTAGTTACAAATGGAGTATTGTTCTATCTCTTTAAATTTGTAATCGGTAAACCAAATGAATTTTGGATTGCTGGTGCAGTAGCCACAGTTGTTGGCTTTTCAACAGCACCTTTATATCCTATTTTAAATAAATTTATTACACGTAAAATTTTATTTTTGATTGGTCAAATCTCAATGATTTTGTCATATATCATATTTATTTTTGGTAGCAGTAATATGATTTTAGTCATCCTTGGATTAATATTATTTAATTTTACATTTGCCCAATTAGTTATTGTACTATCTTTAACAGATTCTATTGAATACGGTCAGTTAAAAAATGGAAATCGTAATGAAGCTGTTGTTCTTGCAGTTCGACCAATGCTAGATAAAATTACTGGTGCATTTTCGAATGGTATTGTAGGATCAATCGCTATTATGGCAGGAATGACAGGTAGCGCAACAGCGGCTGATATTACTGCGAAAAATGTTCATATGTTTAAAATTTTTGCTTTTTATAGCCCACTAGTATTCTCTATTTTAGCATTGATTATTTTTATGTTTAAAGTTAAAATTACTGAAAAAAAACATGCTGAAATTGTTGGAGAATTGGAAAGTAAATTGGCGCGTGGTGAAATATCGATGGATGACGATGTAGCAACTACTACAGAACTTGTTGATACTACAGTTTTGGCACCAGTTGATGGAACTTTAATGCCATTGAATTCAGTTCCAACAGGATTTAGAGGGAAAGGATTTGCTATTCAACCGACAGATGGGAAAATTTATGCACCATTTGATGGTCAAATTAAATTTACATTTTCAACTAGACATACACTTGGTATTATTTCAGAGTCTGGTTTGGAGACAATCATTCATGTGGGACTTGAAACAGTTAATATGCGTGGTGAAGGATTCATAACACATTATAATGATGGTCAAAAGGTTAAAGCTGGAGAGTTACTTTTGAGTTTTGATCAAGAGTTAATTCATAAAGCTGGTTATGATGATATTGTAATTGTCTTCTTTACGCAACCAAATCGTGTTGGTAAGATGGATGAAATATTAACGAAGTCAGTGCACCATGGAAATGAAGTTCAAAATATATCTTTGAATATAGAGACAAAATAAATTATATTATGTTAGATGGTAGTAAATTCGTAAGATAATCGAATTTACTACCATCTTTTTAATTATTATAGTACTGGTGTATATATAAACAAAAACTAGGTAATCAATTTTAAATATTAATTGATTGCCTAGAAAGTTATTTAATGCCAACTGGTTAAGTTGTTGACCTATAAAGTAAAAGCAATGGCGATAAACGCTAATAATGCGGGTAATCCTTGAACTAAAATGATCTTTTTAGCTGCTGTTAAACTACCAAAAATAGCAGCGATGAAAACAAATCCGGTGAAAAGTAACAGCATTGATTTAAGTGCTGCACCAGATAGTATTAAGAGAACAATCATTAGGCCAATACTGATAAAACCATTGTATAGCCCTTGATTTGCCATTAATGATTTAGCTTCTTTTTGATTTAGAAATTCTGGTTTTAATTCAAAAGCGTTTTGGGCTGTTGAACTCGTTGAGAAAAACATTTCTAATATCATAATAAATAGATGTTCAAGTGCGACAATCCAAGATAATATAAGTGCAATTAACATAAAAATACCTCCTTAATAGTTGTAAGTTAAGTATAACGTAATCCGAATGATGCCACAAACAATCGATTTAATCGCTTACAATGAGAAAAGTTTAATATTCAAAAAAAGACTTATGCAAGCAAACGATTTTGTGTAAGATAAGTCTTTATTAACAATATTAAGGAGAATTATAATGCCAACAAATGCAAAAGAAGGAATTATTTTTACAACATTAATGTGCTCGATGATGGTTTTCGTTATGAGTGCGTACAATTTATTATTAGTCGGAAAATTAGGAATGGCTACATTATTACTTGGATTCATTCCAGGTTTTATTGTTGCTTTCATTTTAGATGTTTTAGTTGTCGGTAAAATTGCGATGGCAATTGCTGATAAATTACCACTTAATCATGACAAAATGTGGCAAATGATTCTTGCAATCTCAGGAATGATGATTTGTGGAATGGTAGCCTTTATGTCACTTTATGGTCTGCTTATTGAAGGCGGGATGCCAGTTCATTTCTGGTCGTCATACCTTACAACTATCGGACGTAATATTATTGTCGCTGTACCATTACAATTGATTATCGTTGGACCAATTTCAAGGAAAATTTTGAGCATGATTCATGCAAATGATGAAGCTAAAAAGACCGTACAAAGTGATGTCATTTAATTGATAATTAGAAAAGAGTTTACCTTTTTAAAGGTGAATTCTTTTTTTTAGTAAGTGCTTACACTAGAAGGACCTTACTAGAAAGCGTTATACTGTAGATGTTCAGTAAAAATGATTTTTAATATAACTTCAAAATACAAAGGAGATTATAATTATGAAAGATTTTCAATTTAAAAATACAACAGATATTCGTTTTGGTTCAAATCGGATTGAAACAGAATTACATGATGCGGTCGCACAATTTGGACCTAACGTACTATTAACATACGGTGGTGGATCAATTAAACGCTCAGGATTATACGATACTGTAAAGAAGATTTTGAGTGATTTAAATGTTGTCGAATTAGCAGGAATTGAACCTAATCCTAAGATTAATTCAGTTCGTGAAGGTCAAAAGTTAGCTAAAGAAAATAAAATTGATGTTGTTTTGGCTGTCGGTGGTGGTTCAGTGGTCGATGCTTCAAAAATGATTGCTTCAGCAGCATTTTATGAAGGAGATCCTTGGGATTTAGTTATCGAACCAGCAAAACGTTTTAAAATTGATCAATTACCATTTGTTGATATCTTAACATTATCAGCTACTGGGACTGAAATGAATGCTGGATCAGTGATTTCAAATCTTGAAACAAATGAAAAATTAGGTAGTTTTGGTCCTAAAACACCAGCTGTTTCATTTCTAGATCCAGCATTAACAATGAGTGTTTCAAAATGGCAAACAGCTGCTGGTTCAATTGATATTTTCTCTCATTTGACAGAGCAATATTTTGATAAAGAAAAGAATAATGATGTGTCTGATGGGATGATTGAAGGTATCATGCGGACAGTTATTAAATGGGCACCAATTGCTGTTGCAGAACCTGATAATTATGACGCTCGTGCTAACCTAATGTGGTCATCAACTATGGCATTGAATGGAATTATGCGATTAGGCTACGAAGATGGTTGGACGTCACATCCAATTGAACATGAATTATCAGCTTACTATGATATTACTCATGGTGTTGGTTTAGGTATTGTGACACCTCGTTGGATGAAATTTGTTTTATCTGCAGATACGGTTGCTAAGTTTGCAAAATTTGGTCGCAATGTTTGGCATATCCAAGATGATGATGACCAAGTAGTTGCTGATAAGGCAATTCAAGCAGTTTACGATTGGGTTAAATCATTAGGTGTTCCAACTACCTTGCCAGGTGTTGACATTAATGATGAAACAAACTTTAAAGTGATGGCTGAATCAGCTGTCAAAGTTGGAAAATTAGATAGCGCTGTTTATGTTGATATGTCAGTTAATGATGTTATTGATTTATACAAAGCTGCAATGACAACTGACGGATTCGAATAAAAATGTTAAAGGCATCCAAAATTTTGGATGCTTTTTTTGTGCAATGAAGCTTAAATTTGTTTTCTGTAATAAAGTTCAGTATGCTAAATAATAAGAGATTACAAATCTAGAACGGAAAGAGGGCCTTTATGATAAATAGGATAAAACCACAAGTGATTCAGGGATTACTCATGTTGATTGGTTTAGAAATTATTGCGATAAGTATTAATTTCTTTTATGCACCGCAAGAAGTTGCAGTTGGTGGTGCAACCGGGATTGCAATACTTTTGGAAACAGCATTCAAATGGAACGTTTCCGTCGTGTTATTGAGTATTAATATTGCGTTATTGATTTTAGCTTATTTTATGTTGGATCGTTCAACAACTAAAAAAATTATGGTAGGAAGCTTTGTTTTACCCTTGTTTTTAGCGATTACGCCCCAAATAAATGTTGTTGAAGACCGATTATTAGCTGTTATTGTCGGTGGCGCGGTTTTTGCGGTGGGTATTTCGATTCTTTATCGAATTGGTGCCTCAAGTGGTGGGACAACTGTTCCACCGTTGATCGTTAAAAAGTATTTCAATATTAAACCTGCATCAAGTCTATTAGTGATTGATGGTATTGTGTGTTTTTTCAATATATTTGTCTCGGGTTCTGAAGCGTTTATTTTAGCTATTTTTTCATTAATCATTACGTATTTTATTATGAATTATATCGAAACGGGATTAGATCGCAAGAAAGTGCTATACGTGATGGGCACAGGAGCAGGATTAGAAAAATTAAAAACAGATATTAATGCTACTTTGGACAGAGGGGTTACCATTTTTGAGGTCAAAGGTGGCTATTCAGGAGAAAGTAAAGAAATGTTGATGATTGTTGTTGAAAATCAAAATTATCAACAAATGTTGAACAAAGTTCATGAGATTGAGCCAAATGCCTTTATTATTGTGTATAATATCGCAGAAGTTCATGGTGCGAACTTGTCTGGAATTCAATAGGAGTTTTAATATGTATGTGATGAACTGGAGTAATGGCACGAATCGCTATTGGTTGGGGATGACTGATAAGGGACTCAGTTTTGTTGGATCGCCAAATGGGTTAAAGAGCGAAATTGAAGAATTTTATCCGAAAGCTAACTTTCAAGAGAATGATGATCTATTTCAAACAATAACTGAAGAATTACAAGCTTATTTTATAGGTGTCAGACAAGAATTTACAGTAGCTATTGATTTTGATGTAAGCGGGACTAAACTGCAAAATGAGGTTTGGCAACAGTTACGACTAATTCCTTATGGTGAAACGAGATCGTATTCTGAGTTGGCGTTAAAAGTTGGTCATCCGGAAGCCGTTCGAGCGGTGGCAAGTGCGGTTGGCCGGAATCCTATTTTAATGGTTGTTCCTTGTCACCGTATAGTAAGAAAAGACGGTAGTCTAGGTGGCTATCGTGGTGGCAGCAAGATGAAGAAACAATTATTAGAATTAGAGTGTAAATAAAAAATCATCATTGTCGGGGGAGACAATGATGAAATAAGAGTAAGCTAGTTAGTTTCGGGGGAAATTAGCTAGCTTATTTAATTAGAGTGTAACAAGTACTTATGTAGAAAATAGATAGGTCTATTTTAATTTAAAAAACACTAGCTACTTCAGGAGTAGTAGTGTAAAAATACTAATCTATTCGAGACTCTGGGGGGAGTAAGTTAGATCTAAATGAAATGTTGCAGTATTTTTATAATAAATTTAAAATAGATACAAAATATTTTCGTGTCTATATTCATAGTATACGGGTTTATTTTTGAAAATATACTCATGTGACAACTTTGTTAGTTTATAATTAAATTTGTAAGATATATGAGAAAAATGATTTGGAGGAAGCAATTTTGAATTTCCTAGAAAAAGTAAAAATGAGTAAAACGATTTTAGTTGAGTGGAATACGCCTAGTACGCTTAATTCAAATGATTTCTTTGAAGGTGCTGATGTGTTGAGAAAATTAGACATTGATGCCTTATCAATTGCGGATAATCCTTTAGGAAAAGCACGTATTTCAAATACATTAATGGGTTACAAATTGAGTGAGAAAGGCCTGCCTGTCATTATTCATTTAACAACACGTGACCATAATTTAGTTGGTTTAGAGTCACAGTTAATGGGATTGAGTTCTGTTGGTTTGAATGATGTAATGATCATTAAAGGCGATCCTGCGAAAACGCAGGGGGCCACAAATGTCTATGATGTGACGTCTAAACAATTAATGATGGCAATTAAACAAATGAATCAAGGCATATCACCTTCTGGACGTGAACTGAATGGCCAAACGCATTTTAAAATTGGCGGTGCATTTAATATTAATGCGCAAGAACTAGATTTGGAATTTGAAGATATTAAACGGAAAATAGATGCTGGTGTGGATTATATAATCACGCAATCTGTGTTCAATATGACTAATGTTAATCGCTTAAAAGAGTGGCTAAAGACTAATGAAATAGCTATACCAATTTTTATTAGTGTGATGCCTGTACTTTCATTTGAGCGCGCAAAATTTATTCAAGATAACGTTCAAGGAATTGATTTAAATGATGAATTCATGGCCGAAATGAAGCAAGCTGAGCTAGAAAATAAGGAACGTGAAGTGGGTATTATAGCTTCTCAAAAATTGCTTAAGGAGGTATCAAAAGTCTTTAAGGGGATTCATTTAGTGACGCCGGGATCAGATTATCAGGCCATTGTTGAAATTATTCAAGGCACATAAAAAGCCATTATCTGGGAGGATAATGGCTTAAAGGAGTAGGAATAATTAAAATCTGGGGAGAAATTAATTAGGTGTTAATTGTTTAATTAAGGTATGAATACATAATAACAAGTAATTGTGAAGAAAGTGTGACTGAAGTTAGTCAAAATTAATTTTATTAGGTTAGTCAATTTTTAGGCAAAAAAAAAACGACACCGTAACGTAAGTTACAGTGTCGAAAAGGGTAAAACAGTCAAAATCAATTGGGGGATTGATTTTGATATTCAGACCTTGGGGGAGGTACTGAATAAGTTTTATTGATTAGGTTACTTATCCAATATACCAATTGTTTGTTTAAAATGCAAGAGTTAAATTAAATAAAATTAATAAAAAAAGTTATTCGTACCAATTTAGCCTGTTTCGCGGTAATATATGACTAGAATAAAAATTAGAATTGACCTTTTTAGACATTTCGGGTAAATGGTCAAATGAAGCTGGGGATTTTATTTATGTATATGGAAGACTTTTTAGATGGACAAGAAAAAATTTCTAATCAAATATTAGAATTACTTCAAACACATGGTGGCTATTTAAGTAAGAAAAAATTAACGGAATCATTACAAATATCTGGTAACTCATTACGAATCTATTTAAAAAACATTGAAGTAAGACTTGAAAAATTCATCGAGTCTGGTCATGTTTTTTTTGAGGTTGGAGCTAATCATGTTAAATTTGGCGTTGATGGGACAACGAACTTGTCCAATATTGGTAACGATCTGTTAAGACATTCATACAAATATAAAATAATTATGTATTTATACATGAATGAAACATTGAATTTAATTGAGCTCGAGAACGAATTGCATATTAGTGGTTCATCAATAACAAGACGAATTAAAGAATTGAATGAGACGTTGGCAGAATTCGATTTAAAAATTAGAAATCGACGACTTGTCGGTACTAAACTCCAATTAAATTATTTTTATTATCTATTTTTCATTAGAGTTGCGCCTTTTACGAATAGGGAAGAACTTTTATCAAAAAGTGCAACAGTTAATGAGTATGTTGAGGTATTGAATAAACAATATGACTTAGAATGGTCTGATGATGAAAAATTTAGTGTGTATTTATGGCTTAAAATTCTGATTCGTTTGAATTCATATAAGGAACAACAAGAAGAAAAATTAACGTCAGCTTCGCGTGAATTAATTAAAAATAATCCAGCGTACGCTAAGGTTAAAATCAGTTTTTTCAGATTCTTAAAAAAATACGCATTGTCTTTTGTTGAAGAAGATGCAGTTGGTCTGTATTACTTTTTAATTGGTTTTGATTTAATTAAAAATGATTCCGAGTTATATGTACAAATTAAGGATGACGATATTGATAAGGAAACGCCAATTAATGCGGCAATTAATCTTTTTTGGAGTGATATTGAGGAAAATACTTATTTCAAAAATGACTCAAAAATTAACTATAACTTATTTAATTTATACAGTAAATTAGCCATATTTAAGGGTGAAAGTTTTATTTATAATCGAACGATTACAGAATTTAATCGTAAATCATTAGAGCGAGAAGATTTTACCCAAATTGTTCAAAAATTATTGACTGCCTATCAATCTGTGACACAATTTGATGGATTGAATTCTCAAGATGATTTATATTATTTACAAAATCAATATTTATATATATTGAATATTTTAAATTTTGAATTTGATGATGTCTTAAAAATTGGGCTATTAATCAATCGTGATCCAATTATGGAGAAATTGACTATGATTATCATGGAGCGCGTTTTGCACAGTGTTTTGAACGTTCAGGTAGAGATTTTTCAAGAAGATAAAGATTATGATTTAATTTTGACAAATAGGATGGGTATGAGCCAGGAACAATTTAAGTCACCGTTATACGTCATGTCAGAGATTGGGGTCAGTTCTGATGAAGCCATCGCTAATGTGGTAAGTGAAGTTATAGAAATTGATAAAATTAAAAAAATAAATGTCCAAAGTTTGGAGGAAGAATAATGAAATATGTCATTGTTGGTGGCACACATGCTGGGATAGCTGCCGCTAGAACAATTTTAAAATCAGACTCGACTGCTGAGGTTGTCATTCTTGAAATGAAGGAAAGCGTTAGCTATATTTCATCTGGAATTAATTTGTATTTGGATGGGGTTATTGATGACTTACCAGATGCAAGCTATGCAACACCTGAATTATTGGAATCTGAAGGAATTGAATTAGTATGCAGTACCGAAGTCTTGCATGTCAGTCCAAAAGATCAACGAATCTATGTGATTGATTCGGCTGGACGTTACAGTTATATTAATTATGATAAATTGATTTTAGCCAATGGGTCCAAGGTGGTTAAGCCAAGAATAAAGGGGATTAACAATAAAAATGTCGTTCTTTATAAAAATCTAGAAGAATCACAACATGCGCTAGAACAGTTGAACTCAGCAGGTAAACGTATTGTGATTGTTGGGGCGGGATTAGTGGGATTGGCATTAGCTAGTTCAATTTATGAGAGACATAAGGGTGAAAATGTCGATATTACATTTGTCGAAGTAATGGAAGGTATTTTAACACGTTACGTGGATAAAGAAATTGGCGCTCGTTTAATTAGTGACTTAAAAGAAAAAGGTATGAAATTTGTTTTAAAAAATGATGTTCATTCTGTTAACGTTGATAAAAATGATAAAATAGTCAGCGTTTCAACAACTGATCAGGAGATTGACTGTGATTTAGTTGTCTTTTCTGTTGGTTTAAAACCAAACAATGATTTTTTGAGAGGGACAATTGAACTCAATCAAAATAACACTATCAAAATTAATGATTACATGCAGACAAGCGATGAAAATATCTATGCTGCTGGTGATAATGTTGAATTTAAGCAAACGGTGAGTCAACGTCGACAGTATCAACCACTTGTTAATAATTCTGTTAAAGGGGCAATTGTTGCTGCCTATAATTGCATGGGATTATTTGAACCTGTTAAAGTTGAAACAACTCAGGGGACAACGGGAACAAAATTATTTGGCTATTACATAGCGACTACGGGAATTACTGAAGAAAATGCCCCTTATATGGGGTTGGACGTTTTATCTAGTACAATTGAAGAAAAAATTCAGTACAATTATGTTAAAGATGGGTCTGCCATTATTGTTAAAGTTATTTACATGAAGGATACTGAAATAATTGTTGGTGCACAACTTTATTCAGAACATGACATATTAGATGTTGTTAATATCATGTCAGTAGCGATTAATATGCAAATGACGATGGCTAAATTAGCGACAATGGATTTTTATTTTAATCCAGAATACAATAAAGCGTTAAATTCTTTAAATGAAGTGGCACTTGCGAGAACTGTTAAAGGGCGTCATATAGGCGAATAGAATTAAAAATATCAATAATTGAGGGTTAACCCTCAATTATTGATATTTTTAATTCCTTTTTATGTGACATACTAGGCATTGTAAATAAATGATTCACAGGGGTTTTATTGATTAGTATATAGAATATCGAAGAGAAGATGTAGTGTGGGGACGCTTATTTTTCTGAAAGAGGTTACTTAATGTAAATTAGGTAACTCTTTTTTTTACCAAAAATAAAATTGGTATAGATGTTTAATGGAATTTAAAACGTTGTCTAAATGCCCTTTTTGACTGGATTATATATTATTTGATTTTTTTTGGTCTATCATGTAATATAATTTCATAAGAGAAAAAGGGGATATAAAATGAAAAGTTATTTACAAAGAATGGGACGCTCGTTGATGTTGCCAATCGCAGTTTTACCGGCAGCAGCATTATTAGTTGGTATTGGGAATTGGTTACCGCAAGATTGGTTCGCGGCAACCTTTATGCAGGCTGGTGGGAGTGCGATTTTAAATAATTTAGCACTCTTGTTCGCAGCAGGATTGGCTTTAGGAATGTCGACTGACAAGGATGGGGCTGCGGCACTAGCTGGTGTTGTGGCATTTGAAATTCCCGTCAAAATGTTGGAACCAACTTCAATTGCAACGTTATTAGGTATAAAAGTTGCAGATGTTAATCCAGCGTTTAGTTCCATAAGTGGAAATGTTTTTATTGGTATTATTGCGGGATTGATCGCAGCCGCAATGTATAATCGTTTCCATAATGTAAAATTACCGATGGCTGTTTCATTTTTCAGTGGGAAACGGTTAGTGCCAATTATGTCAGCGCTTGTGATGATTTTTGTTACGCTGGCCTTACTATTCGCATGGCCAGTCGTTTATGCATGGTTAGTTGCATTTGGTAAATTCATGGTTGGACTCGGTTGGGTTGGGGCTGGATTATACGGGTTCTTCAACCGTTTATTGATTCCAACCGGACTACATCAAGCATTGAATTCAGTTTTTTGGTTCGATGTTGCTAAAATTAATGATATTGGGAACTTTTGGAGTAACACAGGAATTAAAGGGACAACCGGTATGTATATGGCAGGCTTTTTCCCAATTATGATGTTTGGGTTACCAGCTGGTGCTTATGCTATTTATCGTAATGCTTTACCAGAACGGAAAAAAGAAGTTGGCTCATTGATGTTAGCTGGTGCTTTTGCGTCGTTTTTCACAGGTGTGAGTGAACCTTTAGAATTCTCTTTTATGTTCGTTGCTTGGCCTTTATACGTCATTCACGCGGCATTAACTG
The DNA here is from genome assembly GCF_054941065.1 of Dellaglioa sp. BT-FLS60. Lineage (NCBI taxonomy): Bacteria > Bacillati > Bacillota > Bacilli > Lactobacillales > Lactobacillaceae > Dellaglioa > Dellaglioa sp. BT-FLS60. Next base: position 79,888 of record NZ_JBSOLI010000032.1, read on the forward strand.
GATTGTCTTTGGCGTTTGCTGCATTTATGCATTGGACAGCCGGGTTTACATTTAGTGCGGGATTGGTTGATTACGTCTTGAGTTTACGTGTGCCGATGGCTAATATGCCATTGATGTTACTCGTACAAGGGGTTGTTATGGCAATTATTTACTACACACTATTTAATTTTGCAATCAAAAAATTCAATTTAATGACACCTGGTCGTGAACCAATTGCTGATGATATTCAAATATCATCAGAATTAGGTGACGATAAATATGCACGCCAAGCTCAAATTGTTTACGCTGCCCTTGGTGGTAAAGACAATTTAACAGTGGTTGATAATTGTACAACACGTCTCCGTTTACAAGTTAAAGACACAAGCCTTGTTAATGAAGCTGCGCTTAAAGCATCAGGAGCTGCTGGTTTTAAGGTGATTGATAAAACGAATATTCAAGTTGTTATTGGGACTGAGGTTCAATTTGTTGCTGATGAACTTGGTAAATTATACGAGGCAAAAGTGGATTCAATCTCACTCAGTAATGATGAACTACAAGCAAATGTTGATAAATTAAACGATACAGCTAACGATAATGATACAGTGGTTGTTGGTCATGAATCATTTTATACAGTCGCAGATGGCGAATTAATGCCTATTTCAGACGTAAAAGACGAGACCTTTGCTGAAAAAATGTTGGGTGACGGTTATGCGGTGGAACCAACGAATGGTGAGATTTATGCGCCAGTTGCTGGTAAAGTGGCAAGCATTTTCCCAACGAAACATGCAATTAGTATCATGACTGAAACGGGATTAGAAGTTCTATTACACATGGGTATTGATACGGTTCAGTTGGAAGGGAAACCTTTTGAAGTGGTTGTTTCTGAAGGTGATACGATTAAAAAAGGGGACTTAGTTGCACAGGTTGATTTAGACGCAATTAAAGCCGCTGGTAAAGAAACGACAATGATGGTTGTTTTAACAAATATGGATAAAGTTTCTGATATTGCATTTGAACATTTGAATGAAACTGTTAAAGCGAATGAAACTTCAGCAACTGTCCAAACTAAATAAGAATAAGTAAAAGCAGACCGATAGTTTTGGTCTGTTTTTTTGGTATAGATAGGGATTTAGGTTAAAGGACTGATGTGACACTATTGTAAGACAGGTAGCTAAGTATTGGTATTGATAATTCGACCATGGTATAGTATTTGTAAGCGCATTATAAAATTGAAGGAGGTTATTGAAATGAATCCCTATTATTTAATGTTATTAGGAAAAAGATTTCCAACCAAACAAAGTATTGTTACCGAAATTATAAATTTAGAAGCCATTCTTAACCTGCCTAAAGGAACAGAGCATTTTGTTAGCGACATTCATGGTGAATATAATGCTTTTCAGCATGTTTTAAGAAATGGTTCGGGCAATGTGAAACAGAAGATTCAGGAAACGTTTAATGGCCGTTTAACTGAAGAAAATATACAAGATTTTGCGATATTGATTTATTATCCTGAAGAGAAATTGATTGCTAAAAAGCAACAAATAGCATCACAATCTGAATTAGAACAGTGGTATTTGGATACGATTGGTAGAATGATTGAGTTGTTACAAAAAACGGCAACGAAATATTCACGATCAAAGGTGAGAAAGGCGCTATCACCTGATTTTATGTATATAACGGAAGAATTATTATATAGTAATGCCCACGAATTGGATCAAAGAGATTATTACAATCGGATAATCGAAAATTTAATCAAATTGAACCAAGCGGAAGCTTTTTTAACAGTGACTGCGTATACGATTCAACGATTAGTTGTTGATCATTTACACGTAATTGGGGATATTTTTGACCGTGGTCCCAATCCAGATAAAATTATGAAGACTTTGATGGATTATCATTCAGTTGATATTCAATGGGGGAATCATGATATTTTATGGTTAGGCGGAGTGGCTGGGTCGCCTTTATGTATCGCTAATTTACTGCGAATTTGTGCAAGATATAATAATTTAGCAATTGTTGAAGATGCGTATGGTATTAATTTACGGCATTTGGCAACATTCGCTGATAAAATGTATCAAGATAACCCAGCGTTTTCACCTAAAACAAATTCAGCACAAGAAAAAATTACAGAAGACGAACGCCTTTTGATAACAAAAATTCATCAGGCAATCGCGATTATCCAATTTAAATTAGAAGGCCAGATTATTCAACGTCGTCCTGATTTTGATATGGCGAACCGTGCAATATTAGAAAAGATTGTGGCTAATGGGACGAAAATCAACAGTCATGGTAAGCAATATTCATTACAGGATACTTGTTTTCAGACGATTGATTGGGCAAATCCGTACGAGTTAACGAGTGATGAATCAGAAATAATGGATAAATTGGTACAATCGTTCATTCATGCGACTAAGTTACGAGAACATCTCGATTTTATGATGGCACGTGGCAGTATGTTTAAGCGATATAATGGTAATTTGTTAGTGCATGGGTGTGTTCCAGTTACACAAGAGGGTAAATTAGAGAGCTTTGATCTGAAGGGACATTCATATGCAGGGCCAGAATTATTAGCTTTTTTTGAAGATAATTTACGAAAAAGTTATGCCGAGCCAAAAAAATCAACGGATCTTGAGACGGATTTATTATGGTATCTCTGGCAAGGACCAAAATCACCATTATTTGGGAAACACGCTATGAAAACTTTTGAACGTTATTTTATTGCCGATAAAGCGGTTCAAGTTGAAATACCAAATGCGTATTATGAATTGCGACATGACGAAGATTTTTGTCGTCATTTATTAGAAGAATTCGGACTTAATCCGGATAACGGTAAAATAATTAACGGACATACCCCAGTTAAACGGGGACACGAACCAGTCATGGCAAACAAAAAGATGATTGTGATTGATGGAGGCTTTTCTAAAGCGTATCAGTCAACTACTGGTATTGGCGGATACACACTGCTTTCTAATTCATATGGGTTGCAATTGGTTGCACATCAGCCATTCACGTCTAAATGGGATTCAATCGAAAATGGAACTGACATTATTTCGGTGAAACGGATTGTTGACAGTGAGGTTAAAAGGCAAACCATTGCTGAAACGGATATGGGTAAAGCGTTAGCTAGTCGTGTTGTAGAATTAAAAAAATATTTACAAAGCAAATAAAAAATCTTACTTTTTAGTAAGATTTTTTTTGTTGATAATCAATTTTTCAAGGCGATCTTCATTTTCACTCATTCGAAGGTAGGCAACGAAATGATAGATAATACCAGCTACCAGGAGAAATCCAGATAACCAAATATTGATGAAAGATAAGAGAATGGATGCCCCATAAATTGCCATTGAGCCAAGAGGATCAAAGCGAATTGATTGGTAATAAGATTCTGGTTTGGCTTTTGATTTTAGATAAGAGTGTTGGTTAACGTAAAAATAAATAATCAAAAAAGTTCCTGAAATGAACAGCGCAACTAAATCATAGAAGATAAAGGCTGTTCGAATATCAGCGGTATTACCTGATGCTAAAACGGATGATATTAAGGTCATTGGGTAGTTAATTAAGGTAATCGAGAAGAGCATTAGTAAATTCAAAATGTTCAGTCCCCGGTCAGTGATTTTTAAACCAGCAATATAGTCATGATGAAATAGCCAAAGCGTGCCTACATATAAGTAGGAAATAAGATAAGTGGCAAATATGGGCCATTGATTCAAGACTTCAGTTAATAAATCGCCTTTTGTAAAACGATCTAAATGAAATTCAAGGACCATAATTGTAATTAAAATTGAGAAAACACCATCACTAAAGGCTTGGACACGATCAAGTTTCATATTAAATCCCCCAAATACTTTGTTTATAATTAGTCTCATAATAGCGTTACAAAGCCTTTTTTGCAACTAAATAGCTGTAAATTTTGATTAGTGTGTAAATGTGAGAAAAGATGCGGTATACTAATGATAGTAAGCGGTTTCGTATTTTTGTTAATGTGTAAGGGAGTAGTGAGTAACTTGGGAGATCGAAAAAAAGATATTTATAACCTTTTGAAAAATAAAGGAACAGCAATGAATGCCACACAGATTGCAGATGAACTTGAGTGCAATCGTGCTAATGTCAGTCGTTATTTGAATGACTTGTATAAATCTGGTGAGGTCACAAAGAGCGATGGACGGCCAGTTCTGTACCAATGGTCGTCAGTTGAAGAAAAAGAAAAACAACAGGTAAAAGCTGACAATAAAAGTGGCAAAGAAATGACCTTTAAAAAATTAATTGGCGCTAATGATTCGTTAAAAGTGATGATTCAGCAAGCAGAAGCAGCTATTTTATACCCACCAAGAGGATTACACACTATTATTTTTGGTGAAACAGGGACTGGTAAATCGCTATTTGCTGAGTGTATGTATCAATTTGCATTAGAATCAAAGATGGTAAAAGCGGAAGCACCCTTTATTCGCTTTAACTGTGCGGATTACGCGAATAATCCACAGTTACTTTTTGCGCATATATTTGGTGTGAAAAAAGGGGCCTATACGGGTGCTGATCAAGATAAAAAAGGGTTGATGGATAAGGCTGATGGCGGAATCTTGTTCCTAGATGAAATCCATCGGCTACCTCCTGAAGGACAAGAAATGTTGTTCACCTTCATTGACAAAGGGTTTTATCGACCTTTAGGAGAATCTTCAATTACTAAAGAAGCAAGTGTGCAGATTATTGGGGCAACGACTGAAACATCTGAAAACTTTTTAAGTACGTTTAATCGTCGTATTCCAATGGCAATCACGTTGCCACCTATTTCAAAGCGGACGATTGATGAGCGCTATGGGATGGTCATGAATTTCTTTGAACAAGAAGTGGGTCGTTTGAACCAAGATATTGTTGTTGAACGCGATGCCATGCTTGCGTTAATGTTATACGAGCCAGAAGCCAATATTGGCCAAATTCAACGAGATATTAAAGTCGTTTGTGCAAAGGCCTTTTTGTATTTTAGAACGCATGAAACAGCGTCATTGTATATTAGATTAAAAGATTTACCACTAAATGTTCAAAAAGGACGTTTAGAAGGTAAAGCGAAGTATAAGAAAATTGATGCTTTAATGGATCGTTTAGCAAAAAGAACAAATGAAAAGAATACAAAAGTTGTGACTTTTAAAAATAGTGAGATAGTAGAAAAAGATGATCAAAAACCAACCGTTTACGAAACAATTGATAAAAAAGTTAGTGAAACGGATCAACAGAATTTAAAATCATTAAGTCTTAAAACGTTAATCGATTCAGATAACAAAGGTTATTTTAAAGATTATGTTGAGCAGTTATCAGGTGAAGGTGTACGAAAAGAATTATTACCAGATGACGTTTGGAAGGTTACCAATGAAGTATATGACTTAGCACAAAGTAAGTTAGGTCAAAAATATAATGAGAATGCGCGATTTGCTTTTGGATTACATTTGGTTAGCGCAATTGAACGAATTCGAAAAAATGTCGTTATCGTCCATCCTGATTTGAATAATTTACGTCAAAAAAACCCTAAGGCTTTTCGTGTTGCGTTAGAAATGGCAGACCGAATTGAGCACGAATTTGATATTGAGATTCCGTTAGACGAAATCGGGTTTATCACTATGTTTTTGAGTTCTGATTTAAGCGAAAAGAAACAACAAAATGAAATTAAAGTTGGTATTATCGTATTAATGCATGGCGCATCAACGGCTTCTTCTATGTTGCAAACGGCGCAAGAGTTACTGGGCACAACCAAAGGTAAGGCAATTAATATGCCACTGGATGTGAACGTTTCAGAAATTTACAATCAAGTGCGAGATTATGTGCTAGAGAATCAGGACCAATTAAAAAAAGGGTTGTTACTTTTAACTGATATGGGTTCATTAACGAGCTTCGCATCAATGTTAGGCGAAGAAACGGGAATTAATACACGAGCCGTTTCGATGACGAGTACATTGGTTGTACTTGAATCGTTAAGAATTGCGATTGCTGGTCGTGAGTTGGAAGATATCTATGCTAATGCACAACATATTTTTGAATCGTCTGTTAAAGAACAATTTTTCCATATGCGTCCTAGAAAAAAAGCGGTTATTGTTGCTTGTTTTACTGGCGAAGGTGTTGCTGCAAGATTATATGACCGTATTGTACCTATTGTAAATGAAGATGAAGTAAAAGTTATTCGGATGCAATATTTAGAAAAAGATGCTTTTAAAAAGCATATCAACACATTAATGCGGGATTATGATGTGAAAGCGATTGTCGGAACTGTTGAAGTTTCTTATCAAAGAGTGCCTTTTTTCTCGGCCTTAGATATCTTTAATGATGATACGTTACAAATTTTGAAGCGCATGTTATCTGATAATGATTTAACACAAGAAACAATTACAGCGTTAGAAGGCAGCATTAATTCGGTTAACTCTGTACCAGATTTAATTCATACCGTCCAAACAATGATTATTAAAATTCAATCAGACTTACAGATTGTTCTTGATCCTGAGATTACCGTGGGAATAATGATGCACCTGGCCTTTTTAGTAGATTCAAGATTGAAGGATCAACCAATTAAACCATTTAAGAATGTTCAAGAATTTTCTGCGGAAAATCATTTACAAATGGAAATTGTTAAAACGGCGTTAATTATTATTGAAAAAATGTATAATATTAAAATTTCAGATGACGAAGTTGCTTATATTGTCGAAATATTTATGGGCAATATGTTGAATAAAACCAGTGTGTAATAGTGAAAGAGTAGTGTGTGTGTAAAAATAAAAGTCTTAGAAAACGCTTTCAGAAAGCCTTTTCTAAGACTTTTATTTTTTGGCACGGAACTTGCGTATATAAGAGTATAAATAGAAAAAGGAGTGTCAATTATGAAAACAATTATGTTAGTTTGTTCAGCGGGTATGAGTACAAGTTTATTAGTATCAAAAATGCAAAAAGCTGCAGAAGCAGAAAGCTACGAGTCAGATATCTTTGCAGTTGGAGCTTCAGAAGCAGATTCAATGCTTGAATCAAAACCAGTTGATGTTTTGATGTTAGGCCCACAAGTTCGTTTTATGAAAGACGAATTTGAAAAAAAGGTTGCTGACAAGAATATTCCAGTAGAAGTTATTAACATGCAAGATTATGGCATGATGAATGGCGAAAAAGTTCTTGCAACAGCCAAAACATTGCTTAAATAAAAAGGAGGTGTCCGGTATGGATGAAAACGACGCACAAATGCAAACAATCATGGGGTTAATCGTGAATGGTGGAAACGCTAAGAGTGATTCTATGGAAGCAATTCGAGCTGCTAAAAAAGGTGACTTTGAAACAGCAGCTGCTAAATTGGCTGATGCAGATAAATCATTAATTGAAGCACATCATTCTCAAACAGCTATGTTAACACAAGAAGCCTCAGGTGATCCGGTGCCAGTTAGTTTATTAATGGTTCATGGTCAAGACCACTTAATGAATGCGATTACATTTAGAGACTTAGCCGGCGAAGTAGTAGACGTTTACAAAAAGATAGGATAAGAATTATAATCTAAGGAGGAACTACTCATGGACAAATTTTTAAAATGGATGGATATTCACTTTATCCCAGTAGCTTCAAAAATCGGGGCACAAAGACATTTGATAGCAATTCGAGATGCCTTTGTTGTTATTATGCCACTTATGATTTTGGGTGCTTTAGGAACATTAGTTAATAATCTTCCAATTCCAGGCTTTTCAAATTTAATGAATGGCTTATTTCCAAAAATAGTTAATGATGCTCCAATTTGGCAAAGTTTAGGTGGCGGCGTTTGGAATGCAAGTTTCGGTATTATGTCATTATTCATTGCATTCTTAGTTGCTCATAACGTTGCAAAATCATACGGTAAAGATGGTATCGCTGCTGGTACAGTATCAGTTGCTTCATTCTTTGCTCTTGGTGGCTTACAATTAGCTGGTATGACATCAACAGGATTATTCGTTGCACTTATTGTTGCTTTAATTTCATCAGAATTATTCCAACGTTTGAGTGGTAACAAACATTTAATCGTTAACATGCCTGATGGTGTTCCACCTGCTGTAGCAAAAGCATTTGCTTCATTATTCCCAGCAATGATTGTTGTAACAATCTTTGCCTTTATCAATACATTATTCCAAGGATTCGGCGTAACTGATATTATTGCAGCATTCTACAAACTTGTTCAAGAACCATTCATGGGCTTGGCAAATTCATACCCATCAGCATTATTATTAGCATTCATTTCACCATTCTTATGGTTCTTCGGTTTACATGGTGCTAATATGATTGATCCACTAATGCAAACAATTAACGCACCTGCTATTGCAGCTAACGTTAAAGCACTTAGTGAAGGTAAAGCAATTCCTTACATTGTTAACAAACCTTTCTTTGATTCATTCGTTAACTTGGGTGGAACTGGTGCAACAATTGGTTTGATTATTGCCATCTTCATCGTTGGCCGTAAAAACAAACCTTACAAAATGATTGGTTCTTTATCAGCAGCTCCTGGTATTTTCAATATTAATGAACCAATGATGTTTGGATTACCAATTGTGTTGAACCCAATTATGTTCGTGCCATTTATCTTAACACCAATGGTACTTGTAACGGTTGCTTATATTGCGACTGCTACCGGTATTGTGCCAGCAGCTACGGTAATGCCTCCTTGGGTTACACCACCAGTAATTGGCGGAATCTTAGCAACTAAGAGTTTAGCAGGTGGTGTTTTAGCCGCAGTCAATGTGGCTATCTCAGTATTAATCTACTCACCATTTGTTATCTTAGCAACAAGACAAATTGAAAAAGATGAAGCAGCAGCTTCAGAAAACAAATAAAATAAAAGCAAATCTCTTTACGTAATTTTATGTAGAGAGATTTTGTGCTAAATAAAGGAGTTTACTATGGTTAAATATGAATTTCCAAAAGATTTTTGGTGGGGGTCTGCTGCAAGTGGGCCACAATCTGAAGGCCGTGTTTTAGGAGATGGAAAAGCTGATAATATTTGGGATGCTTGGTATCAATCAAGTCCCGAAAAGTTTTTCAATCAAGTTGGTCCTGAAAAGGCATCAAGGGTCTATCAAAAATATGCAGAAGATATTTCTTTGATGGAAAAAACAGGTCATAATTCATATCGTACCTCAATCCAGTGGTCACGATTAATTCCAAATCCATTTACTGGAGAAGTTAATCCGGAAGCTGTTACCTTTTATAATCATCTTATTGATGATTTAATTGCTGCTGGTATTGAACCTTTTATTAATCTCTATCACTTTGATATGCCAATGGTCCTACAAGAAATGGGAGGTTGGCTAAATCGTGAAGTTGTCGATTTATACACTGACTACGCAGAAACGTGTTTTAAATTATTTGGGGATCGTGTTAAAAAATGGTTTACTCAAAATGAACCAATTGTTCCCGTTGAAGGTGGCTACTTATATGGTTGGCATTTACCTGATGAACGTAATTTGAAGCATGGAGTCCAAGTTGCTTATCATGAAGCTTTAGCGAGTGCTAAAGCAGTTGAAAAGTATCATGAACTTAATTTAGGTGGAACAATTGGGATTATTTTAAACTTAATGCCAACGTATCCAAAAGATGAAAATAATCCAGCAGATGTTAAAGCAGCTCAATTTGTTGATGGTTTCTTTAATCGGTCATTTTTAGACCCTGCAATTAAAGGAACTTTTCCACAAGATATTGTTAATTGGTTAGAAGCATATGACTTGATGCCAATCTACCATCAAGATGATTTAGCCGTTATTAAAGACAATACGATTGATTTATTAGGTGTGAATTATTATCAGCCAAGACGAGCAGCAGCTAAGGTCATCAAAGATGAACCAGAAGGTGAAAATGGTTGGATGCCTGAAGATTTCTATACCGTATATGATATGCCTGGGAAAAAAGTAAATCCATATCGTGGCTGGGAAATTTATGAAAAGGGTATTTACGATGCTTTAATTAATATTAAAGATAATTACGGTAATATTGATTGCTTTATCTCAGAAAATGGGATGGGTGTTGAAGATGAAGCCAGATTTATTAATTCTGATGGCCAAATTAATGATGATTATCGAATTGAATTTATTAAAAATCATTTGAAGTGGGTTCACAAAGCACTTGAAGAAGGCAGTCATGTCCATGGTTATCACATGTGGACATGTATGGATAATTGGTCATGGTTGAACGCCTATAAGAATCGTTATGGATTTATTAGTATTGATTTGGATAACGAAGCGAAACGAACCATTAAAAAGAGTGGTTACTGGTTTAAAGAAATGACGGATCAGAACGGCTTTAATGATTAGAAAAATGGAGGTGAATGACTCATGGAAGTTGAAATGAAATTAAAGATTCCCGCAAAATATTTATTTGATCAGATTATGGAATCTGTATTATATGATATTCATGCTCAAACAGGTCGTAAATTAACAAGAAATCAATTAGATGGATTTGAATTCACCAAACAATTTACTAAAACCCAATCGGCTGAACTAAAAGTTACCAAAATGATTGAAAATGAAAGTTATCATTTTCAAACAGATAGTAACCGTAATAAGTTTGAAGTAGGATACGATATTAAAGTAATCGATGACGGTCATTGCTTATTAAGCTATAAAGAATCAATGACGTCTAAAGGTAAAATGCAACAAATGAATGACGCTTTTATGAGTATGATTATGAGTTTCTTCAAGAAGAGAAATTTCAAAAAAATGATTAAACAAATTGAAAGTAAGTACACGACTAATTAGAGAATAGGAAAAGGAGTCAATCGACATTTATCGATTGACTCCTTTTTTGTGTTAATCCAAAATTTCAACACCGATACCAATGACACCAGGCCCAGCATGAACACCAAGAGCTGGAGAAACGTCACCAAAGTAGAAATGCGCGGCATTTGGATAATTAGTTTTTAATTTTTCTAAGATACTTGCGGCTAAAGTTTCATTATTACCGTAAGCAACGGCAATATCAAAATGTTCAGCATCGCCAATTTTATCATCGACGAGTGACAGGAATTTTTTCAAGGCCGCTTTTTCACCGCGAGCTTTTGCGATGGGATAGTAAATACCATTTTCATCACATGAAATAATAGGTTTGATATTTAAAAGGTTACCCATGAGACCAGCAACACGACCAATACGGCCACCAACTTGAAGATAGTGTAAGGTTGGCACATAGAAAAAGACGCTACTTTCATCAACGGCTAATTGAACTTTTGTGACAATTTCGCCAAAGTCATCGCCTTCTTTGATTAGGTTTGCTGCGAAAATACCAGCTAATCCACTACCAATTCCAATATTCTTCGTATCGATAATTTCAACAGTTAATGGCGATAATTTTGCGAATGTTTTAATGGCGTTGTAGGTACCAGATAACCCACTTGAAATGGTTGTTGCAATAACATGTGTATAGCCATCAGCTTTAATTTGTTCAAAAATATCGTTAATTGCGCCACCTGCTGGTGTTGCGGTTGTTGGAATTTCAGTTTCCATACGTTCATAGACTTCTGCAGGTGAAATAGAAATGCGATCTAGGTAAGTTGTGTCACTAAATGTAATTAAAATAGGGACCATGTAAATATGTTCTTGAGCCATAAAATCCTTAGGAATATCTGAACCAGAATCGACTAATATTGCAATTTTTTCTTCTCTCATGATTGAGGAGCCTCCTTCATTAGTATGACGAGTTTTTCACTGATAATATGATTAATGACGGCACTTGCGGCCGATCGTTGTTCTAATTCAATGATTGTTGTTTCAGTTGTGACTGGCTTTAAATTAATATTAAATGTTAATGATTTAACTTGTTCGTTAAAAATTAGGGCAAAATTTGTGTAAGCTTCCTCGGATGAATTGTCGACTAAAAGTTGATCAATGCCATCCTTGATAACATCTAATGGAAAAGCAGATTTTAAAAGTGTAATAACAATAATCGCTGCTAAGTGTTCTTTATGGTATCTTTTTTTGATTGGTTTGAACATAATTTCTTTTTTTACGTAATTATTAACCATTGTAGGCGTTACAGGTGTTAATTTTAGTGGTTCTAGATATTGGTTCACAAGTTTAATGGATTGATCCATATAAAGATCTAATTCTGGAAAATCAGTCCAATTAGGTAGCGTGATTTCTTTTAAGTTATCTAACCAATTTAAAAAAGATAGCGGAACCTTTTGACTCAAATGATAACCCCCTTAACGTAATAACTTCATGTTATCATTTTCATCTAGTGTTGTAAACTAGATTGAGTTGTTTCTTAAAGCATGTGTATAATTTTATGTCTATATAGGGATAAAAGTTGTACACTATAATGGTATTTAATAACGAGAAGGAGTGACTTATTTATGATGGAACAAGCATGTACAACCATTTTAGTTGGTAAGAAAGCCACAATTGATGGCTCAACAATGATTGCTAGAAACGATGATACATTTTTGCCTATTACACCACAACGATTCTTAATGTACCCTGCAGTAACAGGGCGTCATGAAACGTTAACTTCGAATAAAAATGGTTTTACCGCACCATTGCCAGAAAATGGCTACCGCTGGACAGCAACACCTAATGTTGAAGTATCAAGTAAAGGTGTTTTTGATGAAAGTAGTATTAATGAAAAAAATGTCGCAATGAGCGCAACAGAAAGTGTCTATGCTAATGAACGTGTTTTGGCCTATGATCCTTTAATTAAAAATGGTTTGGCTGAAGATTCATTACAAACAATGGTTGCACCTTACATTGAGTCAGCAAAACATGGGGTTGCATATTTAGGGGCCTTGATTACAAAATATGGGTCACCTGAAGGAAACGGCGTCTTATTTAGTGATAAAAATGACGTTTGGTACATGGAAATTGTGACCGGACATCATTGGATTGCGCAACGTATTCCAGATGACGCTTATGCGGTTGCAGCTAATCAAGTTGCGATTCAAGAAATTGATTTTAATGATGCTGATAACTTTATGTGGTCAGACGGCATTCGTGAATATGTTGAAGAACATCATTTGAATCCTGATAAAACGGGCTGGAATTTCCGTCATATTTTTGGAACAGATACAGAAAAAGACCGTCACTATAACACACCTCGTGTCTGGTACGGTCAACGTTGTTTGAATCCTGAAATTGAACAAGAACCTACTTCAAGTGATTTACCATTCATTTGTTATGCAAATAAAAAAATTAGCGTTGAAGATGTGACTGCTATTTTAGGCTCACATTATAATGAAACGCCATATGATCCATTTGGTCATGGCGCTGATGAAGACCGGTTGAGATTCCGACCTATTTCAATGAACAGAACACAAAATGCGCATGTTCTACAATTGAGAAATGAAGTTGATGATGCGCATTCTGCATTAATGTGGATTTGTTTAGGGGTTCCAGCATTTGCACCCTTTGTCCCATTCTACACAAATGCTACAGATACAGATCCTAGTTACAGTGAAACGCCGTTAACGTTGGACATGAACAGTGCTTATTGGATGTACCGAACGGTATCAATGTTGACGGAATCACATTATTCTCATTTTGTGCAAGAAAATGTTGATTACTTGAAGGCTTGTCGTCAACAATTGAAGACGATGGTTGCTGATAGTGATGTAGCATCTGCAACTATGAGTGGGGATGAATTAACGAATTACCTCACAAAACAAAATTACGCTATTGTTGCTGATATGCGTGAAAGAACAATGGCAATGATTGGTCAATTTATTACTGAAGGCTTAACGTTGTCAAAATTAACATTCAATATGGATGCTAATTTATAAAAATAGGTTAAAAAAAGTGTTGCAATCAAAATTGCAACACTTTTTTTATGAATTTAGATTATTTGTTAATTTCGTCAACAGTCCCTTTAGCATCTTTTTCAACTTGCATATCTGAGATTGAGATGTAACCTAATTTTTTGATTAAGCTATTTTGAACTTTGTTTGATTGGATGTAGCTAATGAATTTAGCTGTTGCATATTTAGGTGAACCTTTAGTGTACATATGTTCATATGACCAGATTTTCCAGTTGTTATTTTCAACATTTTTTGATGTTGGTTTAACTTTATCAATTGATAATGCTTGGACTTTGTCATTTAAGTATGAGAAGGCTAAGTAACTGATAGCACCTGGTGTTGAGGCAACCATTTTTTGAACGGTACCATTTGAATCTTGTTCTTGTGTTTGTTTAGCTGTTTTCTTTGGAAGGATAATGCTATCAAATACAGTACGTGTACCTGAACCAGAAGCACGGTTAATCACAACAATTTTTTGATCAGCACCGCCAAGATCTTTCCAGTTTGTAATTTTACCTAAGAAAATATCAGCAAGTTGTGATTTTGAGATGTTAGTAACTTTTGTCCCCTTGTTAACAACTGGGGCAATACCAACAACTGCGACTTTATGATCAACAATCTTTTTAGCGTTAACGCCATCTTTTTGTTCTGCGAAGATATCTGAGTTACCCACTGTAACAGCGCCTGTAGAAACTTGGCTTAAACCAGTACCTGATCCGCCACCTTGAACACCGATGGTTAAACCTGAATGGGCATCTTGATAAGTTTCGGCTGCTTTTTCAACTAAAGGTTGTAAAGCAGTTGATCCAACAATATTAATTTTTCCTGTTATTTTTGTTGCGTCACTTGAAGAAGAAGATGATGATGAAGTTTTACCACATCCTGCTAATAATAAAAGCCCCATTGCTACTACTGAAATAATTGCTGTTTTCTTTCTCATAATTTACTTCTCCTTTTATTTTTGTACTCGTATTTAAGAACAACTTCATAGTATCAGGTAATTGTTATCGTTTTGTATGAATCGTGTAATGATTTATACTAGAAATTGTAAAGAATAGGTAAAGGTCGATTAAAATGTTTTGCTTTTGTGAATAGGGTTGCCTATAATGAAAATCATCCTATTATGACAGATTGTCATAAAGAAAAACAGAAACAGGGGGAGTCAAATGATTCTAGAAATCAAGCACGTTTCTAAAACGTATAATATGGCTGGTGGTACGACATTTAAAGCCTTGAAAGATATTAATGCCTCTTTTGACAAGGGCGAATTAGTTTCTATTGTTGGTGAATCCGGAAGTGGTAAATCAACATTAATGAACTTAATTGGTGGACTGGATTCAAGTTTTGATGGTGAAATTACTTATAATGGTGAAAATATCGGTGATTTTTCTGAAAAAGAATTGGTTAACTTCCATAAAAAGAGTATTGGATTCATTTTCCAAAATTTTAATTTGATTCCTCATTTAAGTTTGATTGATAATGTTGCTATGGCAATGACTCTCTCGAACGTTGATAAATCAGTGCGTGTTGAACGTGCCAAAAAATTATTAACGGATGTTGGTTTACAAGATCATATGACAAAGAAGCCAGATCAAATTTCTGGTGGACAAAAACAACGTGTTGCAATTGCGCGTGCTTTAATGAACGATCCAGATGTCATTATTGCTGATGAACCAACAGGTGCTTTAGATTCAGAGACAACGGATGCTGTCTTAGAAATTATCAAAGATATCGCCAAACGTGGTAAGTTAGTTTTAATGGTTACTCATTCAGATCGTGTTGCGGCTTATTCAAGTCGTGTTGTTCGAATTGATAATGGTGCGATTATTTCTGATGCTGAACAAGAACAACTTGAATTGCATACGAATGAAGATGAATTTAAAGGTGAAACACCTAAAAATTTAAGTCTATGGTCAGCAATTCGATTAGCTGCATTGAATATGAAAGCTAAATTCTCTCGTAATTTACTTGTTGCCATTGGGTCAAGTATCGGGATTATGTCAGTTGTTTTGATGTTGTCGCTTGGTAGAGGTGTGACAAGTTATATTAAAAGTACAATGTCTAGTTATGTGAATCCTAATGTAACGGAAGTCCATATGAAAGCCAAAACGAGTTCGAGTGCTTCAAGCAGTAGTGGCAGTTCTACACCAACGCCAACAGCAGCCACTGGTTCTCAAGCGCAAGCAGCACAAGCTAAGGAACAACAAACACAAATGGCTGCAATTACCGGTCAAACAGGTTCATTTGCTAAGAAAGATATTAAAAAATTAACGAATGTGAACCATGTTGATTCTCTTCAAAAGGGTTATACAGCGATTTCGCTTGGAACAAATACAGTTTCATATAAAGGTAAAAAAGCCAGCTTGATGCAATTGGGGACAATGAACTCAGGAATTACAGCATCAAATATTACTAAGGGGTCAAAACCTGGTAAAGATGGTATTTTATTAGATAAAACAACTGCTGATACATTAGGCAAAAATATTGTTGGTAAAAAAGTCAAAATTGCGATTGTTTACAATGAAAAAACAATCAAAAAAACGTTCAAAGTTGCCGGAATTTATGAAGCCTCTGGTAGTAGCAGCTCAAGTAGTTTAGTTTACTTGAATTATACTGACTTACAACAATTGGTTAAAGATAATCATGAATCAATCAAGCCTAATGTTGTTTACTTGCATACAAAAGATAAAGCTAATACAGCTGGCATTAAAGCTAAAGTGAAGTCATTAGGCTACACGGGTTCAATTCAAGAAAAAATGTCTGAAATGTTTACTCAAATGTTAGATATTTTAACAGATGTTTTAACAGCCGTAGCTGCAATTTCATTACTTGTTTCTGCAATTATGATATTAGTTGTGCTTAATATCTCAGTTGTTGAAAGAACAAAAGAAATTGGTGTAATGAAGGCTCTAGGGGCACGTCGCAAAGATATTCGCCGTATTTTCGTTTCAGAAGCCTTCTTAATTGGATTAGCATCTGGCCTAATTGGTGTCGGGGTAACGTATATTTTAGCCTTCGGGTTAAATGCCTTCTCGATTGCAACATTCGATGTCACAATCGTCAAAGTTACCGCTAGTTATGCATTTTCTGGTATTTTAATTAGTGTCTTGATTAGTATGTTTGCAAGTTTCTTACCAGCAAATAGAGCATCAAAACTTGATCCAGTTGAGTCTTTAAGAAAAGAATAAGTAAAAGCATTGCATTTTTAAATAAAAACGAGTAACATGACAAGTTGTCATATGACAGCTTGTCATTTTTTGCATATAAGGAGGAAATATGCCTAAGAAAACGTATTTTAATTTGGATGAAGATAAACAAAAACGAATATTGAATGCAGCGAAAGAAGAATTTTCAAGAGTGCCTTTAGCTGAAGCATCAATTAATAATATTATAAAAACGGCCGATATTCCGCGTGGTAGTTTTTACCAATACTTTGAAAATAAGGAAGATTTATATTTTTATTATTTTGATAGTATTAGACAGAACCAAACGAAGAAGTTTATGGATACTTTAGAGGCAAATCATGGCGATATCGTAAAGACGATGAAAGAATTCTTTTCCGAAATCATTGCGGATACTGTATCTGGTGAAAATGCGGCGTTTTTTAAAAATGTTTTTGTTCGGATGGATTTTAAAATGGCCCACCATATGCAACCGCATGGCGCCCGACCACATGCAGGAAGATTTCAACACCCTGAGTTTCATTTAGGGGATAAAGTTGACCTCTCATTGCTAAATATCTCTACAGATGAAGAATTGAAGTTATTAATGTTTTCTATGATGAGTCCGTTTATGAGAACAATTAATGATTACTTTTCAAAGCAAAAACAAGGCATCGAAATTCCAGTTGAGGAATTACAAAAAGAATATGAAACAATGGCTAACTGGGTAGCCATCGGCGTTTCGAAAAGAGAGGAACAAGAGTAAATGATAAAAGTAATGAAAAATCGCGTCAATCTTTGGGCAATCGGTGGTGCATTTGTCTTCATGATTGTCCAAGTTATCTGTGATTTATATTTACCAACATTGACGTCTGATATGATTAATAAAGGTGTCTCACAGGGGAACGTTTCTTACATTTGGCAAGTTGGTTATGTCATGTTAGGTGTGGCAGCTATCGGTATTGTTGCTGCAGTTGGAAATGTCTTCATCGCATCCCGATTGGCTCAAAAATTAGGTCGTAGTTTAAGAAGTAACATTTATAAAAAGGTCCTTAATTTTTCAAGTTATGAATTTGATCAAATTGGGAACTCGAGTTTAATTACAAGGACATCAACGGATGTTTTACAAATC
This sequence comes from Dellaglioa sp. BT-FLS60, assembly GCF_054941065.1. NCBI lineage: Bacteria > Bacillati > Bacillota > Bacilli > Lactobacillales > Lactobacillaceae > Dellaglioa > Dellaglioa sp. BT-FLS60. The sequence goes on from NZ_JBSOLI010000032.1 coordinate 97,917, forward strand.
CAAAATGTGACAGTAATGATGTTAAGAATGATGATTCAAGCACCTATTATGTTGATTGGTGCTAGTGTCTTGGCTTACAACAAACAAAAAGAATTAACCGTTATATTTCTAGTCGCTGTGCCCATTTTATTCATTTTGATTGCTGCAGTGATGACTTTTGCAGTGCCGTTATTCAAGACGTTACAAAAAAGAATTGATCACATTAACCTTGTTTTTCGTGAAGGATTAACCGGTGTCCGTGTGATTCGAGCATTCAATCAAGATGCCTATGAACAAAAACGATTTGACGGTGTAAATAAAGCCTATACAGATAACGCACGTAAAGTTTTCTCAATTACAGCTGTTATGTCACCAATGATGACTCTAGTTCTTAGTGCAACCAATATCGCAATTATTTGGTATGGTGGGCACTTAATCGGCGACATGTCGATGCAAGTTGGTAATTTAGTGGCATTCATGACGTATGCCATGCAAATTCTATCAAGTTTCATGATGTTATCAATGGTCTTCGTTATGTTGCCTCGTGCACAAGCCGCCGCCGCTCGTATTAACGAAGTTTTAGATAAAAATGATTCGATTGAAGATCGTCCTAATGCAATCACAGTTGATCGTCGTCAATTAGGCGCAAGTCAATTGTCATTTGATAAAGTTAATTTTCGTTATGCAGGGGCTGAAAAAGCAGCTTTAACTGATATCAACTTTGAAGCCAAAGCCGGCCAAACAATTGCTATTATAGGTGGGACTGGTTCTGGTAAATCGACATTAATTAATTTGATTCCACGTTTATTCGATGTTGAATCAGGTGATATTAAAATTGATGGGCAATCGATTTATGAGTTAACACAGGCAAGTTTGCATGATCAAATTTCACTTGTACAACAAAAAACCGTTCTTTTTAAGGGCACAATTAGAAGTAATTTACAATTTGGTAATGAGACGGCAACAGATGAGCAAATGTGGCATGCACTTGAAATTGCACAAGCAAAATCATTTGTTGAAGAATCAGCAGATGGTTTAGATGGCATGGTTGAACAAGGTGGGGATAACTTCTCCGGTGGACAAAAACAGCGCCTTGCCATTGCTAGAGCGTTGGTTAAAAAAGCGTCCGTTTACTTGTTTGATGATTCATTTTCAGCACTTGATTTTAAAACGGATGCTAAGTTACGAGACTCACTTAAAACGGACGCAAATGTTAAAGATAGTGTTGTTCTAATCGTTGCGCAACGGATTTCTAGTGTGACGGGTGCTGATTTAATCTTAGTCATCGATGGTGGCAAAATTGTCGGTAAAGGAACGCATGAAGAATTGAAAGCAACCAATAAAACGTATCAAGAAATTATGCAATCACAAATTAGAGAGGGGGATGCAGAATAATGGCAGATAATAACAAACAATCTAGCCGTCCGGCAACACAACCATCACGAGGCGGCGGTCATCATGGTGGGCCTGGTGGTAATATTGGTCGTCCAGTTGAAAAGCCTAAAAACTTCTGGAAAACAATTGGCCGTTTAGCAAAATATATGTCACCTTGGTTATTTTTAATTGGGGTAGTGTTAGTTCTAGCGATTATTTCTGTTATCTTCCAAGCCGTTTCGCCTAAAATTTTAGGACGAGCAACAACAGAAATTTTCTCTGGTGTGACTAAAGGTTATGCACAAATTAAGCAGGGGCATAAAGTAACTTCATTGCCAATCGATTTTAATGCGATTAAGAACATCTTATTCACAGTTGGTATTATGTATATTGCTTCGGCTTTATTCAGTTTTATTCAACAACTGATTATGACTAATATCTCTCAAAAAACAGTGTACGCGCTCCGTAAAGATATTAAGGCTAAGATGGAACGTGTGCCAATTTCTTACTACGATACGCATCCTAATGGTGATATCATGTCACGTGCTGTGAATGATGTGGATAACATTTCGGGAACGCTGCAACAAAGTTTTACACAGTTGGTGACAAGTGTTGTGACTTTTGTCAGTGTCCTTTATATGATGTTCTCAATTAGTTGGCAATTAACGTTAATTGCCTTGATTATTGTGCCTTTGAGTTTGGGGGTTGTTTCATTAATTGCCCCTCGGTCACAAAAATTCTTTGCGGGACAACAAAAAAGCTTAGGCCTTTTGAATAATCAAGTTGAAGAAACTTATGCAGGCCATACAGTTGTTAAAGCTTTCAATAAAGAAGAAAAAAATATTGATATTTTTGAAAAACAAAATAGTGACTATTATAAAGATTCGTGGAAAGCACAATTTATTTCCGGATTAATTATGCCAGCAATGAACTTTATTAAAAATATTGGTTACGTTTTTGTTGCAGTCATTGGTGGAATTAAAGTCTCACAAGGAACAATTACTTTAGGTAACGTTCAAGCTTTCTTGCAATATGTTAACCAATTCTCACAACCAATTACGCAAATTGCTAATTTATCTAATACAATTCAAGCAACCGTTGCTTCAGCAGAACGTATCTTTGAAGTCTTGGACGAAGAAGAATTGAAAGATGAAAGTAATCATGAGTTACCAATTCCTGATAATGGTAATAAAATTTCCTTTGACCATGTTCAATTTGGTTATTCAGATAAAAAATTGTTGATGACTGATTACAATTTGGATGTTAAAGAAGGACAGAAGGTCGCTATTGTTGGGCCAACTGGTGCTGGTAAGACGACGATTATTAACTTAATTGAACGGTTCTATGATGTTTCGTCAGGATCAATTCGTCTTAATGGTGTTGATACTAAAAATTTAAAACGATCAGATTTACGTCAATCACTCTCAATGGTACTTCAAGATACTTGGTTATTTACCGGAACCATTATGGAAAATATCCAGTATGGTCGTGAAAATGCAACAGATGAAGACGTTTTTGCTGCAGCAAAAGCTGCCCATGTGGATACATTTGTACGTCAATTACCGGATGGTTATCAAACGGTCTTGAATGAAGATGCTTCGAATATTTCGCAAGGACAACGTCAATTATTGACAATTGCTCGCGCTTTCTTAGCTGATCCTGAGATTTTAATCTTAGATGAAGCAACGAGTTCTGTTGATACACGTACGGAAGTCTTGATTCAAAAAGCAATGGATACCTTATTAAATAATCGAACAAGCTTCATCGTTGCTCATCGTCTATCAACGATTCGTGACGCGGATAATATTATTGTGATGGATAATGGCTCTATTATTGAAACTGGAAATCACGATGCTTTGATTGCTAAAAATGGTTTCTACGCTGATTTGTATAATAGTCAATTTACAAATGGGGCTATTTAATTAAAAAAATGAACAGTATTTTTTAGGTAGATGAATCAAAAAATGATTTTTGTAAAAAGACCAAACTTCAGAATATGAAGTTTGGTCTTTTTTGCGTATTGTTAGAATATATTTTCTGAATGACTATCTTTTCTATATTGAGATGGTGTTTTATTAAAGGTTCTTTTAAATAAGCGAGTAAAACTTTCTTGTTGCGGATAACCAACTTGTTGACTGATCTCTTTAACTTTAATGGATGTTGTTTCCAATAATTTGGCTGCTTCGTGCATACGTTTATATATGAGATATTTAGTGAATGACAAACCAGTCATTTTTTTAACACGATATGAAATATATTGAGAGGAGTAGTTAAATTCAGATTTAATTTGTTCTAGGGTAATTGTAGAATAATCACTATCTAGTTTGTTCATTATATTAAAATCAACGACGTCAATTTTTTTTGCAGGTTTTGCCATAATAGCATCTGAAGAATAACGACGCATGATATAGCTGAGTACAGTGACTAATTTAGACCGAACAATATAAGGATAGTATTCTTCTCTATTTAAAGTTTCTAAATAAAGATCAAGAATAATATTTTTAATTCTAATATCAGCTTTTGTTGAAAAAATAATGAATGAATTATCTACAGGCATATTCGCATTGCTACTGAAGACGTTTTCAAATCCGCGAGCGTTAAATTTATTAATAAAAAGGGCGTTGAATACCGATTTTTTAATTAATATATTGATTACAATACTATAGTTATTTACATCTAACATATGGTAAACACCAGGGGTAATAAGACAAAAATCGCCAGTATGCATAGTAAAGGTTTTGTTACCAATTTGTTGTTCAAATTCGCCTTCAAAAACATAAAATAATTCAAAAAAATCATGATTGTGCATTATTGGAGTTGAGTAACGGGTATGTTGTGTGACACAAATATTAAGAGGATCGTTCTTTTTAAAAAAGAAGCTAGCTGGTAACGTGTCCCATCCATCAGTAGCATCTGGTTTAAGGTGAGGTAAAATATCAACTAATGTTTCTTGCGCATCTTGATGAGATAATTGTGCATCGAATTTTTGAATTTTACTTTTATCTTTACGGATATCTGGATGATTTTTGAGATAACGTTCAATTTTAGTATACGTATGCATTTTTTCTAATAATTGTTGTGGTGTCATAATCAAACCCGCTTTCTTTATCGAATAAGTCAAAGAACATCTGGCGTGATAAGGAGATTAGTACAAAACTTAGCCTAATTATAGACTGTAAGTCTTAAATAAATCAACTTTTTTAAGACTTATAGACTAATTCAATTTAGTTTGAAAACGATTACAATGTGTATACAGTAATGATTCCAAGGTTAACTGTTTAAGAGAGGAGCGTGTTATGAATAAATCAGCAGTATGGTTATGGGAAAAAGAATTAAATCACGAAAAAACACAATTAATGTATTTTAGGAAAGAAATAAACTTAGAAACAAAACCATTATCTGCATTTATCAAAATTAGTGCAGATTCACGATACAAAATTTATGTAAACCAACAATTAGTTGAAGTTGGTCCCAGTAAGGGAGACCCTCAGTGCTGGTATTTTGATCAAATGGATATAAGTCCATATTTAATGATTGGTGCTAACGTCATTGGTGTTGAGGTCCTTCACTACAGTACTAAGCATGATATTGGTAATTTTGGCATATTCAGAACTAATACGCCAGGTCTTTATATCGATGGAGAGATTTTAACTGAGAATCAAGCAATATCTTTGAATACAAACAATTCTTGGAAAGTTGCTTTAAACAAACAGTATAGTGTTTATGCTGAAGATGATGTATTTTCACCGTTATATATTTTTGAAAAGACAGCTGGTAATGAGTTAACAGCTGGATGGTTATATTCAACGTTTTCAGATGTAGCGTGGGAAGACGCATATGAGTATCAAAATGATCAAATTTCTAGCTCATTACGTCCTGAAAATTTAAAACAGCGAAAGATTCCCTTTTTGTATCGTGACAATAAACGAATGAAGGACATTACAAATTTACAATCTAACAGTTCTCGGAAATCTTGGGAAAATATGATTAAGTATCCACAAAAACATATTACAATTCCAGCATATAAAAAAGAAATTATAGAGTTGTCTGCAGGTTATGAAGAGACAAGTTATCTATATCTGCTACTAAGGCAAGGTGCTGGGGCTAAAATTAAGATACTTTATGCAGAATCTTATGTGAGTGATGAGACAGAAATGAGTAATGGAATGGAAATCCCGATAAAAGGTCAGCGAGATGACTATCAAAATGGTCATTTGAATGGCTTTTATGATTATTACAAAGTACTTGGAACAGGGACCGAAGCCAAGCGGGAATCTTATACACCATTTTGGTTTAGAACATTTCGATATTTAAGATTAGAGATAGAAACTTTTTCAGAAGAACTCATTTTAGATGATATTTGGCATGAAGAAACAGGGTACCCTTTAGACGTTCAAACTGAAGTGACAACATCAGATTCTAGTTTGAATGATATCTGGGAAATTAGCGAACGTACTCTGAGAAGATGTATGCATGAGACATATGAAGATTGTCCTTTTTATGAACAACTTCAGTATATTATGGATACGCGTTCTCAAATTTTATATACATATTCGATAGCTAATGATGATCGATTAGCTCGACAATGTATTGATCAATTTTCTCATTCGATTAATCCTAATGGAATGTTGAATGGCGCATACCCTAGTTATGAGAAAAATATAATTCCTGGTTTTTCTATCTATTATTTACTCATGTTAACTGATCATTGGCAATATTATAAGGATATTAATTTAATAACGGAATATTTTCCAATTGCAGAACAAATACTTAATTATTTTTCTAATCAAGTTAATGAAAAAGGCTACTTGAATAAAATAGGTGGGTTAAATGGTAAATCTGATTATTGGTCATTTATTGACTGGGCTCCACAATGGTCAGAGACTAGTGGTGTTCCAACTGCGATTGAAGAAGGACCGCTTACGATGGAAAGTCTACTTTATTTATTAGGATTACAACAAGGTATCAAGTTGGCAAAAATTATGAATGATTCAAAAAAAGTAGTTGAATATACAACAAAGGAAGCTGCATTAAAACAAGCTATTATTTCTAATTGTATGGGGGTAAACGGCCTATTGCAAGATGGACCAGGGGTTGAAGAGTACAGCCAGCATGCGCAAGTATTTGGCATTATTACAGGTGTTCTTACTGGAAAACAAGCAAAACGTAATTTGTTAGAGACGTTAAATAATCCTGAAGATTATGCTCAGTGTAGTGTTGCAATGTCTCTGTACTTGTTCAGAGCTCTTGAAATAACTGGATTGTATGACTGGACGAACCATTACTGGGATATATGGCGTCGTATGATAGCCAAAAAATTAACCACTAGTGTTGAGTCTGAATCTGGTGAACGTAGTGACTGTCATGCATGGGGAGCGTTAATATTACATGAATTGCCTTCAGTGACATTAGGTGTAAGACCGCTCATAGCTGGCTACTCAAAGGTAGAGATTGCACCAGTTACTGGTTATCTGAAATGGGCGAAAGGCAAGGTTATAACACCTGTGGGGATGATTGAAGTTGCTTGGTATAAGAATAGTGATGGGATTATTAATTTGGATTATATGGCACCAGAAGGTGTTGAAGTAGTAGTTAACATGGAAAGAGAAAGGATTAAAACATTATGAAATTAACTTATAATTCTACAATTATTAAAAATGAGCAGTTGTTTGAAAATCAGGGTGAAAAAGTATTTTCGCCTGATGATGGTGTGGAAAATAATGCAATTAATATTTTTCCAGATTTTGAAGATCAAACTTTTGAAGGCGGAGGTGGCGCATTTACAGAATCTACGGGGTATGTGTATTCAAAACTTAGCCAAGAAGAGAAAGATAGATTTATATCAAAGTATTTTGATACTGACAAAATGAATTATCAACTTGGAAGGCTTCATTTGGATAGTTGTGATTTTTCTTTATCAGAGTATGAAGCAATGAGTGATCCTGATGATCGAAAGATGACAAGTTTTTCTATGGATCGTGTACAAAAAAATATATTACCATTATTAAAAGATGTGAAAGAAAAAACGGGTAAGAATTTAGACTTAATGATTAGTCCTTGGTCGCCTCCTGCATTTATGAAAACTAATGGTAAGCGAGAAAAAGGCAAATTAAAAAATGAATATCAAGGTTTTTGGGCTGATTATATTTGTAAATATATACAAGAATTAAAGGGATTAGGCGTTGAAGTACATTGTCTAACAATTCAAAATGAGCCTAATGCAGAACAAATCTGGGATTCATGTTTTTATACTGCTCAAGAAGAAAAAGTATTTTTAAAAGATTACTTATATCCTGCTTTAAAGAAAAATCATCTTTCGGATGAAATTGAAATTTTTATTTGGGATCATAATAAGGAACGAGTTTACGAAAGAGCATGCGCAATGATTGATGAAGAAACTGATTCAATGATTTCAGGAATAGCATTTCATTGGTATAGTGGTGATCATTTTGAAGCATTAGACCTAATTCATAAACGTTTTCCAAATAAAAAGCTTGTGTTATCAGAAATGTGTATAGAATATAACAAATATGATTCTGAGGATCCGTTAAAAAATGCTCAAATTTATGCACACGATATTATAGGAAATTTAAATGCTGGGATGAATGCTTTTTATGATTGGAATTTGTTATTGAATAAGGATGGTGGACCTAATCATGTTAATAATTTATGTGAGGCACCATTTATGTACGATGAAGAAAAAAATAAGTTATTAGCTAAAAATAGTCTTCAATATTTGAACCATTTTACGCACTACATTCAACCTGGTGCAATCAGAATTGGTTACAGTAAATATACAGATACTTTAGAAATAACGGCGTTTAAAAATCCTAATGGCACTATAATTATGGTTATTTTAAACAAATATGATGAAGAAAAAGAAGTTAATATACGTTTAAATAGTATGGTATCGAATATAGCAATAAAACCCTTATCAATTACTAGTGTAGTAATTGATCGTAATCTTTAAATAGTTATGAGCCAACTTAGGAAGGGATGTGAGTTGTTTTAATTTCGATTACAAAAATTAATGATAGTTAAATAGGCCACAAAGGCCTATCCACGTTACGACCAAATAACAGGAAAGTAGGTGCCCTCATGACCAAAATTAAGACTAACATATCAAACAATTATCGGCAACTATCAATTATAAAATGTAGATATATCGAATTTTTTCATAATCAAGGCATGTTGGTCAATTATGGTTCCTGACTAATGATAGCTATTTATATGGGATGAAACATCATTTAGTGATGTTGATATATTAAAATATACTTAATTGAAAGAGGCTAATTATGGAAACTAAAAGTAAAGCTAGTAGGTTGTCGAGTTACAATAATGCAATAGTAGCATCGGAGAATGATCCATCTTTGTCACCTGAAACAGGGTTGCCACTAAGATCGCGGATAAAAGCTAGATATGTTATTGGATTCTTAATTTTTGGAATACTTTGGATGGTAGGTATCCAATCAGTTGCAGCATTTATAATTCCTTTACGATTAAAAGGTATGGTTAGTAGTCCAGAAAGTGTTATCGCCATTAATGGGATTGTGTCGTCTGTCTTCTCTTTATTAGCTAATATTGTTTTTGGAAGTCTTTCAGATCGTAGTCATTCAAGATTTGGACGTCGAACACCTTGGATTATCGGGGGAGCTACGTTTGGTGGTCTGTTCATGTTTCTTACAGGGGTAGCGCCAAATGCTTTCTTAATGGTTACTTTTTTCGGTCTTGCAATGGCTGGACTGAACATGATGATTGCACCTGTAGTTGCAATGTTATCTGACAGAATTCCTAAGGGTTCTCGAGGTACGATGAGTTCAGCATATGGTGCAGGTCAGACTGTTGGTGCACCAATGGGGACACTTTTAGCGACGCAATTAATTAGTCATCAAACATTATCTGCAATTATTGCTGGAGGATTTATGTTGATTAGTGGGATTGTGTTGATACTAATGATTCCTCGGGAACCAGCGGCTGATTTTTTTCCTAAAAAAGAAAATGATTTTAAAAGTATCGTTCATTCATTTCAACCGCCTAAATTGGCAGGTAATTCTGATTTTTACAAGGCATTTGTAGGACGGTTATTTATGCTGATGAGTTACCAGATGATTGTTGCTTATCAATTGTATATTGTAACCGATTACATAGGACTGGGGACAAAAAGTGCTGCTGCAACAATTTCAGTGATGTCAATTATAACAATGATAGTTTCTCTGGTAGGACCACTTATCTCGGGACCATTGTCAGATAAATTTGGAATGAGAAAATTACCAGTTGTCTGTGCATCAATCCTTTTTGCAATAGGTGTTGCTTTGCCGTGGATGATTCCATCAAGATTAGGAATGATTTTATTTGCTGTAGTTAGTGGATTAGGATATGGGATATATTCATCAGTTGATCAAGCGTTAAATGTTGATGTGTTATCAAATAAGGAAGAAGCGGGTAAAGATTTAGGAATACTAAATTTAGCTACAACCTTAGGACAAATGATTGGTCCAGTTTTAACTTCATGGATTGTTATTTCTACAGGTGGTTATTCTGGGGCTTTCATCACTTCTATTGTGTTATCAATTCTGGGTTCAATATCTATTTTATTGATAAAGAGAGTGAAATAATTTTATAAAAATTAATGTGAACTATTAATTGACGGAGGTAAATAGATGTATGAATTAATTTTCCATGGAGATTATCCTAATAAATCTGAAAGCGCTGTTGATTTTTATGCTGAATTTTCAAAAGAAAAAAATTGGGATGTAGTTACTAAAGTAAAGGGATTTTATAAAGGATCGGGTACTTATTCAATACGTTTTTGGGCTCCTGAGTCAGGAAATTGGAAATATAAAACTAAAGGAATAATCGAGGAATCTGGTACATTTTTTTATAGTGTACCAGAAGATAGTCATGGGATGGTGACGGCTGTAGATACACATTTTCAGTATACTGATGGTACTTATTTTTATCCTTTTGGAACAACTGTTTATGCACTTGTTCATCAAAAAAAAGAACTGATTGATGAAACATTATCAGTCCTTAGTACTTCAGGATTTAATAAGTTGAGATTCTGTGTATTCCCCAAAGATTATGAATATAATCACAACGAACCAGAATTATTTCCTTTTGAAAATACAGATGGTAATTGGAATTTTGATAAACCATGTTATGCATATTGGGATGCTTTAGAAGATAACATAGTAGCGCTAGAAAAAATGGGAATTGAAAGTGACTTAATTTTGTTTCATCCCTATGATCGTTGGGGATTTTCAAAAATATCTAAAAAAAATGCGATAAAATATTTAGATTATGTGGTTAGGAGGCTTGGCGCATACCCGTCACTTTGGTGGAGTATTGCAAATGAATATGATTTAATGGAATATACAGAGGAAGAGTGGCAAACATTTATTGATTTTGTTGCAATAAATGATCCTTTTGGACACTTATTAAGTATTCATAATGGTGTTAAATATTGGAATTACGCAGATAATAATATTACACATTGTAGTTTACAGATAAAAGATGTTGATTTGACGGAACAAATTGGATTAAAATACAAGAAACCTGTTATGATTGACGAATGTTGTTACGAAGGTAATTTGAGATTTGAATGGGGGAATATTTCAGCATTTGAAATGGTAAATCGTTTTTGGAAAGTAATAGCTCAAGGTGGATATTGCACGCATGGTGAAACATATGCAAGCCCTGATGAAATATTGTGGTGGAGTAAGGGAGGACAATTAAAAGGTGAAAGTGCGGAAAGAATAAAGTTTTTAAGAGATATTGTTGAAGACTTTCCTAATCCTCTTTCTCCACTAAATGTTCAAGATGAAATTACTAAAGATAAGTATGATTACTATAAAATGAATGCAGTTCCTAGTGATGCATCAGATTTTTTAAAGGTTATTGTTAATGCACCTTGGGAAGAAGCTGTACAAGTATTGAATTCAAGTAGAGTTTTTCATGCGCATGATGAAAAAAATATATTTTTATTTTATTATGCAAGACACTGTCAGAACAAAGATGAATTACATTTACCTACTGATCAATATTATGATATTGAAGTTATTGACAGTTGGAATATGACAAAAGAGGTTGTGTTAAGACATGTAACTGGTATTGTTAATGTCCCCCTTCCAGGAAAGGAAGGAATTGCTGTAATTGCTAATAGTATTAATTATAAAAGTAATATAAAATAAGATAAAAAAGTGAGTAATTGAAAAAAGTAATCGTTTAGGTTGATTTTCTATACTTGGGAAGTAATATTTAAATTAGATAATTACATTTTAGGAGAGAAAGTATGGATGATTATGAAAGAAAAGTAATTGTGCTAGGTAGACTGGCATCAATTTTATCAGTATGTATGTACGTATCCTATATTCCGCAAATCATAGATAATTTAAATGGAGTGGCAGGAAACCCACTTCAACCATTAGTTACAAGTTTTAATTGTATTTTGTGGTGCTCATATGCATTTGTTAAGCCACATAAGGATTGGCCAATTATTATTGCAAATTTACCAGGAATATTTTTAGGACTAATAACTTTTGTTACAGCAATAATGGCATAAATAAAGAGTTTTAAGTAGCCCCCTAGAATTGGATTTTATTCCAATTCTAGGGGGCTTTACTATACTTTTTGAATGTCATATTAATTCATTTATATTGGCTTTTTAATCTAAGTATTACGCCATTGATAATTTAGCGTATAATAAAAAAGACTCTAAAACAGTAGATGATTATTTAGAAAATGAGGTTTAATCATAATGGAACAATCAAAAATTAGAAATTTTTCAATTATTGCCCATATTGATCATGGTAAATCGACTTTAGCTGATCGAATTATGGAAGAAACGCAAACAGTTAGTGAACGTGAAATGTCGAGCCAGTTATTGGATTCAATGGCTGTTGAACAAGAACATGGAATTACCGTTAAATCAAGAACAGTTCGCAGTTATTACACTGCAAATGATGGTGAAACTTACGAATATAACTTTATTGATACACCAGGACATGTGGATTTTTCATATGAGGTTTCAAAAAGTTTAGCTGCTAGTGATGGGGCTATTTTGTTAGTGGATGCGACTCAAGGTGTACAAGCACAAACGGTTGCGAATTACCGTTTAGCTAAAGAAAATAATTTAAAAATTATCCCTGTTATTAATAAAATTGATCATCCAAATGCAGATGTTGAAGAAACTAAAATTCAATTGATGGAATTAGCTGACGTAGATGAAGATGACATGTTATTAATCTCAGCTAAAACAGGGATGGGTGTTGATTTGGTTTTAGAAGCCATTAAAGACCGGATTCCTGAACCAGTTGGTGAGATTGAAGCACCACTTAAAGCACTAGTTTTTGATTCACATTTTGATGCGTTTAAAGGAATTGTGGCTTATATTCGTGTCTTTGATGGTGAATTTAAAGCCAATGACTTACTTCGTTTTATGCAGCAAACAACTGACTTTCAAGTCGTTGAAGCAGGTATTTTTAAACCAGATATGGTTGCCGTTGATAGTTTACATGCTGGCGATGTTGGGTATGTGATTACGGGGTTAAAAGACCCTCAATTGGTTAAAATTGGGGATACGTTGACGTCTCAAAATAATCCGACACCCGAGTCACTCCCTGGTTATAAGGAATCAGAATCAATGGTTTTTGCCGGATTTTATCCGAAAGATAATAACTATAAAGAATTAAAATCAGCCATTCAAAAATTAGCATTAAACGATTCGTCTTTCCATTATAAGGAAGAAAAATCGGATGCTTTGGGTTTGGGATTTAGATGTGGATTTTTAGGGATGTTACATTTGAGTATTATCCGTGAACGACTTGAAAAGGAATATCAGTTAGGTGTTTTAACAACAACACCGAATGTTACTTACCATGTTATTTTGAAAAATGGGCAAGAAGTTATTGTTGATAATCCTGTTCAATTTCCTGATTTTTCTGAGATTGATCATGTTGAAGAACCTTTTTTAGATGTTCACATGACGGTTCCAGATGAACAAGTTGGTGATATCATGAAATTGGCTGAAAAACGTAAAGGTATTTTCCAAGATATGGCTTATAATTCTGGTCAAACTGAATTGAATTATGCGCTACCAACGTCTGAAATTGCCTATGATTTCTTCAATCAATTAAAATCATTATCACATGGTTATGCAACAATGGAGACGCAATTCAAAGGGTACCAAACGGCAGATGTTGTTAAAATGGATGTTTTAGTTAACTATGCAACAGTTGATGCACTAGGATTTGTTGTTCATAGACAAGACGCCGTTGAGATTGGTCAAAAATTAGTGGAACAATTAAAATATTCAATTCCACGTAAATTATTCCCAATGCCAGTTCAAGCAGTTATCGAAAATAAAGCCATTTCACGGGCAAATGTGCCACCTCTTCGTAAGAGTGCCACAACAAGTAGTGATAAAAAGAATGCGGCTAAACAAGATATGTTACGCCGCCAAAGTGCTAACAAACGTTTAGGATCTAAGGCTGAAATGGACTTTCCACAAGAAGTATTCAATGCAATATTAGAAGTTAATAATGATAATTAGTCTTTAGAAAGAAGGATCATAATGGGAGTTTTAGAAGTTCGCCAGCTTTCCCATCAATTTGCAGATAAACAATTATATGAAGATGCTCATTTTGAATTAAATGTGGAAGATCACATGGGTATTATTGGCCAAAATGGGGCCGGTAAAAGTACGCTAATCAAAATTATCACAGGGCAAGAATTACCTGATGAGGGTGAAATTAAATGGAAGAAAAGTGCCACAATTGGCTATTTAGATCAGTATGCTGAAGTCGCTGAAGGGATTACGGTCATTGAATTTTTGAAGACAGCATTTCAACGTTTATATGATATTAGTGAGAAGCAAACACAGGCTTATACTGATTATGCTGGAAATTTGGATGAGAAGTTACTGGAAAAAGCAGGTCGCTATCAAGAAGAGCTTGAAGCTAAGAACTTTTATGAGATTGATACGGAAATTGATCGTGTGCGAACTGGTTTAGGGTTAGATGCAATCGAAAAAGACCATCAAGTTAGTGAATTAAGTGGTGGACAACGCTCAAAAATTATTTTGGCTAAGTTATTACTGGAAAATCCTGAAGTTATTTTATTGGATGAACCCACTAATTATTTGGATACAGAACATATCGATTGGTTGACGGAGTATTTGAATCAATTCGAGGGCTGTTTTATGGTTATTTCTCATGATTTTGAATTTTTACAAAATGTTACTAATACCATTATTGATGTCGCATTTGGTAAAATTACAAAATACCGTGGTAATTTTAAATCGGCCATTAAACAAAAAGAAGCTAAAAAAGAAGCCCAATTGAAGGCATTCCAGAAACAACGTCTTCAAATTGAAAAAGATGAAGCTTATATTCGTAAAAATAAAGCGGGAACGCGTGCCACGATGGCTAAATCTAGACAGAAACGATTAGATAAAATTGAACGGGTGACACCACCAAGTGATACCGTAAAAGGTAAATTTGATTTTCCTTATCTGGATACTGGCTCTGCATCGACGTTGGCTGTTAAAAATTTATCAGTTGGTTATAAGACGCCGTTACTATCACCAGTGACTTTCTCGTTATCACATCAAGAAAAAGTGGTTTTAAAAGGATTTAATGGTATTGGTAAATCAACCATGATTAAGTCAATTTTGAAATTAATCCCAACATTTGGTGGTACAGCAGAATTTTCTGATTCTGTTGTTGTGAATTATTTTGATCAAGATTTAATTTGGGATAATAAAGAAATGACACCATTACAAATTATTCAAGATGAATATCCTGATTTAGAGCCGAAAACGATTCGTCGTCGTTTAGCTAAATCAGGTATCAACGCTGCGAATACAATGAAACCCATTGGTATTTTGAGTGGTGGGGAACAAATGAAAGTGAAATTGAGCTTGGTTGAATTGAAACCAAGTAACTTCTTGATTTTGGATGAACCAACTAACCATTTGGATGATGACACAAAAGATGCGCTACAAAAGGCAGTTCGCCGATTTCCTGGGAATGTTTTATTGGTTAGTCATGAGGCACCGTTCTATGAATCTTGGATCGATAAAGTATTCGATGTTGAAGCAATTAGAATTCAAAAATAATGATGAATGGTTTTTATAATTTAAGCTGTGTTGTAACTATTATTGAGAAATCTGTTATTTGATAACAGATTTCTTTTTTTTGAGATTTATTATTTCATCTATCAGAAAATTGAAAGGTTAATAGGAATCGTATTATATTTACTAAATAGAGAAAAAACGACTGCTAGTGAGTTGGCAAGTCATTTTAGTGTTTCACGAAGAACAATCGTTCGAGATATTGATACATTATCCTTATCAGGTATTCCAATTTATTCTGTGATAGGCTCTAAAGGAGGTTATTCAATCAATAAAAACTATAAAATCAATAATCGAATAATGAATCATGTCGATACTGATTATATTTTACTTGCATTGAATGGGTTGAAAGATATTTTGGGAGAAAAAGCGGTATCTAGTACATATGAAAAAATAAATTATATATACTCTACAGAAAAAGTGTCGAATTCTTCAATGAATATTGATTTTTCAGTTGTTAGCGAAAATGAACGTAATGTAGATAAGGTTGCCAAATTGAAACGAGCAATTGAAAATAATAAAGTTGTTTCTTTTCAATATAGTGATTCCAAAAATAAAAATCGAATAGTTACTGCTAACATGATTTATGTTTACTTTAAATGGTATTCTTGGTATGGATTAGGTTACGATACAGCAAAAAACGATTTTTTAATTTTTAAAGTTGAAAGAATGGCTAATTTTTCTACATTAGATGAAATATTTGTTAATGAATATGACGTTAAACAGATCCTTGAGGAGAAAGAATTTGAACAAATAAAACAAAATTCAACAGTTATATTAAAGTATCCAAAGAGTTTAAATAATACTGTAGAAGAATATTTCAAAGGTAATATAATCAATGAAACAGAAGAATATTATATCAGAGAAACCCAGGTTAAAATAAATGATTTTATGACGTTTTCAATTCTGTTAGGACTAAGTGATAAAATTGAAGTTTTAGCACCAGCAACATTAAAAAAGAAGATAAAAAAACATTTTTTATCTTCTTTAAAATTAACACAAAAAGAGTGACACATAGTTGTCACTCTTTTTGTGTTAAATTGAGATTATCAAATTGATAGGAGTAATAGTAATGAAAAAAATATATATTTATGTATTAGATACAATGGCTGAATGGGAAGTAGGAAATATTCTTCAAGCTTTTAGTATGGAAAGTTTGCTCAAAAAAGGAAATGTTAAATTTGAAGTGAAAACGGTAGGAATGAATAAAGAACCAGTTCGTACAATTGGTGGGCTAACAATTATACCTGACTGTACTTTAAGTGAAATAGATGAAGAAAATATGGCTGCAATTCTTTTACCGGGAGCGGACACTTGGAATACTAAAGGAAATGAAAAAATTTTAACTAAAATACCGTACTATTTAGAAAAAGAGATACTTGTCGGAGCAATCTGTGGCGCAACATTAGCTTTAGCAGATTTAGGTATCTTCAATGAATACAAACACACAAGTAATTCTTTAATTTTCTTAAAGATGTTTTCAAATAATTACATAGGAGAAAATCTTTACCAAAATGTACCCACTTTTCGTGATAAAAATCTAATCACTGCCAATTCAGCTAGCGGCTTGTTATGGGCCAAAGAAATATTAGTTTATTTAAATGTTTATTCAAAAGAAATGCTTGATTTATGGTATTTATATTTTTCTACAGGAGATTCACAATATTACATGAAATTATGGGTCTACAATATCTGTTGTTGGTAATAGAAATTAATTCTATTACCAATAACAGTTTTTTTGTATAATGACAAAAAAAGACCCAAAAGCCATAAGACTTTTGGGTACGGTTTATCCAAATCCATTATCGTTCAACCACCACAGATGAATTAATAAGAAAGAAGGAATCTCCGC